>JBFERY010000001.1:0-85281 GCA_041548785.1 Oceaniferula sp.
CAACGACGTCGAGTATAACAAGATAATCGCGATCGAATACGAAGGTGAGGAAACGCCTCCGGTCGAGGGGGTGAAAGCGACGCAGAAGCTGTTGGAGCGACTTCGCCCCTAGCGGGCCGGGGGTGCGCGGGTGTCGTGCCCTGCGATCGCCCCTGCCGGTTGGCAATGGCCGTTAGCCGAGGTAAACGCGGGCCACTCGCGGGGTGATACCCGTGAATACGGCCCAGGGGATGGTGTTGGCACATCGGGCGATCTCGCTGACCAGGATGTTTTCGCCGAATAGTTCCACCTCGTCGCCGCTTTTGCAGTCGGGCAGGGCGGAGACGTCGACCATGATCTGATCCATGGTGACCCGTCCTAACAGCGGGCATCGTTCGCCACGGATGAGGACGCTGGTTTGATCGCTGGAGAGCGCCCGCGGGTATCCGTCGCCATAGCCGATGCCGATGGTGGCGACCTTGGTTTCCTGTTTCAAAATGGTATCGCGACCGTAGGAGATTCCTTGTCCGGCGGGCAGGTTGCGCACCAGGGATACCCTGGATTTCAAGCTGAGCACGGGTTTGAGTTCGTGTTGGAATGTTTCGATCGGGGAGATGCCGTAGAGCATCAGGCCGGGGCGATAGAGGTTGGTGCAGCGGCTTTGGTAGGCGAGCAGGCCCGCGCTGTTGGCGAGGTGCCGGTATTGAAAACGGTCGGGGCCAAGTTGTGCGACGAGGGAGTCAAACAGGTCAAACTGCTTTCTTGTAAACGCCTCGTCCTCATCGGCGGACGGGAGGTGGGAGCCTATTCCCTCGATATGCAGGTGGTCGAGGCTTTCCAGTTCGGGCATCGCACCGAGCAGATCATCCGGAAGAAACCCGCCACGGCCCATGCCGGTATCCACGGTCAGGTGCACGGGGAGCTTGGGGGTCGGCTGCTTGGGGCCAAGTGATTGCACCGTCTGGTTGAAGCTGTTTGCCTCCTCCAGGCTTGAGATACAAGGCGTCCAGCGGCGGGCGACGATTTCCTCGCGCTCGAACGGGCAGGTCGGGCCGAGCAGGTAAATGCGGGTTTGAATCCCGGCCTCGGCGAGACGTCTGGCCTCGATCACACTGGCGACGCCAAAAAATCCGGGGCTTGTTTCATCGGGGAGGTTTTCCAGGGCGGTGGCGATTTTTTCCAAGCCGTGGCCGTAGGCGCCGGCCTTGAGCACGGCCATGATTTCCCCTTGTTGGTGTCGGCGTGCGACCTGGTAATTGTGACGCAGATGGGTGAGGTTGACCTCGGCCCACGCGCGGGGCGGGGAGGTGGGGAATGATGGGGAGGGTGCCGGCACGCGCGGACTATAGGTATTTTTGAGCCAAAGCCCAATGCCAAAGTGCCAGAGTGCCAAAGTGGCGGTGAAGGCGCGGATTCTTCCTTCAATGTCTTGCATCATGGCCGATGTCTCGTTAAATGGGGTGGACACTATGTTTAATGCCAAAAAACTGACCGACGACCAGATTGCCACCTTGAAGGCGTGGGCCGATGAGGGAGCCCAGCTTGCGGACATTCAGAAACGGATGGAAGACGAGATGGAGCTGCGCCTGACCTATATGGACACCCGATTCCTCGTGCTTGATCTCGGGATTGAAATCCGCAATCTCGCCGAAGAGGCCCGTGCTGCCGCCGCCGCGCAAGAAGCCGAGAACCCGAGCGATGGGGGCGATGCTGCCGGTAATGGGGCTGAGCTCACCGAGGATGATTTGGAAATCCTTCCGCCAGCGCAAGAGGGCGGGAAAGTCACGGTGACCGTCGATGAAATCGCCCGGCCTGGTGTCATGGCCAGCGGCCGTGTGACATTTCCCGGTGGTCAGGGCGGCATGTGGTATGTCGACGAGCAGGGACGTCTCGGAGTCGATCCTGACACCGAGGGATACCGGCCGACTGAAGCGGATGTCATGGCATTTCAGCGTGAGCTGCAGGCCGTGATGGATCGGCATTAGGCACAGGCTTCCCACTTCAAGGCTTCCCACTTGATCCCACAGCAAACCTTGATAGGTTAACACCATGATGAGCGTGAATTCGATCCGGGCTGGAGTGCTTCTTATCATGATGGTGGCGGTGATGCCCGTGCGGTCGGCCACCGACGCTGAGGCCAGTGCCATCACCGGGGAGTATGATCGGCTGCAACGACTATGGTTATCCGAGATGCGGACGGCGCCCGATGCCAAGGCGCTTGGGGTGATCACCAAAAAACGCCCGAATCCCGGCGATTACGGGGCGAGGCTCAAAAAGCTGTTGAACCGGGATCTTGCCCATGACTGGACCCTGAAGTATGGCGCGTGGTTACTGGAGAACGACACCTCGCTCGTCGCCGAATCCCAGCATGCGTTGTTGAATGCCGTGGAAAAACACCACATGTTGAGTCCGTTGGTAGGACGTTTCTGTATTGCCATGGTGAACCTCGATCCGCTTGGGGAGATACCCCGTCCGGGAAGAATGCCATTGCGGTCACGCGGGATGCAGATGTTGGAAAAGATTAAAATGACCAACCCGAATGCCGAGGTCCAGGGGCAGGCGGCCCTTGCCTTATCGATCATGTTAGGGGGGCTGGGTGATGATTACCGGATCATGAAACAACGGCGCGAGCACTTGACCGAGGCCATTATCAAGAGTGCCCATGTCAAGCTGGGCGATATCACGGTGGCGGACATCGTGCGGGATGAGCTCTACAAGATTAAGAACCTTTCCAAAGGGCGGGTCGCGCCTGAGATTGTGGGGACGGATTCAGCGGGCCGGCCGATGCGGCTCAAGGATTTCCGGGGGAAGGTGGTGATGCTTGTATTCTGGTCAAGCTGGGATGCCGAAGCGGCCAGGTCGCTGGAAATCCTGCGAAAAACGACGAGTCGCAACGTGGCCAAGCCCTTGGTCGTGCTCGGGGTGAACCGTGACTCACTGATGAACCTGAGGGCTCTTGAGGCGGACCGCCTCGTCACCTGGCGGAATTTCTCCGACCCCCAACAAAAAATTGCCCGCGACTACCGGGTGAGTGGATGGCCTTACTGCATGGTGCTGGGAAGGGACGGGGTGATCCATTACCGCGGTTTGGTCGGCTCGTTTGCCGAAGCCGTGGCCAACGACCTGTTGCTTACCCCTGAGAAAAAGTCGCCCTGACCGGAGAGCGCGTCACGGCGGCAACCCGAGCGGGTCAATGCCGTGGGAGGCGTTCTCTTCGGCCAATTTACGCAACAACCTTCACCACATTTCAACATGAACCGACCGACATCCTCATTACTGACGCCCGTAAAAATCGGAGCCTGGGAGCTTCCGAACCGCATGATCATGGCCCCGCTCACGCGTTGCCGTGCCAGCGAGGGACGGGTCCCCAATGCCATGATGGCGGAGTATTACGCCCAGCGCGCTTCCGCAGGCCTGATCATTTCGGAAGCGACCTCGGTGACGCCGATGGGTGTCGGCTACCCGAACACCCCCGGGATTTGGTCGGAGGCGCAAGTGGAAGGGTGGAAGCTGGTGACCAAGGCGGTGCATGATGCCGGCGGCCGCATCATCCTCCAGCTGTGGCACGTCGGCCGGGTATCGGATCCGGTTTACCTCGATGGCAAACTTCCTGTGGCCCCGAGCGCGATTGCCCCTGACGGGCATGTCAGCCTGATCCGGCCTGAAAAGGCGTTTGTGACGCCGCGCGCATTGGACACGGATGAGATTCCCGCCATCGTCGATGCCTACCGGCAGGCGGCGCAAAATGCCAAAGCCGCCGGCTTCGACGGGGTTGAAATCCACGGTGCCAATGGTTACCTGCTTGACCAGTTCCTCCAGGACAGCACCAATGTCCGCGGTGACGCCTATGGTGGGTCGCTTGAGAACCGGGCCCGGTTGATGCTGGAAGTGGTTGATGCGGTTGCCGCGGTCTGGGGTGCCGACCGCGTCGGGCTGCATCTGGCGCCTCGTTGTGATTCGCACGGGATGGGGGACTCTGATCCGGCGGCGACCTTCGGCTATGTCGCCCGTGAGGCAGGACGCCGGAAGCTGGCCTTCCTGTTTGCCCGTGAGGGGCTGGCGGAGCCTCGGATCGGCCCGATGATGAAGGAGCTTTTTGGCGGGCCGTTGATTGCGAACCAGCAACTGACCCAGGATGATGGTGAGGCAATGATTGCCGCTGGCGAGGCTGACGCGATATCCTGGGGGCAGCTATTTATCGCCAACCCTGATCTGCCGGAGCGTTTTGCGCGCGGGGCGGAGCTCAACGAGCCAGACCCTGAGACATTCTATGGGGATGGGCCGGCGGGGTATACCGACTATCCCTTTTTAGGCTGATCGTGCCATGGACGGGCGGACATCGCGCGGCGTGGCTTCGCTCTTCGCAAAAATTGACACCTGTTTGGCTTGATGCCAGGTGTTTCCGGATTACTGTTACCTTCTCCCCCGGAGATCGATGAGACGTTTGGCCCGACGGCCTGATGGTGGCGGATTCCGGGTAGGCTATTAATTTATGAAAAATCCGTTTCGAAAGGATCTGGTATCGCGGTCACACCCGGAGGCGTGCACGGTGGTTATCTTTGGCGCGACCGGGGACCTGACCCACCGGAAGCTGATACCGGCGCTCTACAACCTCCAGGTCGAGGGTGCCCTCCCGGCCGGGGTGAAAATCATTGGCTTTGCACGTCGTGAGAAATCGGATGAAGATTACCGCCATGGGCTTGAGCAGGTGAACAAAAAGGTGTCCCGCAGCGGTCACGACGACTCGATCTGGGCCGAGTTCGCCCAGAACGTGTACTATCATCAGAGTGAATTTCAAGATGCGGGCGGCTATGAAAGTCTCGCCGGCAAGCTCGATGAAATTGACCGTGAGCGTGGAGGCAAAGGCCACCGACTCTTCTACATCGCCAGTGCCCCTGCCTTCTTTGATGACGTGTTAGAGCATCTCAAGGAGGCGGGACTGAGTGATCACAAGCGCGGCTGCTGGTCGCGCGTCATTGTGGAAAAACCCTTCGGCACGGATTTGCCGACAGCACAGCACCTCAACAGGGTGGTGAACCGCACCTTCAAGGAGCGCGACACCTACCGCATCGACCACTATCTCGGCAAGGAAACGGCGCAAAACATCATGGTGCTCCGGTTTGCCAATGCCATCTTCGAGCCGCTTTGGAATAGTCGGTATATCGACCAGATCCAGATCACATGCTCGGAGAATCTCGGTATGGAAGGTGGCCGTGGCGGCTATTACGACCAGGCGGGAGCATTGCGTGACATGGTGCAGAACCATTTGCTGCAACTGCTCAGTCTGGTCGCCATGGAGCCGCCCACTGATTTGTCGGCCGATGGTGTGCGTGATGAAAAGGTCAAGGTGTTGCGTTCCATGCGGCAGTGGGATACGCCTGAGCTTGTTGCCGAGAATGTCGTGCGGGCCCAGTATGTTGCCGGCCATGTCGATGGTGAGCGGGTTGTCGGTTATCGCGAGGAAGACCGTGTTGACCCTGAGTCGATGACCGAGTCCTATGTTGCCCTGAAAGTTTTAATTGATACCTGGCGTTGGAGTGGCGTTCCTTTTTATGTTAGAATGGGCAAGCAGTTGCCGAAAAAGGCGACCGAGATCTCCATTCACTTCAAGGAGCCGCCGACCGTGCTTTTCAACGCGCTGTCAGGCGGGGTGCCCGGGGGTAATGTGCTGGTGATCCGTATCCAGCCTGACGAGGGGATCTCATTGCGTATGGTCTCCAAAATCCCGGGCTCCAGCCTCAGGCTTGAGCCTGTCAAGATGGACTTCCATTATGCGACCAGCTTTGGCAAAGGGAGCCCGGAGGCCTATGAGCGGCTGTTGTTGGACTCCATGGCAGGCGACGCCACCCTGTTTGCGCGCCGTGACGAAGTCGAGGAGGCCTGGAAATTCATCGATCACATCGAGCATGCCTGGCATGCGTCGAAGACGCCCCCGCCGATGGCAGAGTTTGTCGCCGGATCCTGGGGGCCGAAGGAGGCTGACGACCTCCTGGGGCGCGAAGGTCACAAGTGGAGAAGGCTCTAATGAAATTGATTACCTGTGAGTGAGACTATCCAAGATGAATACACCCTGGCCCTCGGGAAAGAGGTCGCCATCGACTCCGTTGACATGGAGTTGCGGCTGCTTTGGGAGGAGGACAAGGCCAGTACGAATGCATCGCTGATTAATCTGGCTGTTTATTCCGAGGAAAAAGGAGCCATTATCAGGAACTCGGAGTTGGTGCAGACCATTACCCGTGAGCACGCGTGCCGGGCGATCCTGATAGGTATTGATCGGGACAGCGAGGAGACGTCGATCCGTGCCTGGATTACCGCACATTGCCACCTGTCCCACGGGCGCAAAAGTGTGTGCTGCGAGCAGATTGCCTTTCAACTAACAGGCAAGGCGACGGGACGCCTCCGCAATACCGTTTTTGCCCACCTCAACAGTGACCTGCCACTCGTCTTCTGGTGGCAGGGTGAGCTGTCGCCTATTTTCTCCGAAAGGCTTTACAGCCTGATTGATCGTTTTGTGTTCGATAGTTCGGAGTGGTCGCAGCCGCTGAAGTCTTTCCGCTGTATCGAACAGGTGATGGAGGATGTCGGGGACCTTCACCCGATGGATATCGAGTGGACGCGCAGTTTTCAGATACGCCTGGCGGTTGCCGGGTTGTTTGATGACCCGCTGGCCGCGCGCGCGCTGGAGCACATGACCAGGATACGTATCGTGACCCACCCGGATCACCGGATGGCGGGGCTTCAGTTATTAGCCTGGGTCGTGCAGCGCACCGGCTGGACCCGGAGTTTGGAGCTCGGTTTGGACACGCCACGGGATGACCACTTCTATTTTGAAACTCATGAGGGTGCCGATGTCGAGGCGGTTTTGGAATCCGACCCGGCGGGAGCACCGATCGGGCTTATCGAGTTGTCCTGCGCCGAGTGCGCGGTGAGGGTGTCACGGGATGCCGGATCACCCTATCTGCACCAGCAACTGGATGCCGGTAACCACCAAATCAACCGGTGCACGCCGGCCAACCAGGACGATGCCGCGGCACTGGTGATGAACCAACTGTCGCGCGGCGGGAAAAACTCGCTCTACCGGAGGATGATCCCTGTGTTTCTCGACCTTCTCGGCGGCGATGTTTGAAACGGGTTGTGGCACTGTTCCATGGCGACGGTTGTCAGTGGCCCGTGTCCAGGGCACAGGACCGTGGCCGGGGGGAGTGAAAAGAGGTGCTCACGCGCTGTTTGCAGGGCGAGTTGATAGCTTGGCGGGTTGCGGGTGCCCCCCATGGAGCCGGCAAAAACGCTGTCGCCGACAATGCATACCGGGCAGGCCAGGCCCTCGTAAAAATAGGCCCGTGCGGGTTGGGCGTGGCCGCTGACGTCGAGTGCGATGAGTGACGGGTGCGCGGCGCTGATCGGTGCGCCGTGTTCGATGTCCTCGGGGAAAATGACCGGGGTGTCACCAAAGCTTCCGATCCCCGCCGTGTGGTCGGGGTGTCGATGGGTGATGTAGACGGCCTCCGCTTGCAGGTTGTTGTCGTGGAGGAATTGGAGGATCGGGGTGGCGTCGGTGCCCGTGTCAAACACGCTGGCGGTGCGGCCGTGGGTGATGACATAGGCGTTGGCGCCGGCATGACCGAAGGGGGTGACAAATCGGTGGAGGCCCTCGGGCGCCCGGGCGGCGGGCGCGTAGGAGGATAGCCCGATCAGGGCCGGGGGGGAAAGCTCGAGCGCGCGGGCGATTTTCTCCAATGCGTCGGGATCGAGGGTTCCGTCGAGCGCCGATCGGACGGCGGTCATCGACAAGCCGGTCTGCATGGCGAGACGCTCGGTGCTGACCCCGCGGCCGCGCATTGCCTTGGCGATCACATCACAGGCGTCGTCTTCAAGCGGGGCGGGATTCGGGCAAGCTGGCATTTCGGGTTGTGGGTCGGCTCCTTTGTAGGCTAAACCCTGTGCATGATCAATGTGGTTTGTGCGGTGATGCTGGACGGGGACGGCCGGGTGCTGGTCTGTCAACGCCCGGAGGGGAAGGCGCTTGCCGGGAAATGGGAGTTTCCCGGGGGGAAAATCGAGCCGGACGAGAAGCCGGAGGCTGCTCTGTGCCGCGAGATTGTCGAGGAGTTGGGCTGCACTATCGAAGTGGGTGGGGCGATGGCCGAAGTCGAGTATCACTACGACGATTTTTCGATTCGGCTGCAGCCCTATCGAGCACGGATCCTGGCGGGTGCGCCCGTGGCGATTGAGCACGCGCAGCTCCGGTGGCTTAGCCTGGCTGAATGTGCGTCGCTCGAGTGGGCGGAGGCTGATGTGCCGATCTGGAAAAGTCTGGTGGGGCCCGGCCAGTGTGCTTAGCGTCCGTGCTCAATGCGCTCGGCGAGTGATTCCGGCAGTCCGGCGGCGAGGATTTTCCGTTGTGCCGTCTTGAGATCGTATTCGACACGACGGAAGTCGACCACGTGTTGCTCGAGGTTGTAGATGCAGTAGGAGGCGCGCCAGTCACCGTCGCGTGGTTGGCCTACGGAGCCGGTGTTGATGAAGTACTTGGACCCGTGGTCGAGGGCGATGGATTCGGCGGGGATTTCCTGCACGCGTGAGTCGCGCAAGAATACACGCGGCACGTGGGTGTGGCCGTAAAAGCAAACGGGTGTCACCTGATAGGAAAAATTGGCCATGGCATCAAACTTGTTGGTGACGTAGTTCCATGAATTCGGCTGGTCGAGCGTGGAGTGCACGATGGTGAAGTCGTGGACCTGGCGGACCATGCGGAGGCGGGCGAGCCATGTGCGCTGCTCTGGGGTGAGCTGTTCGCGGGTCCAGCGCAGTGCCTCGGCGGCCACCGGGTTCATCATTTCCAGTGAGGTGTCGTGGCCGCAGTCCTGGTCGTGGTTCCCTTTGACGACCGGGCAGCCCATGCCACGGACCTTTTCCAAGCACGCGGCAGGGTCGGCATTGTAGCCGACGACATCGCCGAGGCAGATATAGCTGTCACAGTTCTGGGCCTCTGCATCCGCCAGGACGGCTTCGAGGGCTTCAAGGTTGGCATGGATATCACTGAAGATGGCAATTCTCATAGAAAAGGGTAAGGGGATCAATGCCTTGTGACGGGCTTGAGGGAAAGTAAAAAAAACGCGGGGTTGGCTATAATGCTGGCAAAGCACAAGGCGTGACCGTGCTGTCCGGACGGGTTAGTCCTGTGGCTTGGCGCGGAAGTCCATGGCTTCCTGCTCGAGTTCGTTGATTTTGCGGCGGACACCATCCATCGGGTAGTCCTGGTTTCGATGGGCCCAGAAGTTTTTCAGCCACAGCAATTGTGTTTTTTTGTCGGGGAAGAGCTGCGCATCCGTCAGTCGCCCGGCCTCCGGGATAGCCAACGCATTCTGCAGGGCGAAGAGGCAGGAGACGAGGTTGGGAGTGTGGTTCTGGGTCGACTCGTTGAACAGGGCGAGTCCGAGCGCGTAGGCGTCCCGCTCACGGCCTTGCACCTGGGTCATGACGTAAAAGGCAAACCGGCGGAGTTGGCTCCGTCTGTACTCGGGTAGCGATTCACATGCCAGCGCGTCCTCGTAGTGACCGAGGGCGCGGGCTGGGTCGGGTAGTTTGTGTCGGTCATTCCAGAGTCGGGCGAGCGCGAGGTGGAGGCGCCAGTCGTCCGGGTTCTGCCTGACCCCCTCGGTAAGAAAGGCGGAGCCCTTGCGGATGTAGGCCAGTTGCATGGCCGAGCGGCGGATCGGGCTCAGGTCCTTGTTCTCCTTGTAGTAAACCGAGGCATTGGTGTGGAGGTGCCATGCGCCGGTATCCCAGTAATGGGTCGTCTGGGGTTGCAGCGTGGTGATGACCTCATAGCTTTGCTCCAGCTTCAGCCAATCGAGGTTTTCAAAGTGCACAAAGGCGCGCAGGTTCCAGACGGATGCGACCAGTGAACGCAACCCGCCGAGGGCCACGGCGGCGCCGGTCTGGCCCAGGCGCAGGTTGGTGCCTTCCTTGAGCGGCGGCTGGATCAGCCGTTGTGCCACCATGTCCTGGCTCAGCTGGTCTTCGAAGCGCAGCTTGGCGGCACCGAAGCCGAGCAGGATGCAGATGATCACAACGATCTGGAAGAGAATACGCACGGGGTTAAGAGCTCGGGGGGTAGGGATGAATCATCTTGGGGCGCATCTTGGCCCGGATCGAGTTGAGGATGGCGACAGAAGTGGTTAGAATTCTTTTTTCCGGAAGGTGAACCATGCCAGCACACTATAGATGCCTGTGTAGAACAGGGTGAGCACGGCCAGGCGCGCGAGGATGCCCTGCCCGATTTTTTTGCCTTCGATGGTGGCATCGATGATGTTGTAGGGTTGGAAATCGGGGAAAACGAGAGCCACTCCCTGGGTGAGTAATTTCAGCTCCTCGGACACCCCGTCTTTCTGGCTGTAGAGCCAGTAATTCCGCGCATCGGCGGTGAAGTGGCCAATGAAATAGATCACCACGGCAATCACGATGGTAAACAGGGTGGAGCTGGAGAAGGTCGAGATCAGGAGGGCCAGGGAAGCCATCACCATCGCCTTGAGAAAGATCGCGGCGATCCCGGCCTGCAGGTCCCAGGTCACTCCTTGTTGGGAAATGGATTCCCGGCGAATGTCGAGGTATGGCTGCGGCCAGCCGAGGCTGGATCCTTTTTCCATTTCCGCGGCAAGCAGTTCCTCCGTGCGCAGGTGGAGGATGACGGAGAGCAGTGCATCCATGAGCAGCAATGAAACGGCGACCAGCACCAGCACACCGGCGAGTTTCCCGAGGAGGTAATCAAGGCGCGGCACGGGTTTGCTCAGGATGGTGTAGAGCGTCCTGTCCTCCAGATCCTTGGGGATGAGCAGTGCGGTGGCGGCAATGGCAAAAAGCGCGGAAAACATCGCCATCGCCCCCATGGCCGTGCTCTTCAGAATGATCAGTTCCTGTTCCGCGCTGTCCTCGGTGACGCGGCTCCACGGCATGTCAAAGAAGCTGGCTACCAGCATCAGCATGACAAACACCAGGAGAAAATAGAACACCTTCATCCGCACCAGTTGGGTGAAGGTATGGCCGGCGATCACCGAGATGCGGGCCGGGGAGAAAAAACCGTTTCTACGCATGGGGGTCTCCTTGCTCGTTCGTGTTGCTGGGTTTGGCTGCGGCGGCGTCCGACTTGCGGGCTTCATCAAGGAAGAGCCGTTCGAGGGTGGTCTTGGGTTTGCCCATGCGGACGAACTCCGCGTTTTCGGCATCGGCGATGACGGCCCGGATGCGGGCGAGGGTGCGCGAGCTGGCATTCCGGATGACGACCTCGGTCTGGTCCTCAATGGCGATGAGGTCTTCCAACCGGCCTTCCTTGACGAGCTTGCCATTGAAAATGATCCCGACGTGATCGCAGACCTCCTGGACTTGCTCCAGCAGGTGGGAGCAGAGGAAGACGGTGACCCCCCGTGCCTTCAGGCTGACGATCAGATCACGGATCTGGCGCGAGCCAACGGGGTCGACGCCGGCGGTGGGTTCGTCCAGAATCAGCAACCGGGGGTCGTGGATGAGTGCTTGGGCGAGGCCGATGCGTTGCAGCATGCCCTTGGAGTAGCCGCCGATGCGTCGCTTGCGCGCGTCCTGCAGGGAGACCATCTCGAGCATTTCTGCAACCCGGTTTTTCATCTCCTTGCCGCGCATGCCGCAGAGCTTGGCGTAGAAGCGCAGTGTTTCCTCGCCACTGAGGTGTTTGTAAAAGTAGGGGTTTTCGGGCAGGAAGCCGATTTCCTGGCGGGAATCGGTTTTCATGGAGTTTTTGCCAAAAACGTGGCAACTGCCCCGGGTCGGGGCGAGTAGTCCCAGCAGCGCCTTCATCGTGGTGGATTTGCCCGAGCCATTCGGGCCGATCAGTCCGTAGACCTCCCCTGGCATGATGGCAAGCGACACGTCATCAACGGCCCGCACCCTCGACTTTCGAAAAGGCGAGGGGAACTCCTTGACCAGATGGTTGATTTGAACAGCGGGCGTGACTTCCATGGTGAACTGATAGGGAAGATAGCGGTATCGCGGCGCTGTGCAATGGCTTTTGCAAGGCACGCGAATAATTATCGGCCTGCCGCAGCATTGCTTTTCTCTGGACAATTCCCCGTGCCCATGTCGTTGTCTCGAGGTATGAAAACGCAACTGATCATGATAGTGGTGGGAGCGCTCAGCCTTTTCGGCTTGAGTTCCTGCTTGCAAGTGGAAAGCACCATTGCTGTGAACAAGGATGGCAGCGGAACGGTCACCGAGAAAATGATCCTGGGTGAACAAATGAAGATGATGTTCGCCCAGATCGGAGCCGGTGGGGAGGATCCGATGGCGAAGATGCTTGATAAAACGAAGGCCGAGGCCCGCGCCAAGACCATGGGCGAGGGGGTCGAGGTCGTCAGTGTCGAGAAAATCGATGCCGACGGCAAGCTGGGGGTGAAAACCACTTTCAGGTTTGCCGATATTAACAAGCTGAAATACTCGGCGAACGGCGCCATGAACATGGACGACGCCGCCGGAGGTGCCGTCAAGAAAGCCGATGATTCCGCGTTGACCTTCAAATTGGCCGACGGCACACTGACTATCATCCAGCAAGTCCCTCAAGAAGGGGCGAAGGGAGAGCAGCCGGAGCAGCCGGAGATGGATCCGCAACAGCTGGCGATGATGCAGGGCATGATGAAGGATATGCGTATCACCACGACCGTTAAAATCGAGCCCGGTATCAGCAAGACCGACGCCACGCATGTTGACGGCGATACCATCATCTTGTCGGATATCCAGATGGGGAAACTCTTGGCGGATCCTGAGAAGCTCAAGGCGCTTCAGGGCGGCGATTTCGACCAGATGAAAAAAGCCCTCAAAGGGGTGGAGGGCATCAAGTTCGAAGACAAGGAGTCCATCACGGTGGAGATGAAGTGAGGGCGGGCGCGCATCGAACGAGGCAAGCTTCATTCAGCCACCCGTAGACGAAGGAGCGCCGTGGATATGCACCGGGCGCACCGGGCGCACCGGGCGCTTTTTCGCGGCCCGCGTCTGCGGCGCGGACCATCGGCGCAGGCACAAAAAAACGCGCCGACCGGAAGTCGACGCGTTCACTAAACAACAATAAGGTTATTGCATGAAAAATCAGGCTTCGGCATGAAGGGCTTCCTTGCGGGCCTTCTTGATGATGTCGCGCACGGTGTCGGACGGCTGGGCGCCCTTGGAAATCCAATCGTCGGCCTTGGCGACGTCGATGTCGTAGTTGACACCGTCCTCCATGGGATTGTAGGTGCCGATTTGCTCGATGTATCGGCCGTCACGGCGTTTGCGGCTGTCCACAGCAACGATCTTGTAATAAGGGCGATCCTTGGTGCCTTGGCGGTTGAGTCTGAGAGTAAGCATGGTTGAATGGGTTGAAAAATGGTGCGGCGCTGCTGCGACGGGGCGGGAAATTGTACGATGCGGGGTGATTTGCCAAGCGAAAAATGGTATTTTCCGCGATTTCACGTTTTCATTCGGGAAAACGATGCTAAATACCGCCTCCGCCATTTCTCTTGGAACGGGCAACTTCAAACTTCAAGCTTTAGCAAACCCATGTTTATCGATCATATCAGAATCATCGCCCAGGCCGGCGATGGAGGCAATGGCGTCGTCCATTTCCGCAGGGAAAAATTCAGACCCAAGGGCGGGCCGGACGGCGGCGATGGCGGCGACGGCGGCAGCGTCATCCTGCGTGTCGATCCCTCCGTCGATAACCTCAAGGCCTATTCCTACGACCCGAAGCTCATTTGCAAACCGGGGGAACACGGTGCCGGCAACCGCAAACACGGCAGGACGTCCAAGGATAAAATCGGGCGCGTGCCACCGGGCACCGTCGTCTACCGCAGTAATGCGAGCACCGTCACCGAGGCCGTGGAGAAGGAACGCAGTGACGAGGGCATCGACCTCGAGCCCATCGCCGACCTGACCGAATATGGCGAGGAGTTTGTCCTCTGCGCCGGCGGTAAAGGCGGCAAGGGGAACTGGCACTATAAGACGTCCGTCAACCAGGCCCCCGAAGAGCATACGCTCGGCACCGAGGCCGAGGCCGGTGTATTCTATCTCGAGCTGCGCCGCATCGCGGATGCTGGTATGGTGGGCTTCCCCAACGCCGGCAAGTCCACCCTGGTGAGCAAACTCTCCCAAGCCACGCCGAAGATTGCCAACTACCCGTTCACCACCCTGAACCCGATGGTCGGTGTGGTCGAGTTCCCCAAGTACCGTCGCTGCACCGTGGCGGATATCCCCGGACTGATCGAGGGCGCCCATGCGAACCGCGGGCTCGGGCACGAGTTTTTGCGTCACATCACGCGCTGCCGCTTGCTGCTCTTTGTGATCGATATGGCGGGCAGCGAGGGCCGTGATCCCATTGAGGACCTCGAAACCCTGCGCATGGAGGTCAAGCTCTATGATGAGGACGTTTCGAAGTTCGAGTGGATCGTTGTGGCGAACAAGATGGATCTCGAGGGGTCCGAGGAAAACCTGGCCATGTTCAGGCAGCGTTTCCCCAAGGTGACGATCCTGCCGATCTCTGCCAATACCGAAGAAGGCCTTGAGGCCCTTCGTGAGGAGCTCGACCGGCGGGTGGGCTATCGCAGGGATAATACCTAGGCCGGGAGCAACAAGGCGACGTGAGGGGGCGGGTAACCGGTCTGCCGACACGACCATCCTGCCGCAGGCCCAAGGAGGAGGGACACTCCTGTCCCTCGGCAACCCAAGCCCGCAACCCAAGCCCGCAACCTAAGCCCGCAACCTAAGCCATCTTTCGCGTTTTTCGCGGTTGAAAAAAGCATGCTAAGATATTCATCCTGCGCTGTGGACAGGAGTGTCCACACTCCCTACTTGAGCCCGCAACCCACTTGTCTCGCCGTAGCCTCTAGCGCAGGAGGAAGCCCGCTTTCGTGCCTTTTTTCGCGGTTGAAAAAAGCATGCTAAGACAAGCCGGCCTATTCATCCTGCGCTGTGGACAGGACTGCCTCGCCCACTCGGCTATGCTGGTATGCAGCCCTCCTCCTCCGTCGGGCAGGAATGAATTCGTGCGTTGTCCACACTCCCTACTTGAGCCCGCATCGCGGGCATGTGTGCAATGCGGGGGCAGCCGCAAAGCAAGCAGGAACGGGCAAGATAGGAATGGGCAAGATAGGAATGGGCAAGATAGGAATGGCCAAGATTACGGTCGATCCGGGCGCGGCCCGACATGCTGTTATTCAGGGATCGAGTGATAGATTTGCTCGAGGGTGAGCACGGCATAGGCTGTGACGAGAACGGGATCGCTTTCCCACCAGCGTGAGTTTTTGTTCACCCATGACCCGTCTTCACGTTGGTCGGTGAGGATTTGGTTAGCCAGATCATTGCGCCAGTCGACTTTTTTACCATCCTTGAGGGTGAGTTTGTCGATATTGGCGGCGGCGAGACCTTTGGCCATGACGTGGTAGTAGTAGTAGAGCCCCTGTTGGCCCAGAGCCGGGTCCTCCTTAGTGGCGAGGCCGGGGTTTTCCTTGACGGTGTAGTTCTCGGCCAGCCATTTTTTGACCGAGGTGACGCGGACGTCCTTTTCGTCCAGCTCTGCATAGATCATCGAGAGCAGGCCGGCATAGGACATGGACCCGTATCCGCGCAAGGTTTTGCTGCCGTCCGGGTTGATGTTGTGCCCTGCCTTCGAGTCGCCGGGGAAGTAGTTCATTGAGCCGTCGTTGCTGATCCCTGGCTGGTCGTTGGTTTCCTCCAGGTTCTGGGTGCGTGTGATGAACTGGATGGCGGCATCCCAATTGAGTTCAGGCTGCTTGCCGGAGGCATCGTCCTGGGCAATGTGCCGCGACAGTCGAAGCGCCTCGATGGAGAGGTAGGTGTTGGACATGTCGGAGTGATTGTATGATCCTCCGTAGCCGATGCCGCCATCGTATTTATTGTCGGCCTCGCCCTTGATATCCCAGTCGGTTTGTTGGTTGATGAGGAACCTGCGGGCCTTGAGAATGGTGGGATGGTAGGATTTGTCGCCGGTGCTGACCAGGGCAACGATGGAGGTTGCCGTGTTGTAGGTGCCAAGTCCCTTGCCGTAGATGCCGCCATCGTCCTTCTGCTGTTTGACCAGCCAGCTATAGCCCCGATCGATGTGTTCCGACTTTTCGTAGGAAGGGGAGCGCATCGCGGCGGTGAGCGCCAGCGCCGTGTAGGCGGGGTACTTGGCTTCGCGCCAGAACCCCTCCTTGTCTTGCTGGGCCTTGAGGTAGTTGTTGCCGCGTTCGATGGCCCGCTTCATCTCCAGCTTGACGGAGAGATATTCATTGGGCGCGGTCTGTGCAGACAGTGGCAGGGTGAGTGCGAGGATGGGGAGAATGATTTTCATAATGTGGTTGAGGGTTTGTTGTGAGTGAGGCGGCTTGTGTGATGATTCGCTCAATTAGTATAACGTTGATACCGCGGTATACTTGTCTTTTTTTTCGAAAATGAGGCGCTGGGGTCGTTGGCCCGGGGATCCGTGCGTTGCCCCTCCTATTCCTGTTCGGCAAGCCAGCGTTCTACCTCGATGGAGGCGGCGCACCCCTGTCCGGCGGCGGTGATGGCCTGGCGGTATTCGGTGTCGGAGATATCCCCCGCGGCATAGATACCCTCCACGCTGGTCCGTGTGCCTTGCTTTTGGATGATGTAGCCGTTTGCATCAGTCTCCACCAAGCCGTTGAGGAAGGCACTGTTCGGGGTGTGGCCGATCGCCATGAACACGCCCTCGACGGCAAGCTCGGAGGTGCTGCCGTCCTTCAGGTTTTCAAGCAGGACGCCGCGGATGTCACCTTTTTCATCGGTGAGGTACTCCTTGATGCCAGAGTCCCAGACAGGTTCGATTTTTTCATGGTCGAGTGCGCGCTGGGCCATGATCTTGGAGGCGCGCAACTCGTCGCGGCGGTGGATCAGATAGACCTTGCTGGCGAATTTGGTCAGGAAGGTGGCTTCCTCACAGGCGGAGTCACCGCCACCAATCACGCAGACCGGAACGTCGCGGTAGAAGGCACCGTCGCAGGTGGCGCAAGCGGTCAATCCATGCCCGCCCTTGACGAGTTCTTCCTCACCGGGAAGTCCGAGGTAACGGGCGGAGGCACCGGAGCAGATGATGACGGCTTTGGTCTGCAGCTCCTTTTCGCCTACGCTGAGCGTGAAGGTGCCGTCGTCCTCGCGGGTGACGCCATCGACCAGACCGAATTCGACGCGGCCACCGAATTTCTCCGCCTGCTGCTGCATGTTCACCATCAGTTCCGGGCCGGTGATGCCTGCCGGAAAACCGGGGAAGTTTTCCACCTCGGTCGTTGTCGTCAGCTGGCCTCCCGGCTGGGTGCCGGTGAGGATGAGCGGATTGAGATCGGCGCGAGCGGCGTAGATGGCGGCAGTGTATCCGGCGGGGCCGGTTCCTATGATGATGACGTTTTCCATGATGATTAGAGTATGAACGCGCGGGATTATGCCCGCAAAAATGAGATGGGCAAGTGGTTTCACGGGTTTCTGTGCCCAGCCATGGCACATGCGCACCCGTGGTTCCGGTCTTGCCTTTTTTGGGTTATGGTGGCAGAACGGGCGCGCGGCCTGCTGGCTGTTACTATGAACATCATTATTGTAGGAGCTGGTGAAATTGGACGCCATCTGGCTGTGTCGCTGTCACGCGAGGCTCACAGTATCGTTGTCATCGAAAACGATGCCCAGGTGGCGGCAGAGCTTGAACAGCATATCGACGGCCGTGTGATCACCGGAAGCGGCGCCGGCGCCAATGTCCTGTTGGAAGCCGGCGTGGCCGAGTGCGAGCTGTTTCTCGCCCTGACCAGCGACAGCACCGTGAACCTGATGGCGACATCGATGGCAAAGAAGCTGAATGCCGCCAAGGTGATCGCAAGGGTGCATCCGGGCATCCAGCGCGAAGAGTGGTTGTTTGATTACCGCGGACACTTCGGCATCGACCATATCTTCAGCTCCGAGCGCCTGAGTGCCATCGAATTGTCCAAGTTCATCAGGAACCCGGATTCATTGTTGGTCGAGGAAATCGCACGTGGCAGGATCGAACTCCAACAGGTGCGGGTGAGTGAGCGCAGTGACGCGGTGGGTAAACGTCTGGTCGACCTCAAGGCGCCGGAGCGGACCCGTGTGGCGTCGATCACGCGCGGCGGGGAGCACTTTGTGCCGACGGCCGGAGATGCCCTGGCGGCTGGCGATGTGGTGACGATCTTCGGTGATCCGAACCGACTTCGCAAGTTGGCGACCCGACTGCAAAAGGGCGGTGGCAAGGAGGACGAGATGCGTGTTGTGATTTTCAGCGGCAGTGAGTATGGGTTCGCTTTGGCGCAGATGTTGGAAAGTTTCCAGTGCAAGGTCAGGATTATTGAGAAAAACCCTGACCGGGCGCAGGAGTTGACAGGTCTTCTGGCCGATACCACGGTGATCAGCACGGACGGCACGGTGCTCGCTGAGCTCGAGGAGGAGCAGGTCGGGGATGCCGACTTTTTTGTCGCTACCAGTGGCAGTGACGAGGATAACGTGATGACCTGTTTGCAGGCTAACAACCTGGGGACGAAGAATTGCCTGACCTTGATTCACCGTGCCGACTACGCGAATGCGATCAGCGCCAGCGGACGCCACTTCGGCGTGCTGGCAGCGGTGAGTCCACGGGAGGCGACCCGGCGCGAGTTGGAGCGTTTTCTGACCTCCGACCAGTTCCACACTGTGAAGAAAATGGGTGCCGGAGAAGTCATTGAGACTGAGGTGGCCAAGGCGTCGATTGCCGCCGAGCACATGGTCTCTGAGATTGACTGGCCCGAGGGGTGTGTGTTGGTCGCACGGATGCGTGGTCTGCATGCGATTGTGCCAGGGCCCGAGGACGTGCTGCAGCCGGGTGACACCATTTATGCCATGGTGGCGCCGAAGGTGCGCAAAAAATTTCTGAAACTGGTGCGCTGAATCCCGATGCCGGACTTACACTGCCTGCTACCCGCTACTTTTTAATATGAACCTTCGTATTCTCGCCAAATTCCTCGGTGCTTTGCTCTTGCTGGAAAGTATTGCGATGGCTGTGTGCGGGGTGTTTGCCTGGTTGGACTCGGTGCCCGGCGATCTCAGTGCGATGTCCTCGTTATTCCTGTCGGCCGGAATCGCTGCGCTGCTAGGCTCGTCGATGATGGTCTGCGGGATCGGCAAAATTGACCGTGTCCCGCGTCGTGAGGGGATCGTGGTGGTGGGGCTTGGCTGGGTGCTCTGTGGTATCGTCGGCAGCCTTCCTTATCTGTTAGGTGAGCCAAAGCTGGAGCTGTCGGATGCGTTGTTCGAGTCGGTTTCAGGATTCACCACGACCGGTTCCACGATCATGCAGACGAACCCTATGGCCGGGCTTGATATTGAATCATGGCCGCGGGGCATCCTGTTGTGGAGATCCGTGACCCAATGGCTGGGGGGGATGGGTATCCTGGTGCTTTTCGTGGCGATTCTCTCCTATTTAGGCATGGGCTCGAAGTCACTGTTCCGCAACGAGTCATCATTTCAGACGGGCGAGGCAACCACCGCGCGGATCCGCGATACGGCGATGACTCTGTGGAAGGTCTATGTGGTGATTACCCTTGTTTGTGTGATCGGTTTGAAGGCGATGGGGCTGAGCACCTATAACGCCATTTCCCATGCGTTCACCGTGGTGTCCACGGGCGGGTTCAGTCCGCATAATGAGAGCATCGGCCACTATTCGGGCTGGGGCAACGGCTGGCTCGTTGAGCTCTGGCTCAGTCTGTTTATGGTGATCTGCAGCATGAACTTTTTGATCTGGGTCGTGCTGCTGCGGAAGCGGTGGAAGCGCCTGCGCGATGAGGAAGAGGGGCGGCTGTTTATCGTGTTCTGTCTCGCCGCATCGGTGGTGCTCTCCTTCGGCGTGGCAAGCTCGCAAAGCATGGAATTTTTGACAGCTTTGAGACAGAGCTGGTTTACGGTGGTGTCGATTGCTTCGACCACGGGATTTGGAACCGTGGACTACCTGCAGTGGCCCAGTTACGGGCTCATTCTTCTGGCGGCCATGATGTTTTTGGGCGGTTGTTCGGGATCGACCGCCGGGGGGATGAAGGTGAGCCGGCTGATCGTTTTTTTGAAAACGGCCCGGTTTGAAATCGTCAAGGCGTTCCGGCCGAACCAGGTGTTCCGCATGCACGTCAATGGCAATGCCCTCGGTGCGGGTGAGCGTGCGCAGACGGTGGTTTTCGTGGCGCTTTATGCGTTTATCGTGATGCTCTCCTGGTTTGTGGTCGCATTGCTGGAGGCGGGGAACGGGATGGATATGCTGACCGCCTTCGGTTGTGTCGCGGCCACACTGGCGAACATTGGTCCGGGATTCGGGGATGTCGGACCAAGCGGCAACTTTGCGCACCTGCTGCCGGTCACCAAGGTGTTTCTCTCGCTGTTGATGATCCTCGGCCGTCTGGAGCTTTACGCCATTCTGGTGCTCTTCATGCCGAGTATCTGGCGGAAATACTGACTTCCGGTGCGGCTGTTAAGGAGGCTGTTAATTGACAAAGATGTCATCCGGCGCTTCGGCCAGAATTTGGTGATAGGGGGAGATGCGGCGTAGCAAATCGGCCCACAAACCTTGTGCATGGTCGCTGGCGAGAAGACCGGTGCTGGGAAGTGTCGGGATCCACGAGTTTTTACGTAACTCGTTCTCGAGTTGTCCCGGGGTCCAGCCTGAGTAGCCGGCAAAGGCGCGCACGAGTGTGCCGGGTTGGCTGGTGCGTTTGATGGCGTCCTGGGCCGAGATGCGGGTGGCGAACCGCAGCTGGTGGTTCTCCTGGGTCCAGAATGCGGCAAAGGTGAGGTGTTCTTGTCCCACGGGGCCGCCGAGGTGGACATGGATGTTTTTCAAGGCGTCAAATTCGTCGGCAGTCAGAAGTTCGCCCACGGTTTGCCCGGTGGGGTGGTTGAGGATGAGTCCGTAGGCACCTTCCTCGCCATTGTGCTCGGCGAGCAGGATGACGCTTTTGTTGAATATCCCCTCGCGCAGCGATGGGTCGGCGATCAAAAGTTGGCCCTCAAGGTGGATCGGGGAATCTGGCGAGTCGTGCATAGGCAGTGGCATGGTAATTCATCCCGCCGCTCTGCCAAGTCAAGAGGTCGGTCTGGGGCGTTTTTTTGTCGAGGGGTGATGAATTTCAAGAACTTGCGGATTGCCAAGCGGTGTCCGCTCACGGAGCATGGGCGTATGGATTGGAAACGTTGGAGCTGTGTCGTCACAAGTCTTTCCGTGATGTCCTGTGCCCCGTTGGGGGAGATCGCCGGAATGACGAAAAAAAAGACGCCCGTGGCTGATCCCTACGGCCTGGATGCTTATCGGCAGGCTGGTGGGAACGTCACCGGTATGGAGGGTGCCATGGTCAGAGTGACCGGGGCCAGCCAGTCCGGGGCGGGGGGCGGGAGCGCTGGAATCACCCGGGAAGAAGATATCGTCTGGGCCCCTGAAAACCCGGAGGAACCGATCAGCGGAGGTTTGGAGGAGCTCTGGAAGCTTCCGGAGAACAAATCCTGGCACACGAGCTACACCATGGCGGGACAGCAGTCGCACCAGTCGGGGAAGCCAATGATGATCTGGTTTACCGACTCCATGCACAGTCCGCTCTGTCGAAGACTCAGCGAGGAGTTGTTTTCAAAAACAGAATTTGAGGAATGGGCATCGGCACGGCTGGTGCGCCTGCGGGTGGATGCCACGTTGCCGGCCAAGGAGCGGCATACCGATCTCGGCGTCAGGAAGAGCAAATACATCGAGAAACTCAGGAAGCGATATTCGATCCACGGGCACCCCACCGTCATTATCCTTTCTCCGCAGGGGGCTACCGTGGCCCGGTATCGAGGCTATAGAAAAGGGGGGGAGGATTATTACTGGGCCCGGATGAAGCAGGCTGTCACCAAGGCTGAGGAGGACTACGGGGCATGGCGTGAGAAGCTTGAAGCGCGCGGATACCGTCTTTGGACGAGCAGGGATGGACGCAAGACCTTTGCCAAACTCTACCGTTTCCGACCGGGAAGCGTGACTCTGATCGATCCCGAGGGCAGGCGGGGCACGACGTCGCTGCGGAAATTGTCGGATGCCGACCAGGCATGGGTTTTGCTTGAGAAAAAGAGGTATGACAGCCGTGGCGGGCGCTGATGCGCGGCTGGCGATGAGCCGAGGTGCCGGGAGCCAGCTGGGACGATAGAATGGGGTCGTAAATCTCGGAATTTTCGCTTGCAGTGGGGTAGAAAAGCGACTAGCGATAGCCGCCTTCTCATTGGAACAGTGTGTCCGATGACCGGTTGAACCGCTCATTGAATGGCAATAATTCTTACTTACCCATGGCCCCGAAAAAGAAAACAGTCCGAAAAGTCACCAAACGCGTAGCGAAAAAAGCCGCCAAAAAGACGGCGAAAAAGGCGGCTCCGCGCAAGGTGGCGAAAAAGGCCGCAGCCAAGAAAAAGGCCGTGAAATCCGCCCCGAAAAAGAAGGTGACGAAAAAGGTCGTGAAGAAGGTCGCGAAGAAGGCCCCGAAAAAGGTTGTGAAATCACCTAAAAAGACGGCGAAGAAGGCAGCGCGGAAGGTGGTGAAAAAGGCCGCCCCCAAAACGGCGACACCCAAAGCGGTTAAGCGAGCTGCGCAACAAGCGATCATTACCAAGCCGGTCACGCTCAAGGGCTTTGCCAAAAAGCAATACCAGAAGCTTCTCGATCTCAGGGATGATATTCTGGATGCCATGTATGGTGTGACCCACGATCAATTGAAAAACACGGACGGCATGGAGACCGGTGGCGGAGGCATGCACACCGGTGATGCGGGCAGCGATTCGTATGATCGCGACTTCGCGCTCAATCTCCTCGCCAAGGAGCAGGACGCGCTCAATGAGATCGAGCAGGCGATCACCCGTGCGGAGAGTGGCGTCTACGGCATCTGTGAGATGTCCGGGGACCGTATTCCCAAGGAACGTCTCGAGGCCATTCCCTTTGCCCGTTACACGGTGCAGTGCCAGGCTCGCTGGGAACAGGAAAACAATCACCTGCGCAACAACGGAAGCAGTGATTTCGGTTTCTCCAACGGCAATACCCGCTAAAAACGCAGAAAAATCCCCGATCTTGGGATTCTCTGCTTGACCAACGGGCGGAAATGCGTAGTTTGCGCCTCCCGCCCCAGCGAGGTCAGGAGCAGCGTCTGCCGATCAACGATCGTTTTATTGTTATTGTTACCACATCCATTCCCTATCACTGAAGCCGACTGCACCCTGCTTGCTCATTTCCCGATCAACTCTCATCAATCACTCATTTCTCACCAACTAGACCATGGCACGCGACATCATCATCCTCGAATGCACGGAAGCAAAGGCTGAAGGAAAGCCCACCTCCCGCTACACATCCACGCGCAACAAAAAAAGCCTCAACACTCCAGGTCGACTGGAAAAAGTGAAGTATAATCCCTTCTTGCGCCGTCGCACCCTCCATCGCGAGATGCGCTAGGCCGGTATCCATCAGCACACTGAATAACCTATTTTTATCATGTCCTCAATATCTACTCCTAAGAACAAGGAACGTCGGATCTCATTCTGGAAGGCTAACCGCCCCATGCCACACCGTCGTCATGACATTCCAGAAGCTGAAGTTGACTACAAGAACGTAGAGCTTCTTGCCAAGTTCACCACTGAAACAGGCAAGATCCTCCCACGTCGTGTCACGGGCGTCTCGGCCAAGCTGCACCGCAAGATTACCCGCTCGATCAAGCGTGCCCGCGCATGCAACCTGCTCGGATAAGCTGCGACTGGGTCAACCGGGAATGGATCCCCAAGTGATCCGATCCCTCTAGAATTTCCAAGCCTGTCCGATGAAAAGCGGGCAGGCTTTTTGCTTGATCTATCTTCCCCTATTTACCGTTGCATAACGCTGCGTTTACGTCACAGACCCGTTGTCGACCCTACCATGAAGGAGCTTAAGGACACACAGAATGAGTTTGATGACCGCAATATCGCGATCGATCGTGTCGGCGTAAAAGCCCTGCGTTTTCCGCTGGAGGTGCGCAACAAGGACGGCAGCACCCAGCGGACCGTCGCGACCACCGCGCTGGCCGTGGACCTTCCTCATCACTTTAAGGGCACCCACATGAGCCGCTTCGTGGAGGTGTTGAACTCGCACGGGAACTGCCTCGATGTGCGTGAAATGACAGCTATTCCCAACGAGTTGCTGGGCCGGCTCGATGCGCGCAAGGCCCATGTCGAGTTCCGTTTCCCCTTCTTCCGCAGCAAGCCCGCGCCTGTAACTCGAATGCCTGGCGTGATGGACTACGAGGTGGTCTTTGAATCGGAGTCTGATATCGAGGAGAACAACGATTTCGTGCTCACCGTCATTGTTCCCGTGGCCACCCTCTGCCCGTGTTCCAAGGCGATCAGCGAGCGTGGCGCCCACAACCAGCGCGGCACCGTCACCTACTCGGTCCGTTTCAAGGAGCCTATCTGGATTGAGGATTTGATCGATCTCGTGGAATCCTCCGCAAGTTGCGAACTCTACAGCCTGCTGAAAAGGCCGGACGAAAAAGCGGTGACCGAGCGTGCCTATGACAATCCGGTCTTTGTCGAGGACCTGGTGCGTAACATCGCCGCCCGGTCCAATGCCCAGGAAAACATCATCTGGTACCGGGTCGAAGCCGAGAATTTCGAGTCGATCCACAACCACAATGCCTACGCCGTGGTCGAAAAGGCGAGGTAGAGGGGGAGGGTGGTTCTTTTCTGCGTGATGGGCTTTCAAAAAAAACAGGCGTGCCATTTTTTGAGACTGCAGTAGAAGGGGGTCATGTCAGACGAATCCTACCTCCGCCGCCCCTACCTCACGCTTCCCGGTGTCACCGGCATGCCGGACGTTCGCGAGATTCTCGCCCGTATGCCCGATGAGCAAAAACATCGGTTTGAATCATCGGGAGAATTTATCCGCCGTCTCGCCTTCCGTATTTCCAAATGGCGTGAAGGGCTTCCCGCAGACGAGGAGCCCGCGATTT
This sequence comes from Oceaniferula sp., assembly GCA_041548785.1. Taxonomy (GTDB): domain Bacteria; phylum Verrucomicrobiota; class Verrucomicrobiia; order Verrucomicrobiales; family Akkermansiaceae; genus Oceaniferula. The sequence goes on from JBFERY010000001.1 coordinate 24,993, forward strand.
TTGCCCTGATGTCCACCGGTGACGCCGTCGAGGTTCACACCCTGGGTGAAGACGGTCACTCCAGCGTGGTGGTGGAGGGTTTTCTCAATGGCTCGCCCTGTATGTTCATCAGCCACCAATCGAGTTTCCAGGTGGTGTGTTACACGCGAAAGATCGAGGAGGAGAAACCACGGCGAAAGATCGGGTTTTACGTCGGGGGCGAGGAGCTCGAGGCATAGGACAAGCAGGGGCAAGCAGGGACAAGTGCCGGTAGGGGCTCGGCGCCCTACTCCGGACGGCAGCAGCCACCGTCCGGCAGAATAGCCGGGATCCATCCCGGGTTTTCAGACGAATCTGGCCAGATACCATAACAGCACGGGCAGCGTCATGATCAAGAACAGAATGATAATACCACGAATCATGATTTCAGGTTAGGTTGATATTTTACATAAATTCAAATTTTTAATCGTATTTCGGTTCGAGTCACCCATGCGGGGGGGGATACCAGGGTCACGGGAAAAGCCGGGACCAAAGCGCGGCGCCATTGTGTTGACTCACCCTAATGGGATGCGCCTTGGGCCATGGACATGCGGTTCCAGGCCGCCGTACCGCGATGCCCGCGAGATGCATCGTTACCGCCGGCTCCTGTCATCCGCGGTATTTTCAGACAGAAGATTGCCTTTCCGGCGTTTAAGTGGATAGTAATCACCACGCATGACAGACCTACTTATTGCACCCGCCCGCGAAAGCGGCTGTGACGATCTCGAAGCCCTCGCCGGCGTCGTTCAGACGGCCGCCGAACAGCAGCGTTCGCCGGTCGACGATATCCTCGACTCGGGAACCGTTGACGAGGAACCCTACCTTGCGGCCCTTGCCGAAAAGACCGGCATGGAATGGATTTCCAGCATCCCGGAATTTGAGCAGGTGTTGCCGCTGCGCGCAGCCTGCGGCCCCCGTGTCGCACTCGCCTACCGCCTGCTGCCGATGGAATTGGAAGGAGACGGGGAAAACCAAAGTCTGGTTTTGCTGACCTATGACCCGCTCAATCTGGTAGCCCGCCAAGCCGCCACCCAGCAGATCGCGCTCCCCATTGTCTGGAAAATGGCGTCGCGCCGGCGGATCCACGAGTCGCTCCGCAAGCTCTACGGGGTCGGGGCCGATACCTTTGAACAGATTCTCGAAGGCCGCGACCTCGATTACGACAACCTTGAAAATGCGGATGAGGCCAATGTCATCGACGCCGATGAGGACGAAGAGGCCAGCGTGGTTAAATTTGTCAACCAGATCATCCGCGAAGCGCTCCAGCAACGCGCCACCGATATCCACGTCGAGCCCCTGCATGACAATCTGCGCATCCGCTACCGCATCGATGGCCTTCTGATTGATGTCACCGTGCCGGATAACATCAAGGCCCTGCAGAGCTCCGTGATCGCCCGCCTTAAAATCATGGCGCACCTCGACATCGCCGAGCGCCGCCTGCCGCAGGACGGTCGGATCAACCTTCAGTTCGAAGGCGGAGGGATCGATGTGCGGGTGGCGACTGTGCCGACGGTCGAGGGCGAGAGTGTCAGCTTGCGACTTCTCAACCAGGAGAAATTCACCATCGCCAAACTTCAGCTTGAGCCATTTGTGCAGGACAAAATCGAGCAGCTGCTCAAGCTGTCCAACGGGATTTGCCTGATCACCGGCCCCACTGGATCGGGAAAGTCGACCAGTCTGTATTCCTTTCTGAGTGAGGTGAACTCACCGGATACCCGGATCGTCACCATCGAGGATCCTGTGGAGAACAAGCTGCCCGGAGTGATGCAAATCGCGGTTAAATCCGAGATCGGCCTTACCTTTGCCAGCGGTCTGCGGTCGATTCTCCGCGCTGACCCTAACATTGTGATGATTGGTGAGATCCGTGACCTCGAGACGGCCGAAATCGCGATCCGGGCGTCACTGACCGGTCACCTCGTGTTCAGCACCCTGCACACCAATGATGCCATAGGAGGGATTAGCCGACTTATCGATATGGGGGTCGAGCCATTTCTGCTTTCTGCCTCGGTGCGCGCGTTCCTCGCCCAGCGCCTTGTGCGCCGTCTTTGTCCCAGTTGTAAAAAACCGCACGAACTGACCTCGTTTCAGCGCGAGGAGCTAGGAATCCCCGACCACATCACCGGCCAGTGCTACGATGCCGTCGGCTGCGACCGCTGCCGTAACACCGGCTTTAGTGGTCGATTCGCCATTTACGAAGTCGTTCTGCTGACCGAGGAAATGCAGGATCTGATCGTGCGCGGGGAGGACAGTCGCAAGCTCCAGGAACAGTCGTACAAGGATGGCTATGTCCCGATGCGCGAGTATGGTTGGCATAAGTGTATGGCGGGGCAAACAACCCTTGAAGAGGTGATCTCCGTCACCAGTGCCGAACTCTGTTAGTCGGTGGCCGGTCTTATGTCCTTATTTTTATTTTCAACACGCATCAGTATTTATGGCAGTATTCACCTATAAGGCGCTCGACAAGGCCGGAGCCGTTAGCCACGGCGAGATTACCGCGGGCGATCGTCCCGAGGCGCTGAGATTGTTGGATAAACGCGGGCTTCAGCCGGTCAAGCTCACCGCGTCATCGGTTGTGAAGGAGGCCAAGGCTAAATCGGGCGGAAGGTCGTCCCAAGCTGCGGCCAAAGCAACCGCGGGAGGCAGGGAGGTTCGGGTCGGACCCGACGGCTTACTCAAGCTTAAGCGATCTGAGGTAGTCCTTTTTACCGAAGAGCTCAGTGAGATGTTAGGGGCGGGGCTTCAGCTTGAGCCTGCGTTGAAATCGATGGAAAACCGTGAGGAGTTGGGGGCGCTCAAGGATGTTTCCCGTGCCGTGCGTCAGTTGGTGCGTGACGGGGCCAATTTTTCTTCCTCACTGCGCAAGGTCAGCGACAGCTTCGGGCCACTCTACTGCAGTCTCACGGCCGCCGGTGAAGCGAGTGGCGCGCTGGACACCATACTCAAGCGCCAGGCGCACTATCTCAAGACCTTGCAGGAGTTGCAAAGCAAGGTGACGCTCGCCCTGATCTACCCGGCATTTCTTGTGCTGGCAGGTATCGGCGTGGGTGTCATTTTTGTGACCAAGCTGATTCCCCAGCTGACCGACCTCATCTCCAGTACTCCTGGCGGCAAGATCCCGTTGGGGGCAAAAATTCTGATAGGTGCCAGTAATTTCTTTCAAGAATGGTGGCTGGTGCTCCTGCTGACCATCGTTGGGGGCTCCCTTGTTTTTAAAGCCTGGAAAGATGCTGAGTCGAACAGACTCACCTGGGATCGGATCCAACTCAAGCTGCCATTGATTGGCAGAGTGATCGAATCGCGATTTTACGTCCAGTTTCTCGAAACCCTCGCCAACCTCGTGGGCAATGGCTTGCCCCTGCTGCGCTCCCTCGAATTGTCCCGCGATGCCACCCAGAACCTTCACATCAGGGGTCACATGGACCGCGTGATCGAAATGGTGGGCGACGGCCGGTCCTTCTCCCGCTCACTGATTAACTCCGGCATCTTTCCGCCGCTACTCATCGACATGGTATCCGTCGGAGAAAAAACCGGGAAGCTGGATAACTCACTGCGCCGTGCCGCCGAGCGCTATGACTCCGAACTCAATAAAAACCTGGCACGCGTCATGGAGTTGATCATGCCTGTCGTGCTGGTCGTGATGGCCTTGCTCATCGGGACTATGGCCTATCTCATGATCACCGCGATCTTCCAAACCATCGATAATCTTGGCGGAAGGTGATGCCGTGGGGAAGTCTTGAAGTCTTGAAGTCTTGAAGTCTTGAAGTCGGGAAGTCGGGAAGTCGGGAAGTTGAAAAAAAATCCTGCATAATCGGGCGAATCCTGCCTACAACAAGCCATGTCAAAAAGTCGGGAGGAAATCGCCGCGATGCGTGAGGAGTATGGAAGCCGTGTGCTGCGGCGCGCCGATCTGGCGGCCAGTCCCATTGTTCAGTTCGAGCAGTGGTTTGCCGAGGCGCGTGAGGTCGAGCTTCACGAGCCGAATGCTCTGACGCTCTCGACCATTGGTCTCGACGGCTGCCCGGCGTCACGCACGGTTCTGATGAAGTTTTTCGATGATGCCGGCTTCGTTTTCTACACCAACTACGGCAGTGCCAAGGCGAAGGAGATCGCGGCCAATCCGAGGGCGTCCATGCTTTTCCCCTGGTTGCAGTTAGAACGGCAGGTGCGTATCGACGGGGGGGTCGAAAAAGTCGGCACGGCGGAGTCGTTGAGGTACTTTGCCTCGCGCCCGCGGGAAAGTCAGATCGGTGCCTGGGTGTCGGATCAATCCAGTGTCATCGACTCGCGCGCCCTGCTGATGAATAAAATGGCTGAGATCAAAGCCAAGTTCAAGGGTGGCGACGTGCCCTTACCCAGCTTCTGGGGCGGCTACCGTCTGCGCCCCGAGCGGATCGAGTTCTGGCAAGGCGGCAAAGGCCGCGTGCACGACCGGTTCCTCTACACGAGGGATGGCGCCGACTGGGCGATTGATCGGCTCGCCCCCTAACGCTTGGCCATCCCGGCGCTGGCCACGTGGGTTGTCCTTTCATTTTTTAACCGCGAATGGACGCGAGTATTCGCGGATGGAAGACTTCCTCCTCCGCCAGTAGGCTACGGCGCGACAAGTGGGTTGGGGGCTTGGGGTGCTGCTTCATTTTGGAACCACGGAAGGCACGGAATACACGGAAGTATTTTCAGGCGAAGCCTGTCTTGCCTGATATTTGGAGTTTTAAACCTCCGGGTTGCTCATGCATCCACGAGCGGCAGGGTTTTTTTCTGGGCGGCGCTGGCGACGGCGGTATCGACCATCTGCTGTCCGATTCGGGCTGTTGCCAGCGACAGGGGGCCTTCGAACGGAATGTTTTCGTTGAGGCAATGGATGTAGTATTGGATGGGATTGCAAAAGGGTGGTTCGAGTGAGTCGGCCGGGATGTCCTTGCCCTCGGGGCAGTCCTCGGTTTGCACCCGAATGCTCGGCTCGTAATCGTAGCTGCTGATGGTGCCGTGGCTGCCCTTGAGGATGAACCCGCACTTGGGTTGGGGTTGATGGATCCAGGGGTCGGTGAATGTGCCCCACTGGGTTTCAAACTTGGCCAGCCCGGTATCATAGCGGGCGATGGTGATGCTGTGCTCCTCGACCTCAAGTCCTTCCGGTTCATCGGTGACACAGGTCATTTCCACGGGGCTCTTGCCATGGAAGTACCACGTGCCCAGCGTGGTGCCGTAGCCTAGGTAGTCGAGCAGGGACCCGCCACCTGCGGCTTTTTGATAAAACCAGCTCTCAGATTTCGGGCCGGGGTTGTTTTCCACCTTGTCGGCGCCGTGGCGCAGTGGTCCACGGTTGCCATCGTAGTAGTGGATGTTCAGCAAATCACCGATGACGCCTTCACTGAGCAGTCGATAGGCGGTGACATGGGCGGCGACCCAGCGCAGTGGCCAGTTGATCATCAGTCGATTGCCGCTCTGCTCCATGGCTTCGATCATGCGGTCGGCATCAGCGACGGATGCGGCAAAGGGTTTTTCCATCAGGATATGGGTTCCTAACGGGGCAATTTTTTCGGTCCACTCCGCATGCCCGGCGGTGGCCGGGCAGAGGATGACGATGTCGGGTTGCGTCTGCGCGATACAGGCTTGGTAGTCGGTGAATACGCGCTCGGGAAGAATGGAGAAGTTGTGCACGGCCTCCTGCATACGCGCCGGATCATCATCGCAGATCCCCACAAGATCGGCATCGGGATGGTCGTGGACCATCCGGAGCAAATCACCCATGTGCATGTGGTCGAAATTTATCCCCGCAATCTTGTATCTCTTGCTCATAATGCAGCTCATAGTACAGAACTCCCACCATCTTTCCAGCCATCTTGTCAGATAGATCCCCGACGCCCCGACTCCCCGACTCCCCGACTTCCAGACTTCTAGACTTCTAGACTTCTAGACTTCTACACTTCGGTTCGTTTCAGGATCGCGGCCTTGATCGGGTCGCTGGCGGTGAGGTGGGCGATGGCGATGGCGAGCGCGTCGGCCGCATCGTGGGGTGGGGTTTCGGCCAGACCGAGCAGGGCGCGGACCATGAAGGCGACCTGTTGTTTGTCGGCCGACCCGTTGCCGGTGACGACCTGCTTCACCTTGCGCGGCGCATATTCAAAAATTTTGATGCCGGTCTCCGCGGCGGCGATCAGGCTGGCGGCGCGGGCGGCGCCCATGGTGATTGCGGTGCGGTGGGACTGGACGTAAATGATCCCTTCCACGGCGGCCTCGTCGGGCTGCCATTTTTTGATGAGGTTGGCGACACCGGTGTGAATCGCGGCCAAGGCAGCCGACTGCGGAATTTTGGCGGGAATGGCGATGACGCCGTAGTCGTGGACTTTCTGCTCGCGATGATCACCTTCTAACACGGCATAGCCGGTGTTGCGAATGGCGGGGTCGATGGCGATCACTTTCATGGCCACAGGATAACTTAATTGCCGGCTGGCGGAATCACCGAATCGGCAAATCACCGGCTGCGGGGTCGATCCCCCGGCTATTTCCTGCGTCGGCGCGGCGCGGGTCGGCGTTTCTTGCGCACCGACTTTCCGGGGGACTCATCGAGAAGCGCGGTGTAGGTGTAATTGAAACCTTCGAGCTTGCGGCGCTCGATTTTCTTGCCGATGAAATTTTCGACCGAAGCGGCGAAGTCGATTTCGTCGGCGGTAAGGATGGTGAAGGCGTCACCTTCGGCCTCGGCGCGGCCCGTGCGGCCGATGCGGTGGACGTAGTCTTCCGCGTTTTCCGGCACGCGGTAATTGATGACGTGGGTGACGGTCGAGATATCGATGCCGCGTGCGGCGACGTCGGTGGCGACGAGGATGTTGTAGGTGCCGTCCTTGAACCCTGCGAGGGCTTTCAGGCGGTCGGACTGCTTGACGTCCGAGTGCATGGCGACCACTTCATCGTGACCGGTCCCTTTGATCAGGCCGGTCAGGGTGTCGGCTTCCTTGCGGGTGCGGGTGAAAATCATCACCGAGTGGAATTCGGTTTTCTCCAACAGGGCGAGCAGGAGTTCATCACGCTGGTCCATGGAGACCGGGTAGAAGGCGTGGTTGACCGTGTCCGGCACGGCGGCGCGTGCGATTTCAACGGATTCCGGGTTGTGCAGGCACCATTGCGCGAAGCCTTGGATGGCCAGGGGCATGGTGGCGGAGAAAAAGAGTGTCTGGCGTGACGTTTCGTCCGTGTTCCACGGGCAGAGGCCGACGATTTTGCGTACGATCGGGAGGAAGCCCATATCGAGCATGCGGTCGACTTCATCGAGGATGAGGATTTGGATATTACCAAAGCGCATGGTGCCGCGATAGAAGTGGTCGACGAGCCGGCCGGGGGTGGCGACAACGATATCGGCGACGGCCATTTGTTCGTCCTGTGTTCCGTATCCCATACCGCCGTAGATCAGGGCGACTTTGCAGCCGGTGTGTTTGCCATAGTGTTCGAATTGCTCGGCGACCTGGTGGGCGAGTTCACGGGTGGGTTCCAGGACAAGGATCTGGGGTTTTCCCAGTGCTTTGATCTTGGAGAGTGAGGGGAGGGCGAAAGCGGCGGTTTTGCCGGTGCCCGTCTGGGATGCGCCAATGACGTCCTTACCCTCAAGGATGAGGGGGATCGCCTTGGTTTGAATTGGCGTGGGGTTTTCGTAGCCTGATTCGGCAACGGCGGTGAGAACGGCTTCGGAGAGCCCGAGATCGGCAAAAGACATGCAGCGGACGTAGATGCTTAATCCGCTTGTGTAAAGGTTAATGGTGGGGAGTATTTTCCAGGGTGATCAAGCGTAGGTGCCCGATCCGGTCACAAATACCGATATTTCCACGTTAATGGGGAATGGCTGGTGCCTGGATCAGGAGGCAGCCTTCCAGGAGGGGTTGGAGAATCTGCAAGTGGATGTCGCTTTCCTCTTCAAGGTTTTTGCCAAAGCGTTCCTCGGCCTGGCGTAGGGCGTAGTCGAGATCCGCGCGGAGAATGGCATTGGACGGGCCATGGACGATGGCGGCAAGGATCGAGTGCTCACCCCGGCGGATCATCAGGTTGCGCGAACCTTCCCATTTGGTGCAACTTTCGCCCTCGGTTTTTTTGTCGCTGGTCTTGGCCGCGATGGCTTTGACGACTCCCTGGACCTTGGACGGGTTCGCGTGCCGCGAGGGGTTATGGCTGGCGTAGGAAATCAGGGAGCGGGTCAGGGGACGGAGCAGGAAGACCTCCTCGACCTGGTAGCGCTTGGTGTGGTCGAATACGATATCCTCGTACGTCCGGCTGCCGATGAGGGCGCGCATTTTCCAAGCCAGCTTATCCCAGCCCGAGACCTCGCGGAACGGGCTGGCTTCCTCTATTTGCTCAGCAATGGCACGGCGCACGGTGCTGCGCAGCATCGGCTCGAGATAGGTGTGGATGCCGTGGGTTGGCGTGTAGAGGAATCTGTCAACGCAGGGGGCAATGATCGGATGCAGGGCCTCGCGCAGATCGTCATCGGTGTATTGCGCAACCTGCGGGGGCGGTGGGTTTTCCACGGCCTTCGCGGGTGCTGCTGTCTGCGCGACACGGGGCGTGGCTGGAGGCGCAGCCGTCGGGGGTGCCTCTGAAAAGAGGTCGGCCGGCGGTGTGAACTGGTTTCTGGCGAGCGGGATGGAAACGTCGGGTGCCTTGGCGCTGGGCATGGCGGACAAGGTTTCTTGTTCCCGCTTCCGGATGGTGCCGGGGCTCGGGCCAGCGGCACTGGGGACGGGGATTTCCGGGATGTTCGGCGGGGACGGCCGCTCGGAGGCTTTCGGGCCCGGTCCGAACAGGGGCTCCTCAGTGGCCAGAGGGCCTTTCCCGGATGGGGCGGGCAACTCGTCACCTTGACCGGGAGCCACGCCAAAAAGCTCGGCATGGCCTTCCATGGCGAGCACCGCCTGGCTGGCCATGGCTCCAAGTGCCGGCAGTTCGGGGATTTCAGGTTTGGCCGCGGCGCCGGTGGCTGTCGGCGCTGCGGTCGCCCTCGCGTCGGCGACGGGAAAGGCGGGGACGTCCTGGAATTTGGCATTCCACCCCTGTCGCAGGCTGGAGAGCTTGGGCGGCGCTGCGTGCTCCAAGGAATGATTGGCCGGGCCAGTTACCCCGTGGGGATCTTGGATCGGGATTGGACTGATGGGCTTGATCGACACGGGGGGGCGTCTTAAGGGTGATCGGTCGGGCGAAATCAGGTCGTGTAGTCGTCCGATGGCATGGCAAAAACATCCAGGCTACTCAAGTTGGGATGATTTGACTTCGGCGGCATGCTCGGCGGGACGGCGTCGCCCATGGCTGCACTCGCAATGCGGGCCAGTCGGGTTGTGAGCTCCTGGCGATCAAGCTTGTCTTCTGCCAGGCTGGAGATTTGCCCGTCCATCCGGTTTTTCCACTGCTGGATCTCACGGTGCATGTGCTCCATGATTTGGCGTGAGTGCGCATCGATCCGCGATGCCATCTCCGAGCTGAGTCCTTCGATTTGTTTGGAGATGTTCTGGTCGCGCCCGGTCTCAACGTTGAGGAGTTGCTGCGACGCCTGGTCCATGCGGGTGGCGGCGGCATCTATCTTCGATGCCAGCTCGTTGATCTGCTGGCCACGGGTTGCCGCCTCCTGCTGCAGTTGCTGGCGGATGTGTGCGGTAATGGACTGAAGGTTCTGATGTGAGGCCTTCTGTTGGTTTTCAACTCTTTGCAGCTGTTCGCTCACTTCGCGGCTCACGTCGCTGGACTGGCTCTGGACCCGTGATTCAAGTTGTTGAATGCGCCCGTTAACGAGTTCGATGTCGCGTCCGATGAGGATTTCCCGGATGCGCTCGACTTGTTCTGCGGGGTTGATGGATTCGGCGGAATTCATGGTGCTGGGGGGGGATAAGGGTGGTGGGTAAGGGTGGTGGTAAGGGTGGCAGGAATGGTGAAGTCGCCAGTAAATTACAGATAAATGAGGGAATCGGATGATTTGCTGAAAAATTCTTCTGATACTAGGGTCTGTTCATCGATTTTGTAAATGGCTTTTCGCAAGCTTCGCTTTGCTTGATAATTGGCAAAAAACGACAAAATCATTGCTTGCTGCCATAATTGCTGGTGGCTTGAAGGCAAAGCTATGCTATAGGAAAAGCATAATGGCAGACAAAGAGCAGGAGGACACCAAGCTTGAATCGGGGTATGCGCATACGCGCAAGAGCTTGATTGCAAAACTGGACAACTGGGAGGACCAGCGGACGTGGGATGATTTTTACAAGACGTACTGGAAACTGATCTATGCTGTCGGCTTGAAAGCCGGGCTGCGCTCTGATGAGGCATTTGACGTTGTGCAGGAGACGATCCTGTCGATTGCCAAGCAAAGTAAGAAGAAGATGTACGACCCTGAGAAGGGGTCATTCAAATCGTGGCTGATGAATATGACCCGCTGGCGGATCAACGACCAGTTTCGCAAGCGCAAGAAAGACACGGCCATGAGCGTGGTCGAGTGGGACGATGAAGGACGCAAGACCTCCATGATTGAGCGTGTCGAGGATCCGCAGAGTGGCGCGCTGGAGCGTCTTTGGGACATCGAGTGGAAGAACAACCTTGCTGACGCCGCGCTGGCGCGCGTGAAGTCACAGGTGTCTCCGAAGCAGTACCAGATATTCGACTGCTATGTCATCCGTGAGTGGGACGCGACCAAGGTGCAGACTCGTCTGGGGGTCAGTATGTCGCAGGTGTATCTGGCAAAACACCGGGTTGGGAAAATTCTGAAGAAGGAACTGGCAAAACTAGAGGAAGATGCGGGGTAGGACGCGACCAGAGCCGGTCATTCCGGATCATGAGGTGCTGCGCAAAATTGGCGGCGGCTCGTATGGCGAGGTGTGGCTGGCCCGCGGCGTCACCGGGGCGATGCGCGCCGTCAAACTAGTGCGTCGCGAGGACTTCGAGGACGAGCGTGGATTCGAGCGCGAGTTCGAGGGTATCCTCAAGTATGAGCCAATTTCCCGAGACCATCCCGGTCTGGTCAATATCCTTCATGTTGGCCGCAGCAAGGACAAGGACGAAGGGGAGTTCTACTACTACGTCATGGAGCTTGGCGAGGACATCAACTCGGGCGAGAACATCAACCCGGTAGAGTATGAACCTCGCAACCTGCGGACGGATTTAAAAAAGGCTGCAGCTAAACCGATCGATACCGATGTTGTCATTGATGTCGGGCTTCACCTCGCCGAGGCGCTCGAACATCTCCACGGCAAAGGACTGGCGCATCGCGACATCAAGCCGTCTAACATTATCTTTGTGGATGGGAAGGCGAAGCTGGCTGATATCGGACTGGTGGCGACCCGGGGGCAGAGGACTTTTGTCGGGACCGAGGGCTTTGTCCCGCCGGAAGGTCCCGGTTCCGCGCAGGCGGATGTGTATGGTCTGGGCAAGGTGCTTTATGAGATGGCGACCGGCAAGGATCGCATGGAGTTCCCGGAACTTCCTGACGAACTCCACGACGAGTCCCAAAAAAAACGCTGGCTCAGGCTGAATCATGTGATTTGTGATATCTGCGAGCCACGGGCGTCCAAAAGGACGATTAGGACGGCAGGCGAGCTGGCCGACGCCTTGAGGCGTTTGCAGCGGGGGCGGCGCGTGAAGCGACGGCGCCGAGGTCTCGCGACGGCCTCACTTGTAATGCTGGCGTTTTTAGGTCTTCTGACATGGGGCTTTCGGGATTTTCTGCCGTGGCAGAAGATGCTGGCGGATCCGGCAAATACCCAACCTCCGGTCATTGAGACGCAGTATGGATTTGTCAAGGTGCTCAGTGACCCCGAGGGTGCGGAGGTGTATGACCGCGATGGTAATTTCCTTGATATCACCCCCTTGAAAAACATCAGTATGGAAGCGGGCGCCCATTATGAGTTCGAGTTCCGGCTGGAAGGCTATCGGACGGAACGGATGGAGGGCGTGGTTAAGGCTAACGAAACGGAGATTGTCGAGCAGGTGATGGATATTTACTCACCCCCTGTCATCGGACAGGAATGGGTCGATAATTTCGGCACCCATTACCAGCCGGTGGACGAGTACCACATCAGCGCGGGGTATGTGAGAAAGTATCAATGGGAGCGCTATGAAAGATCGTTAGGGAAAAAATTTCCAGCCGAGTTCATTGAGCACAGTGAGAGTGGGGCGAAGCGTCTCATTGTGTTTGTAACGCCCGAGCAGGCGCATGCCTACTGCGCATGGCAGAGCGAGGTGGCGCGGTCCGAGGGTTATTTGAATGACGTGCAGCACATTGCACCCCTGCTGGCACAGGGGTTCAGTTCGGCCAAGATGACGGCGAAGGTCAAGAGGGCGAAGTTGTTGCCTTTCCAGAGTCTGGTGCGCAAGATCCCGTTTGCCAGCCTCGAGATTCGTAGTAATCCTGGTGGTGCGGTGGTGCAGATCGATGGTGATTACAAGGGGACGACGCCGCTCTATCTGGGGCGTGTCAAGCCGGGGTCAATCGAGCTTAGCCTGACACTGGAGGGGTACCGGCGCAATACCCGCTCGTTGGAGCTTAAAGAGGAGGCCAAGGAAAAAGTGCGGGTCAGCCTGCAGCGCGATAACAGCGTGGTCTTCGGGAAAAATTGGGAGAACAGTCTGGGCATGCGGTTTGTGCCGGTGAATGACGATTTGCTGGTGTCCGCATGGGAAACCCGCGTGTCGGATTACCGCGAATATGTCAAACAGGCGAAGGCCAAGGCACCCGATTTCCCCGGCTTTGAGCAAGGGCCGGATCACCCCGTACTCCAGGTGTCCCGTGATGATGCCGAGGCATTTTGCATCTGGCTGACAGAGCGTGAGCGCGCCCAGGAGCGGATCTCGGAGGATGTCGGCTACCGTCTGTTGACGGATTTGGAATGGAGCGGCATTGCCGGGCTGGCCGATGACCCGGACAGCTTCCCTGCGCGGAGGGAGTTCCGGATGGAAAAAATATTTCCATGGGGGCGTGCCTGGCCGCCTGAGGATGCCGGCTTCAAGGTGGGTAATCTGGCTGACAAGACGGCGGCACAAGCTTCGGATATACGGCGCAACCGGACCCTGTTTAATTACAATGATGGCTATGAGAAAACGGCTCCCGTGGGTTCTTATCCGCCGAATGAGCTAGGTATTTACGATCTTGCCGGCAATGCCTATGAGTGGGTCGCTGATGATTATGCCGAGCAGGGCATGTATGGTGTGCTGCGGGGCGGCTGCTGGAGCAGTTACCTGAAGGAGCATTTGTATGTCACCAATCGCAATGCCGTAAGGTCATCCAAGGCGAGCAACCTCTACGGCTTCCGGGTCGCGCTGGCAAAAACGACGAAGGATCTGACGTTAAATCCGGCCGAAGACGACCCTTTTTCAGCCCCCTGAAACTCCCCCAAACCACATTATGATTGAAATCACCACTGACTACGAAGGCGGACTCCATTGTCGCAATACGCACGTGCCGACCGGAACTCAATTTTCCACGGATGCGCCCGTGGATAACAACGGGCGCGGGGAGTCGTTTTCCCCGACAGATCTGCTGGCCGCCGCGCTGGGCAGCTGTTTGGCCACGATCATGGGTATTGTTGCCCAGAAAACCGATATCGTCCTTGATGGCATGAAGATTAATGTGAAAAAGCACATGTCGGAGAGCCTGCCGCGGAGAGTGGCGCGGTTGGAGGTGCGTATTGAGGTTCCTCTTCATGTGGATCACCCCGAAAGAAGAGTGCTGGAAAGCGCCGCCCTGAGCTGCCCCGTGAGCCTGAGTATTCACCCGGAAATTGAGGTGCCCATTGAATGGTGCTGGCAAGGCCAGGCGTGACCTTGGTGATGAGCGTCCGGGCCCGGATCCGGTCGTAAACCCAGGAAACCCAGGGGGGCTGCGCTGAATGTGACGCAGACGAATACGAGACCGGGACGAGCAGGGGATTCGCCAAAAACGAGGTGGTTAAAGAGTGTCCTGGCCTTGAGCTTGGGTGTTTTCAATCTCTGCAACGAATGCCAGGATGGACTCGAGGCACTGCTCCGGGTAGCGCTGAAACATGAGGTGGGGTGATTCGATCCAGTGCGTGCGCGCGTTGGGATAACAAGCTTCCAGCTTGCATTGAGCCTCCCAAGGAATGAGGTTGTCACTCTGTGCCTGGAGGATCATCATGGGTGTGTTGGGCAGCACCGGGCTGTCGCATTCCATCAGCCCGAGAATTGTGCGCGCCCGCTTACTCAGTGTCGCCGAGGGGATAGCCTGCACGACGGATCTGAGTTGGGCGACCTCGGCCTCGCTGGCATCCTCGCCGATGAGAAAATGACGGAGTGCTTGACGCGGTGGTTTAACCATAAAGAGAGGCCGCAGAGGCAGCAGGGCAATCCCTGGATTCAACGGGGCGTCGCAGAAGGATGCAGCGAGGACAATGCCAGCTACTTGGTCCGGTCTTTTTTCAGCCCATCGCACCGCGAGCGGGCCGGAGAATGACTCGGCAATGACAAGCCGCTGTGGTGTGTGAGCTCGCCGAGCCAGTTCCTCGTCCAGCCAGTTAGTCAGTGAGTCGTAGTCCTGCTTGCCGGAAGTGGGGAGGTCAATGAACTCTGTCTGGATTTCTCCGGGTAACCGTGCTTGGAGCGCGCCATAGAGCTCCGCCGTGCCGTGCAGGCCGGGCAGGAACGTCCAGAGGAGGGGGTGGGAAGCCATGGTCAGTGACTATTACTCCGCAAAGTGCCGGAGTCTATCGGGAAATGGCGATAATGATGAGGGCCAGGCTCGATCTGTTTTTGTCATGCACACCTTGACTCTTTACTCTCCCATTCGGCCGACATAGGGTTGCTTCCGTTTCCGATGACCGACTATTATTTTGAATGATGTTGTTAGAAAGTGCTATGATCAAGAAATTTTGTTTAGATATGACCTCTGCTCGTTCGATATCCATGGGGAAGATAGCCGCTCGCCTGGCGGTGTTGTGCTGTGGTATGGCTTATCTTCACGGCGACGGGGTCCGTGCTGCTGAAGCCCCACCGTTGCGGGTCGCGGCGAAAGACTTGCGTATTGAAGGTGAGCTTGGCCCGTTCAAGGCAACCTGGGATGTCCAGCATCCCGAACCTAACCTGATGTTCGCCACCCTGACCATCGAGTCGCCGCAAGCAGCAACACCACCACCTTTTGATGTCAAATGGGAAGTCCCGGCCGTCGATATCGCCGGCACCTGGGTATCCGACTACAGCAAGGCAAAACTTGACCACGAGCGGACCCGCGTCGAATCGCGCGCCGTGCAGCGGGCACCCTTGTTGATGTATCTCAGCCAGCGCGACCGAAACCGCTTCACCGTCGCCCTGTCCGATGCTCTGCGGCCAGTCATGCTGAGAGGGCGCATCGTGGAAGAGGATGCGCGTCTTCATATGACGCTGCATCTCTTCAAGGAGAAACATCCGGTGTTGAAGAAGTACCAGGTCACGCTGCGGTTTGATACCCGCCCGGCGCCGTATTACTCCGTCTTGCGTGACACGGCGCAGTGGTGGGCGGCGCAGGAGAACTACACGCCGGCGCCGGTGCCCGAGGCCGCCCGCGTGCCGGTCTATTCCACCTGGTACAGCTATCACCAGAGCCTCGACCCCGACCAAATCGTCGAGGAGTGCAGGATCGGCGGCAAACTGGGCCTCGGCGGCGTTATCATCGACGACGGATGGCAGACGCTCGACGCCAGCCGCGGCTATGCCTACACGGGCGACTGGAAACCGGACCGCATCCCCGACATGAAGGGCTTTGCCGATCGCATCCACGCGCTCGGCCAGAAGTTCATGATCTGGTACTCGGTGCCGATGGCAGGTAAGCATTCAGAAGTGATCAAGAAGTTCAAGGGTAAGACGCTGGCCTACAGTGCGGGGATGCAGGCCTATATTCTCGACCCCCGCTACCCCGAGGTGCGCGAGTATCTCATAGGCACCTATGAAAGTGCCGTGCGCGACTGGGGGCTCGACGGGTTGAAACTTGATTTCATCGGCATGTTCGCCCCCCATGCCGACACCGTGCTGACGGCGGAGGACGGACGCGATTACGCCTCGGTTGACCAGGCGGTCGACCGCCTGATGACCGACATCATGGCGCGCTTGCGGGTGATGAAGCCAGACATTGCCATCGAATTCCGGCAGCCCTATAACGGCCCGCTGATGCGTAAATATGGCAATATGCTCCGTGCCGTGGATTGCCCCAACTGCGGTCCCGTCAACCGCAAACACATCGTCGACCTGCGACTGATTGCCGACAACACGGCGGTGCACAGCGACATGATCATGTGGCACCCTGACGAGCCGGTGGAGAGTGCTGCCCTGCAGATTCTCAATATCCTTTTCAGTGTGCCGCAGATCTCGGTCCGTTTGCCGGAGGTTTCCGAAGACCACCGCCGGATGATCGGTTTCTGGATGCGCTACTGGAAGGAGAATCGAGACGTTTTGTTGGATGGCGAGTTCCAGCCGGTTTCCCCTGCGCAGAACTATCCGATGGTGCTTGGCCGGACCCCCGAAAAACTCATCGCAGTGATTTATCAGGACATGGTGGTGTCGCCCGGCCCCAACCCGCCTGCGCAGATTGATGTGGTCAATGCCAAAGGGGGCGGCGGGGATGTCGTGGTGCGCTTCGCCAAGGCCTTTGGCAAGGCCCAGGTCAGCGTATACGATAGCCAGGGGCAGCGGGTCAGTCGCAGCCAGCAAACCATCGGAGCAGGCGCCGAGCTGTGGGAAGTGCCGCCGTCCGGCCTGCTGCAAATCACCCGGGACAGTTCGAAATAATGGATGCGGACTTCACAAGGATGACAAAAGATCGGTTGCCATCGGGTAGTAACAACGGTAATTGATGACGAGCCACCACGATTTGCAATCTGCCTCTTTGACCTATCGACCATGATAATGCGACTACTTACCTGTGTCCTTTTTTTAGGAGCTTCTGTTTTGAGTGTGGCGGGTGCCGGCGACGCCCCCAGGCCGAACCTTTTGTTTTTCCTGATCGATGACCAGCGCAATGACACGCTGGGGTGCGCCGGGCATCCGATCATTAAAACTCCGGTGATCGACAGCCTGGCGGCGCAGGGTGTTCGTTTTGACAATGCCTTTGTCACCACCCCCATTTGTGCCGCGAGCAGGGCGTCGATTTTTACCGGTCTGCATGAGACGACACATGGTTTTACCTTCGGCAAGCCGCCATTGAGAAAAGAGCACATCGAGAACAGCTACCCGATGCTGCTGCACAAGGCGGGATACCGAACCGGTTTTATCGGCAAATACGGCGTCAAGACGGAGGGTGAGCCGGAGGCGGAGATGTTTGATTTGTTCGAGCCTCACGACCGGTTGCCGTTTTTAATGAAGCAAAAAGACGGCACACTCAGGCATGAGTCCGAGGTGGCCGCGGACAAGGCGATCCGGTTTTTAAAGGACAATGCCGCCGGGCAACCGTTCTGTTTGTCGGTGAGTTTCAAGGCGTCCCACGCCAAGGATGGAGATCTTGAAAATCATTTCCCATGGTCCAAGGCTGTGGACGGAATGTATGAGGACATCGAGATTCCGGCCCCCCGGCTCGGTGACCCGGCGATTTATGATAACCATCCTGATTTTTTCAAGGACTCGTCGATGGCGCGCAAGCGCTTCCACTGGCGCTGGGATACGCCGGAAAAGTATCAGAAAAACATGAAGGCCTATTTCCGGATGATCAGCGGGGTCGATCACGCGATCGGCCGCGTGCGCCAATCTCTCGAGCAAACCGGACTGGCCGGAAATACCATCATCATTTACATGGGCGATAACGGCTACTTCATGGGCGACCGCGGGTTTGCCGGTAAGTGGTCGCACTACGAACAATCGCTCAGGGTGCCGCTGATCGTTTTTGACCCGCGTGCCGCCAAGGAAAAACGTGGCAAGGTCGTCAGCCAGCCGACCCTGAACATCGACCTGGCGCCGACGCTTGTCGAGCTTGCGGGTATTGCCCGGCCAGCGCAGTACCCTGGACGAAGCTACGTGCCGTTACTCAATGGGGTGATCCCGGCTGACTGGCGCAAGGATTTTTTCTGTGAGCACCTGACGGAAAACCCGTCGATTCCGAAGTGGGAGGGTGTCAGGGGGGAGCGATTTGTTTATGCGCGTTACTTCGATCGGGACCCCGCCTATGAATTTCTGCATGATCTTAAGACGGATCCGGACCAACTGACGAACCTCGCTAAAAACCCCGAGTATCAGCGCAAGCTCATCGAGATGCGCCAGCGCTGTCGCGCGATCAAGGCTCCCCTGATCCCCTGAGCCTGCCATCGAACCCGCCGACCATTCTGATCCCCATTGTTCACCAACCCAAATCACAAAGAACTCAATCCACTATGTCAAACGTACACACACCCCTGACCATCGCCGCCGTAGGTTGCGGATCCCGCGCCCGAACTTATACAAGCATCGCCATGGCGATGGACGGCCGTTACCAGGTGACGGCAGGCGCGGATCCTGTTCCCGAGCGTCGCGATGCGATGCGCGGGATCTCAGCCAACCCCGACTTCAAAGCCTTTGAATCAGCCGATGAACTGCTCGCGCAGGATCGCCTCGCAGATGTTCTCATTATCGGCACCCAGGATGATTACCACTTTGAACCCGCCAAGAAGGCGCTGGCAAAAGGCTACCACCTGTTGCTGGAAAAACCGGCGGCACAAACGATGGAGGAAACTCGCGAACTGGCCAGGCTGGCGAAGAAATACGATCGCAAAATCCTGCTCTGCTTCGTGCTGCGCTACACGGATTTTTATTCCAAGGCGCATGAGATTGTGCAGTCGGGCCGACTCGGTGACGTCATCACGATCCACGCCACGGAAGGCGTGGAAGCATGGCACAATGTGCACTCCTATGTGCGTGGCAACTGGGCGAGAACGAAAGAAAGCACCCCAATGATCATTGCCAAATGCAGCCATGACACCGACTACATTGCTTGGCTGATGGGCAGTCGCTGCTCCTCGGTGAGTTCCTACGGTAGGCTGTCTTATTTCAATGAAGCCAATGCGCCGGAGGGAGCGACCGACCGCTGCACTTCGGGATGTCCCCACGCCAAGCCCCAGGGTGGGAACTGTATGTATGATGCGCATCGCTACCTTGATGAGAAGGAGAGCTGGCTCAGGATGATCTACCCACATCCGACCGAGCGCAAGGAAGAGGATCTGCTTAAATGGTTTAAAACATCACCATGGGGACGTTGCGCATGGAAATGCGATAACGATGCCGTCGACCATCAACTCGTGAACATGGACTTTGAAAATGGAGGCACTGCGAGTCTGACGATGACCGCATTCGACTGTGGTCGTGGGTTGGAAATCTACGGGACTAAAGCGTGTTTGCGTGGCGGCGATATTTACGAGGGGTTTTCGAATGCCGATATTTCCATCCGCGACCATTCCACGGGTGAAACCGAGTTGATCAAACTCAAGGTGGCTGACGACGACGGCTACCAGGGGCACGGAGGCGGGGATTACGGTCTGGTCAATGCCATGGATGCCATCTTCCGTGGCAGCGGGTCGGACAGCTCTCTCATCGAGCATGCCATCGAAGGCCATCTCATCGGCTTCGCGGCCGAGGAATCGCGCCTGGCAGGTGGGACGCCGGTCTTACTCGACAGCGAGTACCGCGGAACCGAGTAGGCCCGCTGACGTTGATGAGGCGCCGGATTCTCAGCACTTCACCGTGGTCAGGATCGATTTGAACCGGTCCAGCTGCGCCTGCCAACTGGTGGCATCCTCCGGTTGGTAGGTGCTTGTTTTTTGGCTGCGGTGAATGAGCTCCCTTCCCGTGGCAATGTCCGGCAGGTCGCCGGTTGCCACCATTTGGGAAATGATGTTGCCGCATGAGGTGGCTTCGATCGGGCTGGCAATCACCTCGCGGTTGATGGCATTGGCCGAGTTTTGGGCCAGGAAAATGTTCTGGATACCACCGCCACCCATGTAGACTTTGCCCAGTTCGCAGCCGAGGACTTCGGCGAGCTGGTCGAAGACGATGCGGTACTTGAGCGCGATGCTCTCGCTGGCAACGCGGAGGATGGTCCCCTTGCTTTCCGCGACTTTCTGGCCGGTTTTCCGACAGAAATCCTGGATTTTTTGCGGCATTTGACCGGGCGAGGCAAAGAGCGGGTCGTCCGGGTCGATAAAGGCGGAGAATGGCTCGGCTTCCTCGGCCAGTTCGGCGAGGGCGGCGTAGTTGTACTTGTTGCCTTCGGATTCCCACTGCCGCTGGCACTCCTGGATCACCCAGAGGCCGGAGATGTTTTTCAGGAAACGCACCGAGTTTTCCACGCCCAGTTCGTTGGCGAATCCGAACCGGGGTGCTTTTCCGCCGAGGATCGGGTCCTTGATCTCCGCACCCATGATGGACCACGTGCCGGAGCTGATCCAGACGTCCTGGCGGCCGGTGCCGTCCGGGGACGAGCCGATCGGAATCCCCGCGACCGCCGAGGCGGTGTCGTGGGAGGGCGTGGCCACCACCCTGAGGTTGGACTGGCCGATTTGCGGTTCGAGTTCCGGCCGGATGTTGCCGATGATCGTGCTGGGTTTGACGATTTTTCCGAAGATCCGCCGGGGGATGCCCAGGCCGTCGATGACATCCCAGGCCCAGTCCTTGGTTTGCGGGTTGAGCAGCTGGCTTGTTGAGGCAATCGTGAGCTCGTTGACAATCTCGCCAGTCAACCAGTAGGCGAGCAGGTCGGGGATGAACAGGATGTGCTCGGCCTCCCTGAGCGCTGTCGACTTCGATTGCACCTGCGAGAGCAGATGCTCGCTGGTGTTGTAAAAGGCGGACATGATACCGGTCGAGGCATAGATTTTTTCCTGTCCGATGAGTTGGTCGGCCAATTCACCCATGCCTTGCGACCGCGGGTCCCGGTACTGATGGGGCAGGCCGAGCAGGTTGCCATTCTCGCTGATGAGCGCGTAGTCACAGCCCCAGGAATCAATCCCGATCGACTGGATTTCATCGCCGTACTTATCACACCCCAGACGAATGCCTTTGATGATGTCGCGATAGAGTCCGATGATGTTCCAGAAAAACCCGCCGGGGAGTTCCGTGTTGGTGTTTTCGAACCGGTGCAGCTCCTCGAGTTCCAGGAAGTCGCTTTCCGGTTGAGAGCTGTCGTTGCTGAAATTGGTTTTGCCGGCGATGACCCGTCCCGAGCCAGCACCGAGATCAACGGCTAAGTAGACTTTCATCTGCGCTGGTGCTTAGGAGGAACGCTTCGAGAGAACGGCAGCTTCATAGCCTTTGATGTCAGTAAGCCAACTGGGGCCGACGGGCGTGTCCTGACGACGGCAGTACTCGTCCCAGACCGCGCCGACCGGGAAGGTCTTGAGCTCTTCCTGCAGGGCGAGGCGGGTCGTGTAGTCGCCTTCGAGCTCGGCCTGGCGGAGGGTGGCGGTGGGTTCGAGCAATCCTAACAGGAGTGCGCGGAGTGTGTTGCGCACACCGATGGTCCAGGCGGCAACCCGGTTGATGGAGGCGTCGAAGAAATCGAGCCCGATGTGGACGCGGTCCTCGATGTTGTTGGCGACGATTTCGCGGGCGATGGCCTGGAGCTCGTCGCTGAAGGTGACGACGTGGTCCGAGTCCCAGCGGACGCCACGTGAGACGTGCAGGAGGAGTTCGGGCACGTAGAGCAGGCAGGAGGAGATTTTCTCGGAGATCATCTCGGTCGGGTGGAAGTGGCCGGCGTCGAGACAGAGTGCGATTTGCTTCTGGATGGCGTATCCCAGATAGAATTCGTGGGAGCCGGTGACGTAGGCTTCCGAGCCGATACCGAAGAGTTTGGATTCGACCGCGTCGATGTTATGAGGGGTGGGTTCGGTGAGGATCTCGTCGAGGGCGTCCTTGAGCCGCTGGCGCGGCGCGACGCGGTCGGCGGGGGTGTCTTTGTAGCCGTCGGGAACCCAGATGTTGGTGACGGCGGGGCTGCCGAGCTGGGCACCCATGTCATTGGCCACCAGGCGGGACGCCTTGCAGTGGTCGATCCAGAACTGGCGCTTGCCCGCGTCGGGGGAGGAGAGCGTAAAGCCGTCGTCCGCGAGCGGGTGCGAGAAGCAGGACGGGTTGAAGTCGAGGCCGAGGTTCTGTGATTTACACCAGTCGATCCAGCCTTGGAAATGCTTGGTTTCGATCTGGTCACGTGCGACCGGAGTGTCGGATTCCAGATAGATCGCGTGCAGGTTGAGCCGGTGGTTGCCGGGGATGAGGGTGAGCGCTTGTTCGAGGTCCTGGCGGAGTTCGTCCGCAGTGCGTGCGCGGCCCGGGTAATTGCCCGTGACCGCAAGCCCGGATCCGAGCGTGCCGTCCGAGTTTTCGAATCCTGCGACGTCATCGCCTTGCCAGCAATGGATGGAGATCGGGATGTTTTTGAGCCGGTCGATGGCGGCTTCGGTATCGACGCCCAGGGTGGCGTATTGTTCGCGGGCGAGTTCGTAGGATGACATGGGTTGTTAGGTATGGATGTTTGTTGAGTTGAAGCAGGGCGCAGGGCAGGACGTGGGGCCGCGGGGATTCGAGGTTTGGCGCGTTTATGGGGTGTTAAACTGGTCAACTGTCCGAGCCAAGTCAAGAGTAAGAAACAGGCAGGTGGATTTTAGGGGCGGGCTCTGTTGTCAAGGTATTGGAAGATGCCGCGGGATGGCTGCGTTGTTGGTGCCGGGGGATTGAAATACCTGGCAAAGGTGGGTAGGGAGCAGCCTTCGGGGACATGAACAGGGCCTAGGATGGTGCGGAAATTAATCATTTACATGACCTGCTCCGATGTTATTAAACGCGTCAACTAATGCAAATTGTCGGCCGTTATGCGTTTTGTCACACCCAATCTAACGGTTTTTCGTTTGTAGTTTTTACCCATATTCAATACCGACGATCTTTCCGGGGGTCAGCCATGGAAAACCTGATATCGAAAGTCAGGCTGGCTACGCTCGGATGATCTGACGACAAGGTTACAACCGTTCACAACACACACATATCCACATCCCATTATGAATCCATTCCTCGGTGTCTTATTCCACTGGACTGGCGGCCTTGCCTCCGGTTCTTTTTACGTTCCCTACAAAGGTGTCAGAAACTGGTCATGGGAGACCTACTGGCTCGCCGGTGGTTTTTTCTCCTGGATTATCTGCCCATGGCTGGCGGCTTACTTCATGACCAGCGACCTGTTCGGCGTGCTTTCCGCGCAGTCGGTCTCGACGCTGGCGTGGACGTATTTCTTCGGGGCGATGTGGGGACTGGGGGGGCTGACCTTCGGTCTCTCGATGCGTTATCTCGGCATGTCATTGGGCATGGGCGTGGCTCTGGGCTACACCGCGGCCTTTGGCACGCTGCTGCCCCCGGTTTTCAAGGTATGGATCAAGCAGATCCCGGCCGATGAAAACATCATTGCCATCGCCTCGAGTACTTCCGGTCTGGTCACCCTGACCGGGGTGGCGGTCTGCTTGGTCGGCATTGCGATTGCCGCCATGGCGGGTTTTGCCAAGGAGAAGGAAATGCCCGACGATGAAAAAAAGAAGTCCGTCGCGGAGTTCAATTTCAAGAAAGGGATCACCGTGGCGACGTTCTCCGGCATCATGAGTGCCTGTTTCGCCTTTGCGCTCACCGCAGGCAAGCCGATCGGACTGGTGTCCGGCCTGGCCGGCACCGATAACATCTGGACCGGACTGCCGATCTTGCCCGTGATTTTAGCGGGCGGATTCACCTCCAACTTCATCTGGTGTGTCTATCTGAGTATCAAGAACAAGTCGGGTTACGAATACCTCTCCTCATTCCAGAAGAGCCGACCCAATGACCGTGACACCGAAACCATCATTGAGAATGTCACCGACGCCCCGGGCGAGGAGGTCGCCGAGCAGGCTGGTATTGGCACGTCCGAGCTGGATAACCAGATCCCGCTGGTCAGGAACTACCTGCTGTCGTGCGCGGCCGGCACGCTCTGGTACTTGCAGTTTTTCTTCTACACCATGGGTGAGACCCAAATGGGTAAATACGGCTTTGCCAGCTGGACCCTGCACATGGCGAGCATCATCATCTTCAGCACCATGTGGGGCTTCATCTTCAAGGAGTGGAAGGGCGCCAGCCCGAAGGCCCGCAAGCTGATCATCACCGGTATCGCCACCCTGATCCTCTCCACCATCATCATCGGATGGGGAACCTGGATCAAGGGACAGGGCGGCGGCCACTAAGCCCGCAGGTAGACCTCTAAGAAATATCTCAGGCCTGGCGACATGGTCGCCACGCCGGAGATGGCGGCCGCGCATGCTGACGTAACAGCATTACATTGACTTTGATAGTATCATATGATATTATCACGGCATGGCGCCTCCTTTTTCGATTAGCTCTAAAATACTCTCTTTGGTCAGCCAGATTGAGCGTCTGATTGGACGAGTGGAGAGTCTGAACCAGCCCAAACCACAGCCTCATTTACGGAAATCAAATCGGGTGAAAACCTTGCATGGTAGTCTAGCCATCGAGGGAAACACGCTCGATGAGGAACAGATCACCGCTTTGTTGGATGGGAAAAAAGTATGGGGGAAGAAGGAGGAAATACGTGAGGTTCTGAATGCAATACAAGTTTATGACCAGATGCGTTCCTTTGATACGCTTGATCCAAAACACTTGCTCAAAGCTCATGGAGTGATGATGGCGGGTTTGATTGACACGGCAGGAGCATGGAGACGGGGCAATGTCGGGATTTTAAAAGGATCGAAAGTCTCTCACATGGCACCCAAAGCCGACCGTGTGCCGTATCTCATGGATGAGCTTTTTGATTTTTTGGGAACAGAGGATTGCCATCCACTCATCCGAGGGTGCGTCTTTCATTATGAGCTAGAATTTATTCATCCCTTCCAAGACGGAAACGGAAGAATGGGACGGTTTTGGCACAGCCTTCTTTTGAGCCACTACCATCCTGTTTTTGAATTTATCCCCGTAGAATCTCTCATCAAAGAAAACCAGAAAACGTATTATGATGCCTTGGAAATGTCGGACAAATCGGGAGACTCGACCCCCTTTATTGAATTTTCTCTCTCAATGATTCATGAGGCAATGGACGACTTCTTAGCGGTGTTTAAGCCAGAACCCCTCACTGCTGAAAGCCGTCTAGATCTTGCGGAAAAACATTTTGAAGAGAGGCAATTTTCCAGAAAGCAATATCTGGATTTTTTCAAAACCATTTCCACTGCTACTGCTAGTAGGGATCTCAAGTTTGGGATTGAGAAAAACATTCTCTCCAAGGAGGGGGATAAGTCGGTGACGGTCTATACCTACACCGACCCGTCTTGAAGCACACTCACAAACGGAGGTTTCCGGTAATTTCCCCAAAAACACGTAACCATAGGGTTTGCAGGGTTTGTAAATGGTACACCCGAAGGGATTCGAACCCCTGGCCTCCTGATTCGTAGTCAGGCGCTCTATCCAGCTGAGCTACGGGTGCACTGTTTGTTGCCAAATGGCGTGGGCGGAAAAAGCCACAAATGGACGGAGACGTCAAGCCAACGCGTGAAAAAACGTGCTTTTTTTATCACCCGGGGGGATCCGCGGGACCGGATTAATCGGGCAAGTCTGATTTTGCCGTTGCCCGGGCGGGGTATTCGAACTGTTTCCCCTCGTAGTTGCGGAGCACGATGCCTCCGTCGTTGTGGCGCACGATGTAGTCCGGGTTGACGGGTATTTTCCCGCCCCCGCCCGGGCCGTCGATGACGTACTGGGGGATGGCGTAGCCGCTGGTATGGCCGCGCAGGCCTTCGATGATACGGATGCCCTTGTCGATGCTTGTCCTGAGGTGGGCGGAGCCTTCGATCAGGTCGCACTGGTAGAGGTAGTACGGTCGGACGCGGCACATGAGCAGCTTGTGTACGAGCTCCTTCTGCACCTCGATGCTGTCGTTGACGCCGTTCAGCAGCACGCTTTGGTTGCCCATGGGGATGCCGGCGTCGGCGAGGCGGCCGAGGGCGTCGCGCACCTCGCTGGTGAGTTCGCGCGGGTGGTTGGTGTGGATGGAGATAAAGAGGGGATGGTACTTCTGCAACATCGCGCACAGCGCCGGCGTGATCCGTTGGGGCAGGAACAGCGGGATACGCGTGCCGATGCGGATGAACTGGATGTGGGGGATGGCGTGGAGCCGGGAGAGGATTTTCTCGAGGCGGTCATCGGAGAACAGCAGGGGGTCGCCGCCCGAGAGCAGGACGTCGCGGACCTGGGGTGTGTTTTCCAGGTATTCAAACGCGGCCTCCCACTGGGTTTCGAGCTTTTGGTCGGAGACGCCGGACACCACCCGGCTGCGCGTGCAGTACCGGCAGTAAGCGGCGCAGCGGTCGGTCACGAGAAACAGGACCCGGTCGGGGTATCGGTGCACGAGCCCGGGGACGGGCATGTGGCTATCCTCGCCGCAGGGGTCGCTCATCTCGGCGGGATCGCTGAGGGTTTCCTCGATGCGCGGGATCATTTGTCGGCGGATCGGGCAGTGCGGGTCGGTGCGGTCGATCAGGTTGAAAAAGTGGGGCGTGATGGCCATCGCCAGTTTGCTGCCGGAGAGCAGGACGCCCGCGCGTTCCTCCTCGCTGAGCACGAGGTGTTGTTCGAGTGCGGCCAGCGAAGTGATTCTGTTTTTCAACTGCCAGGTGTGGTCGTGCCAATGCTCCATCGCATCGGCGGACCAGTACCCGGGGGTGTGGGATTGGAAGGTTACGTTGGACATCTCTGGGGACTCTAATGGGAAATCGCGATTTGTCAAAATGAGGATTTTTATGATTTGGAGTTTGGCGTTTGAACAATGCGAACCTAGAATCGCGATCATGTTTTCCCAAGCCCTCAGTGATATTTCCCGTCCGAGTTATCTGGGTATCATCGGTGAATTGAAACGTTCCGGTGGGTTGGCGATCCCTGAGTTGGCAAAGTTGTTGGAAATGAGCTACATGGGAGTGAAGCAGCATTGTGTCAAGCTTGAGACGATGGGATACCTGAAGGTCTGGCGTGTGCCGCGGGTGCAGGTGGGGCGGCCCCAGAAGCTTTATAAGCTAACCGGGAAGTGTGACCCGCTATTTCCCACCGGCGGTGGCGAGCTTGTGTTGGAGCTGCTTGCCGGAGTGAAGGCATCCTTTGGCGAAACAGCGCCGGAAAAGTTGCTTTATCACTACTTTGAAAAAGAGCGTGACGCTTGGCTCAAGGCGGTGCATCCGGGGAAGTCGCTGGTGGAAAAGGCAACCCGTTTCGCCGATGCGCGCGGCAAGTCGGGCCACTTCTGTCACTGCCACTACTCGGCGGCGGAAGGTTTTACCATCGAGGAGTACCATCATCCGTTGCATCAGATCTTCAAGATCTATCCGGGGCTTGTGGTGATGGAGACCAGGATGATTGAGCAGGCACTCGGAACCCGTGTCGACCGCTCACTGCGGAAAGGGAGCCAGGGTGTCAAGTGCACCGTCTATCAGATAGGAACTTTGGGCTAGGGGGGCGTCGGGTGGGCTGACGGGCAATGCTTAGAGGTGGTCGGCGATGAACTCCAAGGGGGAGCCGTCCCAGCCCTCGACATCGTCGACTCTGAGGGCCTTGGATTTTTTGAAGTCCTTGAGAAAGAGGTCCCGGACAAGTATGTCCACGGATCGTTTGTCGGTGAACGCAATGTTGAGTTCGTCGTTGATTTTCAGGCTGAGGGCGTCGAGGTTAGCGGAGCCCAGGCAGGCCCAGTCATCGACGACAACCGCCTTGGCATGGGAGGATGACGGGTAGAGATAGACCTTGGCTCCGGCCTTGAGGAGCTCGTGGGCACACGCGCGATTGTTGGTATTCAAGAGCACGTTGTCATTTTTAACAGGGAAAATCATGGTGATGTCCACCCCCCGTTTTTTGGCCTTTAACAGCTCGCGCATCAGGGGGTCCGAGGTCATGTAGGAGACGTGGAGGAGGATTCTGTGGCGGCCCATTCGGATGGCGGTGATCAGGGCGTCATTGATGTCGCTGTTATTCGGTCCTGTCTTGAGAATGCGTATCGGAATCTCCCCCTTGTTGATTGTCGTGCGGAATTTTTTTGAGCCCCGATGAAAGGGGATGGCCCAGTCGCCCCACGGCCCCTGGAGCTTCCAGGATTTGTTGAATTCGTTTTGCATCGCCGTGACGATGGGGCCTTTGACCCGGACCATCATGTCGTGCCACTCGTGATGGTATTCCCGGCCAATATTCATGCCGCCGAGATAGGCTTCGTGGCCATCGACTACGATCAGCTTGGTGTGATCGGCGATGAGCCATGGGTTGCGCGATATCCTGACTTCGACGTTCCCCCCGCTTCTGAGGTAGGAGACCATGCATGCGGGTGGTGGGTAGGAATCGCGCATTGGCGTGACAGGTTCGATCCACCAACTGGCAATGGACCCGAGGTGATCCATGAGGACGCGGCACGGGATGGTTTTGGATTTCTCTTTGAGGAGGTCCGCATAGGCGGCTGCGACGTCATCGTTATCGAATGAAAATATACGGGTATCGACGCTTTTCTGCGCTCCTGCAACGGATCGATGGAGCTCGGTGTAAAAAGAGCCGTCGATGAAGTAATCCACCTTGCCGGGGATGGGGCGGGGGAATTTCTTGGCATCCAGCGCTTGTTCGATGGTCAGGCTGGGTGCCATCTTGCCGCCGGCCTCCGGCAAGAAACGCATCCAGTGGTCGGCGGTGATCTCACTGCGGGATTTGAGCGTAGAGAGGCCCCTGTGGATACTGGAGAATGGTTTTTTCAAGTATGAGACGACGGTTCCTGTGACCACGATTTTGCAAATGGCTTCAGTGGGCATCGCGACGGATTTGATCTTGTGTCTGGGTTCCCAGATCCCTGTGTGTAGAACACCGCACGAAGAAGACGATAGGCACATCAAGACCATTGCTGCTTGCCATTTCATGGCGGAATCATATATCACCAGCGGTCCGCTGTGAAGTCTGAGATTTCCCAGAAGGCAAGCAGACGCCCTCATGCGTTAGTTTGACGGAATACCAGGAGCGATTGGCTTTGATCGACCTGTCCACCGCCTTGGCCTTGTTTCAATCCGCGCCCCCCGCGTGGCGGGCGACTTTGTCAAGGTGGCCGTGTTGGGGTTCGAGGTTTTCTATGCGGTTGGTGTTAGGTTGTGGTTTTCTGATGGGGAGGGAAGCTGATTCGGTTGTTTTTCGGGTTGGGGTCAAGCCAGAATGGCACTTAGTTAAGGGTATTTTCGCCAACCTAATAAGTAGGACTGAAGGTCATTTTCATATCAGCCGGGGTAGGTGACAGGGGGGCACAACCCCAGGAAATCATAGGAGGTGAATTTTCTGGCTGAAGGCTAGACTCATGCTGATACAATGGTTTCGGATGCATGAGGTTGGCCTTCAGCCAACATACGTTTCCCTCCGATTAACCCCGGGATGCAGGCGGCGCCTTTTCCCGGGGCCGGTATGAATTTCTCCGTTGGAGAAGGTGGTAAATCGCCGTAACTAAGTGCCATTCGGCTCAAGCCATAGGCCGTGGTATTGGACAAATGCTGTCCCATGCTTGAGGGGGATCGGAAAAGGCGCAAAAATTGGGGTGGCGGCTGTTCTGCTGGTCTTATTGGCTGACTCGCCTTCGGCTGGGATGAAGGGTTCGGGCTTCATCTGGATGGCGCAGACGGTGTCTCCGCACCTGATGGAGTGTGATGACGGGGATTTATCGTCACAACCGGGGATTACCTCTTTACCAATCTTGCTTCGTTACTAAAGTGGGCGGGTCAGACCACCATTTCCGCTGTTGCAGGGTGTTTCCTTGTGATGGCGGTTCACCCGACGATGCCTAAGAATAACGGACGCCAAGAACCTCGACTGGACACCCTGCAGAGTATCGAGCTCGCCGAGGGAGTGGAGATCCGTCTGCGGATGGCCGGTCCGTATGTGCGGGTGTTGGCGTATTTGTTGGATTTGCTGATTCGGGGCGGCGTGACTGTCGGGGTGGGATTGCTGCTTTTGCTGGCGGGGACGATCTTGGGTTTCAATGTGGCGATGGGCTTGAATATGCTGCTGTCGTTTTTCCTGATGTTTTTCTATTATGTTTTTTTTGAAGCGGGGAAAAGGGGGGCGTCTCCCGGGAAGCGGATGATGGGGCTGCGTGTGGTCGACACCTCCGGCGCTCCGATTTCCTTTGGCCAGTCGTTTGTCAGGAACATGCTGCGATTTGCCGACGGCATGCCGATCCCGTTTTATGGCTTCGGTTTGTTGAGCACGCTGATGACCCGCAGGTTTCAGCGCTTGGGTGACCTGCTGGCCAATACGGTGGTTGTCTATGATCGGCTTCCTAACATGCATGTGGCAGCCTTGCCTCCGGTGTTGGAGAGCAGGGCGCCGGGGGTGCCCCTGACACGTGAGGAGCAGGCCGCGCTGGCCGGATTTCGCGAGCGTGGAGGGATGTGGTCGGAGGCGCGCCGGATTGAGTTGGCGGATCACGCCAGCGAGTTGACGGGGGCGACGGGGGTGACGGGAATGACCCGTTTGCTGGGTATCGGTCATTGGTTGGGAGAAAAACACTAACGGAGGAAAACGATGCAGGGTAAGGAGTTTGAGGAAAAGAACGCGGAGCGATGGGCAGCGTATGAGCAGACGTTGGATGCGCTCGAGAAACGGGCGCAGGGCGTTGACGTTTCCGGGTTGCCGGCGATGTTCAGGGAGATCTGCACCGACCTTGCGCTGGCCCGGCACCGCATGTATGGCACGCCGCTCAACGAGCGGCTCAACACGCTGGTGATACGGGGTCACAAAATCATCCACCGCAGGGCGGGCGGGACCTGGGAAACGTTGTTGCGTTTCATGGCGGTTGATTTTCCGGTGGCCGTGAGGGCGGAGTGGCGTCTGCTGCTGGTGGCGACCCTGACCTTTGTGCTGCCCATGCTGGGTGTCGCGCTTGCGGGGTTTTACTGGCCTGATTTTTCCTGGGTGGAGGTTGTGTTAGGCCCGGAGATGATGGGGTCGCTCGATACGATGTACGGGAGCAGCGACCGTCAGATTGCCAATTTGCGTGCGGAATACGGTTCGAATTTCATGATGTTCTGCCATTATATCATGAATAACATCGGGATTGATTTCCGTATCTATGCGGGTGGTATCCTGGCTTGCCTGGGGAGTTTGTTTTTCCTGTTTTACAACGGCATCTACTTCGGGGCGGTGATCGCCTATATTCACGTCGCGTGTAGCAAGGAGGCATTTTACACTTTTGTGGCGGGGCACTCGTCTTTTGAGCTGATCGCGATGGTGATCGCCGGGATGGCGGGACTGCGCATCGGCCTGGGCTTGTTGAATCCCGGGCGCAAGACCCTGCGGAGATCGTTGATGGATGCCGGCAGGAGGTCGCTGCCGCTAATCTTCGGGGCCGCGCTGATGACGTTTGTGGCGGCGGGTATCGAGGGGTTTTGGTCGGCCCAGGACCTGCCGCCGATGGTGAAATACACCACGGGCATCACGCTCTGGGTGTTGGTGATATTTTACTTGGCATTTGCAGGAAGAAGGGTGGGAAGGAGATCGCGTGCGGCTTGAGGATGTCACGGCGGAGATCCGGCCGCGGGTGCCCTGGGAGTCGATTGACCTCGGCTGCGCCCTAGCGCGCAGGCATATGGGCTCGATTTGGAAAGCCTGGGCCGTCAGCATCTTTCCGCTCTGGATCCTGCTGGCTGTGCTGCTGCGGAACCATCCGGTCTGGTTCATTGCCTGCACATGGTGGCTGAAGCCGATTTATGATCGCGTGCCGATGCTGGTGGTGAGCCGGGCGCTTTTCGGGGACGTGCCCGGGACGAAGGAGGTGTTGCGCGCCTTGCCCAGGTTGTTGATGCGGCGCCTGTGGTTTGCACTTGTTGTGGGTCGCTTTTCCCCGGCACGCAGCCTGAGTTTGCCCGTGTCCGAGCTTGAGGGCTTGCGCGGCGCGGCCTACCGGCAGCGGGTCAACCTGCTGGAGCGAAACGGGGGTGAGGGGGCGACCATGGCAACCTTGGTTGGGTTGTTACTCGAGCTTGCGGTGGGGTGTAGCGTGGTATTGCTTGTTTTCATGATGGTGCCGGCGGACGTCAGCAGCCGGTGGGGGCAGGGGATAGCGGAGTTTTTTCAATACAGCGACGTGGCGGAGCTTGATGCGGGGTTTTACTGGCTGGTGGCGGTCGTGCGCTTGTTGTCCTTCACGTTGATGGAGCCGTTTTACGTGAGTGCCGGTTTTGCGCTGTATATCAACAGCCGGACCCTGACCGAGGGGTGGGATATCGAGTTGGCGTTTAAACGTATGGGCGCCCGGTTGGAGCGGCTCCGCCTGGGCAAGGGCGCGGGTGAGAAAATGCTGCTGGCAATGACCATGGTATGTCTGGGGCTTTTCGTGCCTGCTGAATGCTATGCGGCGGACGGAGCGAGGGCAGGAGAGTCGGCGAACATCGGCCAGGGTCAAAGGCAGGTGCGGGAGGTGTTGGCCGATGACGACTTTAGCATCCACCATCGCATGGTGGACGTGCCGGTGGAGTCGTCCAGCCGTTCATCCAACACTTGGCTCGACGACTTGTTTGCCGGATCATCCATGCCTGGTTTCATGGGCCTGGTCGGCTCCCTTGTTTTCTATCTTATCCTCGCGGGGGTGATCGCCGGGCTGGTTTATTTGATTTACCGCAACCGGCACGTCTTTGTCTCCGCGGGACGTGGCCTGCCGGTGCCCGGCGGCTCCAAAACCCGCGAGGTCATGGGGATGAATGTCAGCCCTGAATCGCTGCCGGTGGATGTTGTTTCCGCGGCACGCGACGCCTGGCGCGCCGGCGACTACCAGCATTCGCTGAGTCTGCTCTACCGCGGATCCATCGCCACGCTGATTCATCGGTTTCATTTGCCGATTGAGGAAGGGGACACGGAGGGCGACTGCTTGCGTCGCGTCGAGGCCTTGGGCCCTATGCCTTATCAGCCTTATTTTTCAGAGCTCACGTGCGAATGGATTAATGTGGCCTACGGCAAGCTGCAGCCGGACGACAGCACGATGCAGGCTTTGTTTGAAGGCTGGCCGTTTGACGGCCGTTCCCAGGAAAGGAGTGCGCGATGAAAGCTGGATTGCGCCGGTTGCTGAGTGCGGTAATGCTCTGCGCCCTGCTCTCGTCCTGTGGTGAGACAGAAAAGAAAAGGCGGACGGTCGGTTACAAGGGGCAAGCCCGCTCAAACCCGTTTCTGGCGGCCCAGCGGCTATTGCAAAAACAGTCCTACGATGCTGTTGCGCAACATGGCATAGGGAAGCTCGGGTATGATACCGCGGCTATTTTCCTGCCGCCGGCGGCTGTTAATACCGTCGGTCGTGCGAAACGGCTGATGCAGTGGGTTGATGACGGCGGCCATCTTGTCATTATGCTCGAGGGGGGAGAGAGTCACGGGAATGACTTTCAAAAGGATGTGACGGCGAGGTCGTTGTCCGGGACGGATTCCCCCGGCCTGGAATATTGCCTGGGGGAACTGGAGGTGAAGGTGGTCGACTGGATCAACCAGGGCGACAAGGCACTTGTGAACGGGATGAGTGTTGACGATTGGGAGGCGATGGACGAGGAGGATCGCGTATTGTTAGGGTCGGAGAAGACGGAGTTTTCGATGGGTGGGAAAAGGATGGCGATCCATCACTGGGCGGAAAAAGGCCTTGAATGCGAGCTGACTTATGAGGGGGACTATGGCAGCGGCAAAAAGGGCGATGACAAGCATCGTTTCCTGAGCCTGCGGCATGGTGGGGGACGGGTGACGATCCTCGCTGACGCAAGGCCACTCCGGAACCGCTACATCGGCTACGGAAGTCACGCGCAACTGCTTGCTGAATTGGTTGACCACTCGCGTCCGGGGACGGTTGTCTTTTCCCGTGGTGGGGGTGACGGGTTTTTTAGTCTGGTGTGGAGGTATTTTTGGATGGCGGTGCTGGGGCTGCTCGCGACGGTTGTTTTCTGGCTCTGGAAAAACCTTCCGCGCTTTGGCCCCGAACAAGACCTTGCTGACGGTGGCATGCGGGAGTTTTCCGGCCAGGTGCGGGGGATCGGGCGATTTCTCTGGCGCCAGAAGCGTGATGATTCAATGTTGGCGGCCATGCGAGGCACCATCAGCCGTCGGCTTTCGCTGACTCCGGACGGAAACCACGAGGGGGTATTTGATCAACTCGCCGCGAGCACAGCGCTGCCGCTGGAAGCCATCGTTGAAGCCATGACCCGAGAACAGATCCGCGAACCCGGGGTGATGGTTCGTGTCGTTAGAAATCTTCAACTCATACGCAAACACATCAACTAATAAAAAACATGAACGAACATCAAGAACCAATGGACCCGTCGGGCATCGAGGGAAGTGCTGCCCCTGCGCAGCCGTCAGGAGGAAGCGCGGCCGCTCTTTGCCAACAAATCTATGTTGAACTGCGCAAGGTGTTTTTCGGGCAGGATCACGTTGTCAGCCAGGTCCTCGCGGCGTTGCTCTCAGGCGGGCATGTCCTGTTGGAGGGAAAGCCGGGGCTCGGCAAAACGCATCTGGTGCTCGCATTGGCCAATACCTTTGGCGGGCAGTTTGGCCGTATCCAGTTCACCCCCGATCTGATGCCCTCGGATGTCACGGGCTTCACCCTGTTTGATATGAAAAGCCAGACTTTCCAAATGCGGCGCGGGCCTGTTTTCACCAACCTTTTGCTGGCCGATGAAATCAACCGGGCACCTGCCAAAACCCAGGCGGCACTGTTGGAGGTGATGCAGGAGCAGCAGGTGACCATCGATGGCGAAAGCATCAAGCTTGAGTTGCCCTTCATGACGCTGGCGACCCAGAACCCGATTGAGCAGGAGGGCACTTATCCGCTCCCCGAAGCCCAGCTCGACCGATTCCTGATGAAGGTGGTCATCGATTACCCGGACCAGGTGAGTGAGGAGCAGGTGGTCGGGCAGGTGACATCGCGGGCGGCGGCAAAGGGTCTCGATGCCCGCGCGGTTTCCCGGATCTGTGTGCAGCAGGACATCATCAGCGCCCAGCAGGAGTGTGCGGAAATCCGGGCGGTGCCCGAGGTGGTGCGTTATGCGGTGAACATCTGCCGGGCGACACGTGATGCCCAGGGGATCAGCCTGGGAGCGGGCACGCGCGGCGCGATCAGCTTGATCCAGGTGGGGAAGGCTTATGCGCTGATGAACGGGCGAGACTTTGTCACCCCGGACGACCTGAAATCGGCGACTTTGCCGGTGCTGCGTCACCGGGTGCAGCTTGCTCCCGAGTTGGCCATCAGCGGGCAGAAAGTGGACGACGCGATCGAGCGTATCGTCAATGCCGTGGAGGCCCCGCGTCTTTGACCGCGGATTTGAATCCCACCCCAACCAAGTCACATTGCAACCGACAAGTAGAGTTATCTATGGAACCGCAAGCTGGGCTGTGCTCGGATTCGGTGCCGGATTGATTCCATCGATGGAGCCGTACTGGCTCTGGGGTGGTTGTGTGGCCGCGTTGTTTTTGTTGGTCGACCTGAGTGCGGCCATTTTCCAAAAGCCACCTGAAATCCAGCGTGACCTGCCGGGACGGTTTGCCATGGGGATTGAGCAAATGGTTGCGATCACGTTGCGCAACAGGGCGCCGATGACGTTGAAGGTCGTGTGTTACGACGGTATTCCGAGTGACGCCGAGAGTCAGGAGATGCCATGGCGCGGGCGGCTGCCGGTCAAGGGGTTCACCACGGTCAATTACCCGGTCACCATTGCAGAGCGGGGCATGAAGGAGTTTGCTCCGGCCCATTTGCGGATTTATTCGCCACTCGGGCTATGGTCCCGGAAATGCCGTGCTGGTGAAGCCCAGACAACGCGGGTCTATCCCAACTACGAGCCGGTGCTGCGCTATGCCCTGTTAGCCATGGATAACAGGGCGGACCAGATGGGGATTGTGAAAAAAAACCGCAAGGGGATGAGTCGCGAGTTCCACCAGTTGCGCGACTACCAGCTGGGCGACATGCTTTCCCAGGTCGATTGGAAGGCGACGTCAAAACGGCTGTCGTTGGTGAGCCGGGAGTACCAGGAGCAACGCGACCAGACGGTGATTCTGGCGGTCGACTGCGGACGGCGCATGCGCGCGCTCGACGGCGGCGTGCCCCAGTTTGACCACTGCCTCAATGCCATGCTTCTGCTGGCCTACACCGCGCTCAGGCAGGGCGACCACGTCGGGATTTTGGGGGTCGGCGGATCGGACCGATGGCTCGCGCCGGTCAAGGGCGTGCAGTCGATGACGACGATCCTCAACCATCTCTACGACTATGAAACCACGCCGGCGCCGAGTGATTTCACCGAGGCCGCCGAGCGGCTGATGACCCGTCAGCAGCGTCGGGCGCTGGTGGTGCTGCTCAGTAATGTGCGGGGCGAAGACGGGCACCAGCTGGTGGAGCCATTGCGCATGATCCGCCGCCGCCATGTGACGATCCTTGCCAGCCTGCGCGAGGAGTCGGTGGTGAGGCGGATGGAAAAGCCGGCGGCGTCGCTCGACGATGCACTCGAGGTCGGGGCCACCGCCATTTATCTCGAAGAGCGGGAGCGTATGCTTGGCGAGTTGCGGGCGCATGGCGTGTATACGGTTGATACCATGGCGAAGCAACTGCCTGTGGCCCTCGCCAACGCCTATCTGGGCGCTCGGGAAATGGTGTAGAAGAATGCAGATACTGGGTTGATGTTTCATCGAACTCAGCCAGAATGGCCGGGCTGATGAATACCTTTTACAATGCCTTTGACACCGAGCGGCTTTCCGGGTGGGAAGCGGCGGATGATTTTCGCACCCCGTTCCAGGTTGATCGCGACCGGGTGCTGCACACGCCGGCATTTCGCCGCTTGCAGAGCAAGACGCAGGTGTTTTGGAGTGGTGAGTATGATTTTTACCGGACGCGCCTCACGCATTCGTTGGAGGTGGCGCAGATTGGCCGGTCGATCTGCCACTGGCTCAAGCAGAGTTCGGATTGCCTGCGCGACGATTATTTCATCGACCCCGAGTTGGTTGAGGTTGTCTGCCTGTCCCACGACCTTGGCCACCCGCCTTTTGGTCATGCGGGCGAGCGGAGTTTGAATTTTCTGATGAGGGATTACGGTGGGTTCGAGGGCAATGCGCAAACGCTCCGACTGCTGACCGAGCGTATTTTTTCGGTCAAACGCGCCGGGATGGACCCGACCCGTGCCTTTCTCGACGGCATTCTGAAGTATAAAACGCTCTGGAGCGAGCTTCGCACCGGGGCGGAGGCGCCGGAGAATCATTTTATCTACGACCAGCAGACAAACTACCTCGACTGGGCGATGGGCGGGGTGGATTTCCCGGTCGAGCTGACCCCGGGGAAGCCGCGCGACACCTTTAAATCCGTCGAGTGCCAGGTGATGGACTGGGCGGATGACACCGCCTACTCGCTCAACGATCTTGCCGACAGCGTGAGGGCGGGGTTTCTCTCGATTGGCAACATCGAGTGTTGGGCTGAAAAGACCGGGGAGTCGCTGGGCGAGGGGACGCCTCTCGGCGATCTGGTCCGGGCGATCCGAGGCAACCGCGTGGAGCCGTTTGCCGGCAAACGCATCGGCAAGTACATCCAGGCCGCGAGCTTGCGCGAGGACACCAACTCAATGAGCGCACAGACCAATCGTTACCGGTACGTGGTCGACATCGACGAGGAAACCGTGCGTGAGTCCGAGCTCTTCAAGCGTCTCGCCTTTGAGGTCGTCTTTCTTTCGCCCGAACTGAAGCAGCTTGAGCACAAGGGGAACTACATGCTGGAACGGCTCTGGGGGGTGTTGAAAACGCGTTATATCGACGCGGGCACCATTGCGGGCCAGGATTTCCAGCTCCTGCCCGAGGGGGTTGCCGTGGAAATCGAGGCGGCAACCGACGTGAACCAACGCGCCCGGCTCGTCTGTGATTTCCTTGCGGGCATGACGGACGGCTCGGCCGCCCGATTTTACAAACGCCTGTTCGTCCCGGATTTCGGATCCATTGGCGATCTGGTGGGGTGAATGTGCACTTTTTGTGAGTCTCGGACTGCCCGTGCCGGGCGAAATCAAGCGCAGGGAGGGCTGGGTCCGGTCTCCGATTTTCCTGCAGTTCGCCGGTCAGCTCTGAAGGAGAATGCCGATGCCGGTCCCGAGTGCGACCAGGATGAAGCTCAACAGGGTCTGGGCCTGGGCCGGCGCGATATCGGCCGTCTGTTCCGGATGCTGCCAGAGTGCACGGACGGCGCTTGCGCCGGGCAGCAGTCCAACGAGTCCCAGCGCCGCCAGCGGCGGCAGCTTGATTCCGGTTAGCAACAGGGCCAATGCGCCGAACGCGAATGCCATGATGCCTGCGAAAATGCGGCTGGCCCGATGGCGTCCGAGTCGAACCACCAGGGTGCGTTTGCCGGCAGCCTTGTCTGCCGCATAGTCGGGAAATTCATTGATCCACAGGAACGCGCCGATCAGTAACCCGAGTGGGATCGAGAGCATCAGAATCTCCGTCGTGATGTGACCGCGTTGAACCAGAAAAGCGCCGAGCGCGATGAGTGGTCCGTAAC
The DNA here is from genome assembly GCA_041548785.1 of Oceaniferula sp. GTDB lineage: Bacteria > Verrucomicrobiota > Verrucomicrobiia > Verrucomicrobiales > Akkermansiaceae > Oceaniferula. Next base: position 63,469 of record JBFERY010000001.1, read on the forward strand.
AGATTGCGACGACTAATTCGCCCAGTCCGCGGTAGGAGAGTTTCAAGGGGGGTGCATGATAGATATAGGCGCAGATGCCGCCGGTGACGCCGATCCAAAAAACCTTCGGTTCACGCGCTGCGACAATCCAGAGACCGGCGCTCATGCCGGCCAGATAACCGATCAGCGAGATCACCGCCGTTTCCCTGCGGGTGAGAAGACCGTCCACGAGCACACGTTTGCCACCGGAGAACGGCGTCCGGTCATGGGGTGCCACGGCGAGGTCGGTGCCGGAATCAAAATCAAAAATTTCTCCGGACGCATTCTTGGCTACTTCGATTGCGAAGATGCCCAGCACGGTGACGACCAGCCAACCGATGTGCAGCGGTCCATGCGCGGCGGCCGCGCAGGTGCCGAGAAAAATCGAGGCCATGGACGCCAGCGAGATCTTCGGGTCCGCGAGCCGCCAGAACCCTCTCCACAAGTCATGCGCCGCGGGAGACGCGGGAGCCGATGGAATGGAGGCGGAGTGATTCATTTCATTTTGAAAACGGATCTCATGAATCACGCGAGAGTCGGCTTGCGCTGGAGGCGTGCCGCGCGCTCTACGGATTGATGGCTGGGGAATGGCTGCTGGGTCACTGCCTCGTTGCCACCAGATTGCACAATTGGCCTGGGGTGGAGTTGACAGGTGCGAACGAGGGAGGCTCGCGTTCCAACATCGCGGGTAAGTCGCAATCACGCAAGGGGAAACCAGGCCAGGGATGTGAGCCCGCACGGCGTTGCCGTTCGACCGCGAAAGCGGCGGCATCCGCGAAATCCGCCTGTTCTGAAACCTATTACCGATGGAACACTGGCGTCAAAATAAGGATACAGCGGCTTCGGATTGGCCTCTTGGCCGGGGGCTTGGCTGGTGGCTGGCCGGGGCTTGGCCGGGAGAGGAAAGGGGGCAGGGTGCGGCGTCACTGAAAGACGCCCCTGAGGCTGGTATGCGGATTGCAGAGTCCTCACTTGTCGTGAACCAAATTGAAAAAACCGGAGATCCGCCGGAGTGTCTCAAGGTAGCTGTATTCGAGGAAGTGGTGGAGCGGGCTGGTGTCGGCCCAAGTTGATGCTTCCAGGGCGTCGAGGTAGATGTCCCTGTAATCCGTCATGATGACGTCGTAATAGAACCCGTGCGTCAGCATGGCATAGTCGCCCACAGCTCGAGCAACCCGTCCATTCCCGTCTTCGAACGGGTGTACCTGCGCGACCAAAAAGTGGATTTGCGCGGACACGCGCAGGACATCCAAAAACGAATCTTTGTCGATCGACGTGATGCCGAAAAGGGATTGGTTGATTCCGTCCATATGCTGGTGCAGCGCTATGGGGACTTGCTGATGATGTGGCGGCCTGTGGCGCATGCCGCTGATGCGGACTTCGCCGTCTCTGAACTTGCCCGCCATATCGGGGACGGACTTTTCAAATATTCGGCGGTGCATCTCTTGGATCAGGAAGATGGAAATGGGTCGGCGTTCGCCGGCTTCTCCTTCCAGCCAGCGCAGCAATTCCTCCTGCCCTTGCAGTTCCGTGGCGGCGTTGCCGTAGTGCTGCGAGATCGCGTTCTTGTCCTCGATCCCGGCTCGGTGGAGCAAGATATGGAGAAAGATCCGATCCACGGTCTTGTCCTCGATCGCATTTGAGTGGAGCGCTTTAAGGCAACGGAGCGCCGTCATCGCCTCCTCTTTGGCAAGCGGGTACTTTCCGCCCAGCGACCGAAGCCGAAAGAACAATTCGATCAGCTCCTCGCGTTCGCTGTTGGTTAAAACGATGTAACTCATATCCTGCGATGGTGATTCGGGACCCGGCCTTGATCAGTTTCCCCGCGGGTTGATGGGCAATGATTCCGGGGGATTTACTTTGTGGAGTGGGGTGTTGTTGCGAAGGGGGACAGGGGCTGCTGGGGGAATAGATGAACTCTGGCGAGTGTGCGTTGATCAGGCAAGGGGGAAAAGCGGATCTTTCCGATGCGGACCGCCCGCAGTGGATCCTTGTGTCTGGGCTGGGTTGGGGCTTGTTGCAGGGGGCGCGTCTGCCCCTTGTGCTGGAGCCGGACCAGGCGCCCCTCCTCACCTTTGCCGTGCTCGTCCTTCTCGGCCATGTGGAGGTAGAGGTTGATCGAACGCGGAGCAATGGGGGGAGTTGTTTACGCTTGCCGTAATGGCTGTTAGTTTTGGGCTGTTAGTTTTGTCAGAGCGGCTTGCTCGAGCCGTGACCCGTTGGATTCACAGCCAATGCCGCGCTTGTTGCCACGCGCCGTGGTTCATTCACCCCCGGACCGATCCTGGCTTATTGTGACATAGTAGGCACCGTGTTCCTTGCCATCCGGGCGTTGGAGCCAGGTCTGCAGCATCACCGGTCCTGGCTTCAGCTTGACACGGAATGTGGCGTGCGTCGCAGCGGGGCCGAGGTTCATGTGCTTGTTGATTCCGCCGATGCTCATGCGCGCACCCTTCATGCCCATCGCTTTGTTCAGGTAGGGTGCCCAGCGGTGGAGCGAAATGTCATAGGTGCCCGCCTGTTTCACCTGCACAGCCCACGGGCCGTTGATCAGTTCGCCGTGCTTGATGTGGTTCTGGTGCCACGCCGACTGGTTTTCGCCCGGCATCAACCAGTCGTGGCTGCTGAGGGTCATCGGATTCTCGTCGCCGCCCAGCCCGATGCGGACGGTTTGTTTCATCGCGGGTTTGAGTGAGGCCCACCACGTTTCGTAGTCGTCGCGCAGACGCTTGACGACCTGCGGATGCGTCTTGGCCACATCGGTCTGCTGACCCGGGTCGACGCGGAGGTCGTAGAGCTCCTTGCCATCGACCAGCCGCCACCGGTCCCGCATGGCGACCGAGTTTTTCCACTTCGGCGGCAGGAACGATCGTTGCACGTGCGCAAACAGGGTGCGGTCGGGGAAGCTCTCTTCGGTCGCGCCGTGCAGAGGGCCACTGAGCGGAACCCCGTCGAGTTTCGGCCCCTCGCCCTTTTTCAGCTTGAGCAGATCCACCAGAGTCGGGAGCAGGTCAATGTGGGCGCTGAGTTGCGGCACGTCGCGACCACCGTCCAGGCCGCCCTCCGGCCAGTGCCAGAAACACGGCACGCGGTGCCCGCCCTCCCAGGCAAAACTTTTCCAGCCACGCATGCCGGCGTTGTAGTACTTGTAGCCGGACTTCTGACAGATCCAGCCCGCCGCCGTTCCGTTGTCGCTCATAAAGATGAGCAGCGTGTTTTCGGCCAGAGCCAGTTCGCCCAGGCGCGTGCGGAATTTGCCCAGGTTTTCATCGATGTTGGTGATCATCCCGTAGAAGCGGGCCAGCTTCTCCGGCATGCCGGATGCCAGGAACGGCTTGGCATAGCGGTCCTCGACAAGATACGGGCCGTGCGGCGCGTTGGTTGCGAGGTAGAGGAAAAACGGTTCGTCACGGTTCTTCTCGATGAACTTCACCGACTCGCGGAACCAGACGTCGGTGCAGTAGCCGTCGAATTTTTTCCATTGGCCATTCACCATGTAAGTGTCGTCGAAGTAATCGTTTCCCCAGTAGTCCGGGGCACCGCCAATGCAGCCGTCCATGTGCCACACGCTGTGCTCGAAACCCTGGTCCGCAGGCCGGCACGGGTGGTTCGCCCCAAGATGCCACTTGCCGATCATGCCGGTGCGGTAGCCGTTGGCCCGAAATACCTCTGCCATCGTCAACTCCTCCGGGCGCATCATCGAGCGACCGTTGATGGTGTGCCAGACGCCGGTGCGGGTCGAGTAACGGCCGGTCAGCAGGGCGCTCCGTGTCGGTGAGCAGGTGGGGTCGACGTGAAAATCAGTGAGCCGCACGCTTTCGCCATGCAGGCTGTCCATGTTCGGCGTCTTGAGCAGTGGGTGTCCGTGTGCCGAAAGCTCGCCGTACCCCTGGTCGTCAGTGACAATCAAAATCACGTTCGGCGGACGCTTGTCAGCATCGGCGGCGAACAACGACGGTGCCAGAAAGGCGCATCCCAGCAACGGTAGAGTCCGGGTGAAATGGTGGATCCAACGGGTGGCGAAAGAGGGGGCAAAATACTGGATTCGCGAAGTGGATCTCATAGGTGGATATCGGTGGGCTGGGAATTTGTTTTCGGGTGGCTGTGTTATTGAGACGCGCGCGCCTGCCTGGTCCGGGAGCGCGCGGAAATCCCGATACGGGCCCATTTTCTCAGTGCCTCAATCCGATGTAAAGCAGGGAAAGCCGTTAGTTTGTGCAGGGATCCTGACTTTATCCGGGCTGATAGATCTCACGGCCCGTTGGCCCTCGGGGAACCAACCAAAAATCGCGGTGCTGCCATGGGCAGTCACCGCGATTGGGGATTGGAATGTCGGAGAGAGTTGACTGTCTAGCGCTTGCGTCGCAGGAGGCAGGTCAAGCCGGCTAGGCCTATGAGCATGGCCGACGATGGCTCGGGGACGACGGTGACAAAGGATGCCGAGTCGTTTTCGCCAATTTGCTGGACGTGGATGGCGATGCGAATGTCCCCGCTGTCGATTGCTTTACGCAGGTCCTTGATGTCGGTGTTCTCGAAGGAGATGACGAAATGTTCGCCAGGATCGATACCGGTATAGGTAGGCGGCGGGTCGGCTGTGAATCCGTAAGTCGTGGTAAATGCGATATTGTTGCTGCCGGGGATATTTACGGTATCGTCCGCGTTGAAAACAACGTTAGGTGGGTTGTTTGCGAATGTTGGCTGCGGTAACAGGTCGGCATCATCGTCAAAAGCAATTTTGGTGATGGTGGGGATTTCGGAGGTAATCCAGCCATCTCCAGGGGTGCTGTCATTGGAGATGATGACATCGACGCTGGATCCGTTCGTGGAGATCGTTGCGTTGAGGTTGATCGGAATAATCAAGTCGGGGTCACTGACGCCACTGGTTTCAAACGCGCTGAAGTTGTAGGTCTGGGCGAGGGCACTGGTGGACAGTGCCGCGACGGCAAGGAGGAGGCTAAGTCCTCGTTTTTTTAAGGGTGTCATTTGCTTGTTGGTTGATCCTCAGCTTCATTGCGGAGGACTCCCCAAAGCCTAACTACTCATGGGGGATTTTGACAAATGACAATTATGTTAGATGGTCGGTCCATGTTGACAGCCTGCAGAATATTGACATTCAGTGATACTTTAATAAACAACATTGGGTAAGGGTTCGCGTTGACGGAAGCCACTGTAATAGAGTGGGCGAGGGAGGGCTTGGCGCGGCTTGTATGGAAAGCTGAACATTTAAGTTGAACCGAACAATTAAACCAAAATGACAACTGGTAAATCTTAACCTGCAAGGACGATTGGTAGCTTGGAAACATGTCATAAAATGCAGAAATGGTCCGATCAAAGGGGGCGGGTATCGCACACACCCTGATGCGCAGAATCAGCCGTCGGTCCCCGGCACCACCGGGTCGAAGGTGCTCCGCAGGCGTTATGCCTTGCGGGCTATGATTGTTTTGGACGGCAGCGGGGTGGCGCTTCATTTTTGGATAGGGCCTGGTCTGTCGAGGTGGAAATATCCAAAATTATGATCGTCATGAGTCACGGGATTACCCATGTTTGCCCTGTCTCTCATTATCCATAATCAACTTGGAGTTTACCCATGAAATCTGAATTCAATCGAAGAAATTTCCTCAAGACCTCGGGTGCGGCCGCAACCTCGGCCTTTGCTTTTAACATCGCCCCCAGCAGCCTTTTTGGTGCCAACGCCCCAAGTAACAGACTTAACATCGCGGGTATTGGTATTGGCGGCATGGGGGTCGGCAACTTGAGGGGGTGCATGAATGAGAATATTGTAGCCTTGTGCGATGTCGACAGCAGCTCACACACAGCCTGGGCTCGTGAGAAATTCCCCAAGGCAAGGCAATTTGTAGATTATCGCGTGATGTTCGATAAAATGGACAAGGATATCGATGCCGTGATCGTTGCCACTCCTGACCACACTCATGCGGTGATCACGATGGAGGCCATGCAGCGTGGCAAACACGTCTACTGCCAAAAACCTCTGACACACACGGTTTACGAGGCCAGAAAGATTGCGGAAGCCGCGAAACAATACGGCGTCGTGACCCAGATGGGCAACCAAGGGCATTCATCCACCCAAACACGGATGCTTAAGGAATGGCTTGAGGACGGTGCTATCGGCGATGTCAAAGAAGTTTTCGGCTGGACGGACAGGCCGGTAGGCGGAAACGTATGGTCAGATTTCGCGGTCAAGGCGAGGTCCAAGGACACCCCTCCCATCCCTGACACACTCAACTGGGATCTCTGGCTTGGACCTGTTGCCCACAGACCTTACCACCCTGATTACGTTCCCACGAAATGGCGCGCCTGGCAGGACTTCGGAACCGGGGCTCTCGGCGACATGGGTTGTCACATCCTCGATCCATCGTTCTGGGCACTGGATCTGGGCGCCCCCGAAAGCGTCCAGGCAACGACGACACACTGGCGTCCGGAAGTAAGCTCCGAGACCTACCCAAGGGCTTCTGTCGTACGATTTCAATTCCCCGCACGAGGCAACAGGCCACCTGTCAAACTAACGTGGTCAGATGGCAGATTGCTTCCTCCGATCCCGGAAGTCTTTGAGCCGGGCAGAAAGCTTTCCGCAAGCGGAGCGATCCTCGTTGGCGACAAGGGGTGCATCATGCACGGGTCCCACGGGGCAAGCGGCCTGCGGATCGTCCCGGAAGTACAGATGAGGGCCTATGAGCGTCCGGAAGAGAAATATCCCAGAGTCGGCAAAGGAGTCAGGCATGAACAGGACTGGATCATCGCCTGCAAAGACGGCCGCCCCTGTTGCTCTCCTTTTGAATATGGTGCGGCACTGACCGAGATGGCCCTTTTGGGAATGATCGCGATCAAGCGGCCAAACGAACTACTGAGGTGGGATAGCAAAGCCCTGAAATTCACTAACAACGACGAGGCCAACGAACTGGTGCACATCAACTATCGTGACGGCTGGAAGCTTTGAAGCGGCTCCGGGAAAGCGTCAGGCCATTGCCGGGGGGTTGCTTTTTTTTGTGGCTCCCTGGGTCGCTTGAACGGTCAATGTGTGCTCCGCGACAGCAAGGCGGCTACTCATGACCAGGGGCGTTCTTTTTGATTTGCGCGGCCATCCAGCGACTGAATTTCTCGCCGCCGCTCTCACCGAGGTGGTAGCCATCTGAGAAGTCATGCTCGGTCATGCCGTCGATGTCGCGGGCGTCGAGGACTTGCATCCCGTGTTTTTCCGCGACGCGGGTCGCGTTGGGGTTGTAGTCCCAGACCTCGGGCTGAGGCATGGGAACGAGCCAGACTTGCACGCCGTGTGCCTTGCATCGCTCGATGAAGCGTTCCATGCGCCGGTAGGTTTCCTCCGGGGCGCCCGGTGTTGATGACCCGCTTTGTTTTGCCCGGCGTCCGGCGGCCGCGGTGATCAGTCGGTTATTCTCATTCACGCCGGCCCGGTAATCAGGGATGACGGAGTAGAGGATGCCCAGCTGGTGTTCCGGTTGGTCACCCTCCAGGGCGCTGATGTTGCAGAGCAACGACTGGGTGGTGCGGTGAAAATCCTTGAGCTCGTTTTTCCAGAGGTCGGGCAGGTCCTGGGTGGATACGAAATGGCGGCATAGTCGGCGGAGTTTGATCGGTTCCTGGTCGTGGATGTGGTGGGCGACAAATCCGACGACGATGATATCCGGGTGGCTGTCCCCGGATGCGAAGTAGCGCCGGTAGAGATAAACCCAGTCGAGCATCGCGGTGCCGACCGGGGTGATCTTGCTCGACTCGATTTCCGGGCCGCCGATGGCTTGGAGCTCCTCCCGGACGATGTCCTCGTTGAGTCCGTGCAGCATCAGTGAGTTGCCGAAGAAGACGACACGGGGTTTGCCTGACGCCTCGGCACGCTCTTCAAGGTCGTGGATGGTTTGACCGAACGCGTGGATGTTGACCCGGTCGTAATCCAGGTTCGGCGCGATGATCCGCGCAATGATCTCCAACACGATGATAAAGCCGACGACCACCGCCACCACACGCAGCTCCTGCCGGAACGACGGCGCATGGCTGTCGTTCGGTAGGGCGTCGTAGTCGTGATGATTTTTTGCCATGGTGTTTTAGAATCTTGAAGTCGGGAAGTCGGGAGCAGAATTGATTGACGAGTGATGATTGTTGATTTTCGATTTTTGAAGTAGGCTTGCGCCTCTGCGCCAGCTCTTCACTTCAGCAATCAACAATCGTAATTCATCAATCATCAATCATCGTCAGGAGTCGGGGAGTGTGGGAGTGTGGGAGTGTGGGAGTGTGGGAGTGTGGGAGTGTGGGAGTGTGGGAGTGTGGGAGTCGGGGGGCTTTTATTCTACTGTGTGGGGTGGGATGACCTTACACGAAAAAGCCTCCCGTGACAGGAGGCTTTTTGAAAAAGAAAGGGTGGCTTGCGGCTTGGCCGGCTTTACTCGCGCTCGGCGGCTTTGACAAGCAGGGCGCGTTTGCCGACGCGATCGCGGAGGTAATTGAGTTTGGCGCGGCGGACCTTGCCGCGGCGCGTGACCTCGATCAGGGCGACGCGTGGAGTGTGCAGCGGGAACACGCGCTCGACGCCTTCGCCGGAGGAAATTTTGCGCACGGTGTAGGCGGCATTGATGCCGCTGCCTTTTCTCGCGATACAGAGGCCGGCAAAGATCTGGATACGCTCTTTGCCCCCCTCGACCACGCGGGCGTGGACTTTGAGGCTGTCACCGACCTTGAAGTCGGCGACGTCTTTGATCTGCTCCTTTTCGATTTTATCGATGATGTTCATGGCTAGAGTTGAGTTGGGAAAGAGTTTGGAAATGCTTTGAAATGAAGGGCCGGGCACCGGCTTGGTGTCGGACGGGCGGGAGAACTAGCCTATGAAATATGGGATTGCAACTGTTTTTTCTCAGAACGGGCAGGAAAAGGAGGGGAAGTGCTTTATTCGGGGGTGACCGGGGTGGGGTTTTCATCGGTTGAAGGGGTCGAGCGCGGCGGGGCAGTCACGGGGTAAATGTCGGGCGGCGAGAAAACTGGGTTGACAAATGTTGGGATCATCGGTTGAATACTGTTCTTATGAATAGTATAGCGGACTGTGAGCGTAGTGGAGTCGGTGGAGAGGGGTTGTTGGCCTCGTTGAAGAAGGTGTTTGGTTTTTCCGGTTTTCGGCCGCACCAGCAGGTGTTGGTCGAGGGCTTGATGGCCGGGAGTGATGTGTTTGGGGTGATGCCGACGGGTGGGGGCAAATCCTTGTGTTATCAATTGCCGGCCCTGGTGTTAGACGGGACGGCGGTGGTCGTGAGCCCCTTGATTGCCTTGATGAAGGATCAGGTCGATGGGGCGCTTGCCCATGGCATACGGGCAGCCTATCTGAACAGCAGCCTGTCGCCTGACGAGGTGCGGCGGGTGGAGCGGGATTATCGGGCCGGAGACCTGGATCTGCTCTATGTGGCTCCCGAGCGTTTGGCGACGCCCGGGTTCGTGGAGCTGCTGCGGGGCAATGCGCGGAAGGGTCCGAGTTTTTTCGCCATCGACGAGGCGCATTGTATTTCGGAGTGGGGCCATGATTTCCGGCCTGACTACCTGTTTTTGAGTCGATTGAAGGAGTTGTTTCCGGCGGTTGCGGTCGGGGCGTTTACCGCGACCGCGACGGCGCGGGTGTCGGACGACATCGAGGCGCGGCTGGGTATTGAGCGGCCGGTGAAAATCCGGGCGTCGTTTGACCGGGGGAATCTTTTTTACGAGGTGCGCTCGAAACGGGACTGGGAAGTGCAGTTGGTCGAGTTTATCCGTGAGCACCCCGGGCAGAGCGGTATTGTTTACCGGACGTCGCGCAAAAGCGTTGAGGCGACGGCGGCGATGTTGAAGGCGAATGGGGTCAATGCGGCGGCGTATCATGCGGGGATGGAGGCGCCCGACCGCTCGGGCACCCAGGATGCTTTCATGCGTGATGATGTCACGGTGATCGTGGCGACGGTCGCCTTTGGCATGGGCGTGGACAAGGCGGACGTGCGCTTTGTGGTGCATGGCGACCTGCCCAAAAACATCGAGAGCTACTACCAGGAAACGGGTCGGGCGGGACGCGACGGTGATCCGTCCCACTGTCTGCTGCTCTACGCGCCGGGGGATGCGGTCAAGGTGCGCCGCTTTATCGATGATGTTTCCGACGAGGAGGAGCGGCGTCGTGCGGCGGGATTGTTGCAGGCGATGGAGCGCTTTGCCTCGGTGCCACAGTGTCGGCGTGTCGGATTGCTGGAGTATTTTGATGAGACCTACGGCGAGGAATCCTGTGGCGGATGTGATTTTTGTGCCGGGAGTTTTCAATCGCTGGACGTGACTCGGGAAGCGCAGATGTTGTTGTCCGCCGTGGCCCGCACACGTGGCAAATTCGGTGCGGTGCATGTGTGTGACATCGTGACCGGGGCGGATACGGCGAAAATCAGGCAGTTCGGGCACCAGCAACTGAAGACGTTCGGGATCGGGCGTGACCAGCCGAAGGCGTATTGGCGGAGTCTGCTGGACGCGTTGCTGGCCGCGGGGAAATTACGGCTGTCCGCGGCCCAGTATCCGGTGCCGCAAATGACCGAAGACGGGATGGCTTTGCTGATGGGGCAGAGCTCGTTTGCGATGAGTGTGGACAAGCGGGTGGAGCCGGAAAAAGTCAAGCGGTCGAGAGGGCAGGCGCCGCAGATTGATTGTCACGACGGCTTGTTCGGCTATTTGCGGGAGATCCGCAAGGAGGTTGCCGATGTCGAGGGGGTGCCGCCGTATGTGGTTTTTTCCGACCGCACACTCAGGGAGATCGCCGCGTATATGCCGGCGAGTGAGGCTGAGTTCCTCCGGCTGCACGGTATTGGCGATAATAAACACGCCCGTTACGGTGCTCGTTTTATCGGGGAAGTGGCGAACTTCCTCGCCGATCACCCGGGGGTGCGGGAGCAGCGACAGGACTGGGCGGGGCCCGCCATGGCATCGAAGGCAAGCACGGTGAAGCGGGGGATGGGGGAGACGTATCGGGCGACCCAGGCGTTGATCCGGGAGGGCTTGGGGCTCGAGGAAATCGTGACCCGGCGTGGTATGGCGCGGAGCACGGTGGAGGGGCATATTTCCCATCTGATGGAGCAGGGCGAGGAGATAAGCGTGAGGCAATTTGTCAGCGAGGAGGCCGAGACTCTGGCCCGTGCATTGTTTGATGAACATGGCTTGTCGGCCTTGAAACCCGTCTTTGAAGGGAGCCAGGGGCAGGTGAGTTATGGTCAGGCGAGGATCGTGCGTGCGGCTATTCAGCGGGAGCAGGGGGTGTGATCCGCGGAGCCGGCCTCACACGCGGTGCTTGCTTATATGGGAATGCCTTGGTAAGCAGCAGTCATATGCGCATAGGGGAAACACAGAACAAGGACAGCTTTCAATGGCAGCATCTGCTGGCATGGTTGGGCGCGATCCTTTGCGCCATGGTGCCTTTCACGGGGGGCTGGGAGATTGAGTCGATGCAGCTTTCGGTGCGGCAGGGTGCTGGCAACTTGGGTTTCAATCTGATGATTGGCACCGGTCTCTGCATCTTGGGTGGCGTCGTCGGTGGGTATTGGTGGCGATTGGGCAAATGGCTGCAGGGTCGGTTTGATGCCGTGATGTCGGGGGCCGCGGTGCTGCTTTTCGCGGTCGGGGTGCTGGCCAGTGTCACGGATTTCCTGCATGCCTATTTTCTGCCCCTGGTGGCCGGCATACTGGTGGCCGGGTTGGTTCTCGCCTTTGTTTTCCGCGACAAGGGGTCTCTCGGTGCCGGCGGGAAGAAGTTGAAGAAGGTCCGCGGGTTTTGGAGTTTTGTCGATTGGTGGGGGGTGAGGCACCGCTGGAATGCGGCATTTTTCATCCTGCTCTTTCTGGTATTGGTCGTTAACAACCTGACGCTGGTCTGGGGGTTGGACATCTCGTTTGGCCCGAAGGTGGGTGTGTTGCTGGGAAGGGTTTTCACCCAGGGGCTCGTCGTGGGCCTTGTTTACCTGCTCACGGAAATGACGATGCGCGCTGCGCCCAAGTACTTGCGTTGGACTCCGTGGCTGGTGTTAGGGCTTGCGCCGTTGCTTGTCGTCATGGATCAACTGCTCGGGATCATGTGGAATCGGTCACTGCTTGACGTGGTGAACGGCCTGACGTCATCGGGGAACCTTGATCTCGAGGTGGAGTTGGCTACCAGCGGACTTGATGTGGGGCCGATGGGCGCGTGGCTGATTGTGGCCGGGGTCTTTGTGTTTGCGATGCTTGTGACTGGCGGCTGCTGGCTGATTTCAAGGCGTTTACAGATGCGTATCTCCATGGCATGGGCGATAGGCATCATCGGCTTATTTTGGATAGGTGCCATCACCGAGCAGGGGATCGGTGCGAAGTTGAAGCCGGTTGTTGCGTGGCAGGAAGAGCACAAGGCCTTCAACCTTCACCTCGGGTTGTTCGCCCCGCCGCAAGGCGTCGGTATTTATCGGGTGAGTTTTCATTCAGGCTTGGCTGAGAATCAAGGCCGGGTGCCCGAGCTTGAGCATAAACCGGACGTCTACATCTTTATGGTTGAGAGCACACGGGCTGATGCCATCCGACCTGACGTGGCCCCTTTTCTCTGTCAGTTCCGCGACACCGAGTGTCAGCCGTTCGACGGCACATGGTCGGCCTCTAACGCGACGCATCTTTCCTGGTTCTCGTTTTTCCATAGCCGGGTGCCCGTGTTCTGGCGTGATGCCCTGGAGTCGATTCCGGACCGCGAAAACTTTGACGGCGCCGTGCCTTTGCAGCAAATCAGGCAAGCTGGATACGAGCTGGAAGTGCGTGCCGTGTGTAGCTTTGACTACAAGGACTTCGGGTTGTCGAATTTTGGCTACGGGACCCGCCTGCTCACTGTCCTCGAGCAGGCGGACAAAGGGAGTCCCTTTTCGGACCTCAACATCGGCGAACGGGAGAGGGTGTCATTCGATCGGCTGCGCGAGGCGGTGATGAACCGGCCCAGCGGCGGTGGTTTTTATTACACGGCCTTGGATTCACCCCATTACAACTACTACTGGCACAACGATTTCGAGCCCCCCTTTGCCGAGTATGACAAGGATACCCGTTTCCCGATGAACCCCACCAAGGACGAGGTGCAGCGTGTGGTGAACCGCTACTGGAACTCGGTGGCTTGGGTGGATTCCCAAATTGAAGCATTCTGCGATTTCCTGAAAAGTCAGGGCCGCTACGACGACAGCATCATCATTGTCACCGGGGACCACGGTGAGGAATTTCAAGAACTCGGCAGTTGGTTTCATTGTTCATCGCTGCGCCCCGAACAAACACAGGTCCCGATTCTCATCAAGTGGCCAGCCTCGATGGGGCGCGGTCCTGCGCAGAAGGATGTCAACCACATGGATGTGATGCCCACTCTGATGGGCGCGCTCGGGATGCCGGAAAACACGACGCGTGGCATGGCAGGCAGGAATCTGCTCGCCCCGGGCGACGGCTACACGTCCATCTCGACCACCGCCTATGTGGGTAAGAGCGGCGAGACCATGGTGCTTCGTCGGGCTGGCTATGAGGCCGTGTTTTTCTGGGATTATTACTGGGAATCGGAAGTTCCTGAAGAGGTTGTGTTAGAATGTATCCTCGGCCCTGATGGTAAGAAATTGAAACTCGCGGACGCCAGTGCCTACCGCGACGAGTTGAGGTTGCGTTTCCCCGATGCTTTTGAGCGTTTCTTCAAGTCGCTCGAGGTCGTAGAAGACTAGGGTGCGCCAGGAGAGACGGGAAAATCACTGTCGTGCGCGCGGTGGCTCTCGTCGTTTAGAAAAAGCACAGCCGTATCCCTGCGACGACGGCGAAAGCGATCACGGTCATTTCAAACACCTTTTGCGAGATCACCCTGATCAGACGGTGGCCGCCAAACACGCCGGCTGCGATTGCAGGTGCGAGGATGAGGTTGGTCAGCAGGCCCTCCGGGGTGATCAGGTTCAGCCCGGCGCTGAGTGGTAGTTTCAGCAAATTGATCACGAGAAAGAACCTTGCGCCGACGCCGATGAGTTCCATTTTTTCCATCCGCCGAGATACCATGTAAATCTGCAGGATGGGGCCGGCGGCATTGGCGAGTACCGTGGCAACACCCCCTGCTGTGCCGCAGAAAAAACCAAACCTGCGGGTGCATGCAATGGCGAAAAATTGCTCTGGATTGATTCTGCTTGCCCATTGAATGGCGCACATCAGCAGAATGATGGCGCCGATGACCTTACGCATGGTATCGTTGTCGACGTTGCCCAACACGGTCACTCCGACCGCCATGCCGACCAGGGCTGGCCAGGTAAGCAGCCAGACGGATTTCCAGGAAGCGTATTTCCGAAAGGCGGGGTAGACCATCAAGTCAGCCAGGATCAGCATGGGTAGCGCGAAGCCGAGCGACTGCTTGGCCCCGATGAGATCGGCGAGGATAAACACGGAAATCAGGGAGATGCCCGAGAAGCCCGCCTTGGATACACCGATGCAGAAAGCAGCGACGGTAACAAGGATCCACGCGGTGGCATGATCGGGCATGCGAGGATAAGCTCAAAGAATGGCGCGATTTTCAAGTATTCGTCATTGGAAATTATGGAAATTTCGCTAGAACGTCTGCGCCATGGCCGATAAAAAACCTGTAGTTCTCATTATTCGCGACGGCTGGGGAGTGAACCCCGGTGGACAAGCAACTGCTCAAAAAGACGGCAATGCCGTGCTTTTGGCCAACACGCCATACCACGATATGCTGTGGTCGACCTACCCGAAGGGTTTTGTCAGCGCTTCCGGTGAGGACGTCGGGCTGCCGGCTGGCCAGATGGGCAACTCGGAGGTGGGACACCTCAACCTCGGGGCCGGACGTATTGTTTACCAGGATCTCACCCGCATCAACAAGTCCATCAAGGATGGGGAGATGCAGAAGAATGAGGTGCTCAAGACTGCTTTCAGCAAGGCCACCGGCGGCAAGGCGGTGCACTTCATCGGCCTGGTCTCAGACGGTGGCGTCCACAGTCACCAGGACCACCTGATCGCCCTTTGCGAAATGGCGAAGGAAAGCGGCTGCGACAAGATTTTCGTCCACGCCATCACCGATGGCCGCGACACCTCGCCGACAGGGGGTGAAAAATACCTCGAATACGTTGAGGACGCCATCGCCAAGTCCGGCGCCCGCATCGCCACCGTGATTGGCCGCTACTACGCGATGGATCGCGACAAACGCTGGGACCGCAACCAGCTTGCCTGGGATGCCATTGTCGAGGGCAAGGGGACCAAGAAGGAAATCCTCACCAGCGAGGCGGTTGCTGAAATGTACAAGGAGGACAAGACTGACGAGTTTCTGTTGCCGATGACCTTTTGCGAGCATGACCGGCGCCGTATCAATGACGGTGACGTGGTGGTCTGGTTTAACTTCCGCGCCGACCGTGCGCGCCAGCTTTCGGACGCCTTCCTCAAGCCTGACTTCGACGGGTTTGATACGCACGGCGCACCCAAGGTGCACTATGTCACCCTCACCGAGTATGACGAGACCTATGGCGTTCCCGTCGCCTACGGACCGGAGGATCTCAAAAATGTGCTGGGCGAAGTCGTTGCCGGTGCCGGCAAGAAGCAGATGCGTATCGCGGAAACCGAGAAGTATCCCCATGTGACCTACTTCTTCAATGGGGGCAAGGAAACCCCGAACGAGGGAGAAGACCGCTACATTGTGCCGTCACCCCAAGTCGCCACCTACGACCTCCAACCCGAGATGAGCGCCCCCGAGGTCATGGACAAGGTGGTGGAGAACTTGAAGAATTACGATCTCTGCATCCTCAACTTCGCCAACCCCGACATGGTCGGTCATACCGGCATCGTCGAGGCCGCCGTCAAGGCCTGCGAAACGATTGATGAGGGCGTCAAGCGCGTCTCCGAGGAGGCCCTGCGCCTCGGCGGAAAGCTCCTCATCACCGCCGACCACGGCAACTGCGAGAAGATGATCAACCCCGACGGGTCACCGAACACCGCACACACTACCAATCTGGTTCACGCGATCTACGTGGCAGAAGACCACGCCGACTATGCCGTCACTGACGGTATCCTCGCCGATGTCGCGCCGACGCTGCTCGACATGATGGGCCTCGAGCCATCCGCCGAGATGACGGGCAAGAGTATGCTGGTGAAGAAGGCGGATAGCGAATAATACCAATCGAAGGGGCGCCCTACCACGCGGATTGGCTGCGGTGGTGTGATACTTGGGCTATTTCGCAGGGGGGCCTGCCTCCCCTGTGGCCCCCGCAGGGCTGGGGCCACCTACCGCGGTGGATCTGGGGCCGTCGGCACCCTTGTGCAGATCCTGGGGGTGCTTCGCTGGATTCCAACAACCCGCTGGTGCTCGGCTCGAAACTTGTGGTCGGGAAAGATGACATCGTCGCCGGCCGAGTGGCGGCGGGCCGGGAGCGGGATGCGATCGAGTATCCCGGCGAGGAATCGTTCGGCGTTGTTCCAGGCCTTTCCTCAACATGAAGTTCTCCTCCAGAGGACAAGACATATCTTGCCATGACCCAGCGAACGGACCGGATCCGTTCGCTGGGCTGGTATGAGATTCGCTGTTGGCGAAAGGAATCTATTAAGCTGCAATTGGCCGGATTTGTGCCATCCTACGTCCATGCGTTGGCTGATTTCCATCCTTTTCCTTCCCGTGATTTGCTCGGCCAAGACGGTCGAGCTTGGCTTCCCTGACTTGGCGTATCGCATCCAGGTGACCTTGCCGGACAACTACGATCCGTCGAAAAAATACCCGGCGGTTTTTTATTACCATGGCATGGGTGGAAAGCCCGACACCTCGCTGATGCTTGAGCATGTGGATGGTCGGGAATGGATCGTGGTGGGGATGACGTATTATCAGCAGGACGGATTTGCCTACACGCCCGAGGCGCTGAGAAAGGAACGCGTTTTGTTGAAGTCGGTGAGGATGCATCTTGCGGAGAAGCGTGGCCTCGATCAGAAGCGGTGTTATGTGGCGGGTTTTTCCAAGGGGGGGTGGATGGCGGATTTGCTGCTGCAGGCCGAACCCGGTCTGGCGGGTGGCGTGATTCTTGGCGCCGGGCATCTGTACAAGGCGGGTGGGGGGAGTGGGGCGCAGAAATCCAAGGGCCGGCCGGTTTTTATCGGGGTCGGGCGCTTGGATGGCAATTTCCCCTTTGCGCTCCGGGCGGTGGTGTATCATCGCGCGCTGGGTGCGCAGACGACGTTTGAATCGTGGCACGGGCTTAGGCATGCTTTGCCCAAAGACGGATCGACGGCGTTGCAGCAGTGGTTTTCGATGAGGGTGCATCCGGCGGCGAAGCTCCGGCCTGTTGCCGGCAAGGAGATGCTGGCTGAATTGGCGGACGCTGAAATGTTAGACCATTACCCGCAATGGATACGCCTGCGGCAATTACGCGATTATCCATATAGTCGGATCCTCGGCGAGCCGTGGCAGAAGCGTCTGGATGGGAAAATAGCCGCCCTGGAGTCGGTGGCGCCCGTCCAAACGGAAGCGGGGTTTCTCAAGTTGCACCGCAAGTTGTTAATCCGGGAGATCAAGGAGGACTCGGTGTTGGGCATGGCGAAAATAAACATCGGCTACCAGGAGTTGATTCGGAAAGCGCCCACCTGCGAACAGGCGGAGCTGGCACGTCATGACCATCAACGGACGCAGCAGCTCTATCTTCAATTCAAGGAGCAAGACAAGGCGGGTAAGGCCAGGGAGCCTGATGCACCCACTGAGCCGATTGCCCCTAAGGATCCCGAGAGGAGACGCCGCATTCCGCTGAACCCACTAGTCAGGTAGTGATGGATTTACCTGGGGTGATTTCCCTGCTGCACAGGGCAATCAAGCGCGGTCATCAATGGTGATTCTTCAGGTGTTGATTTGGAGTTGCTCCAAATCGGATCATAACAGATCCTGAGAACGTTTTCACCATTGATGACCGCGCTTGGTACAATCTTGTTCATCCAGTCTAAAATTGATCTGTTTTTTCCCGAGCTTGGTCGTCTGGCATGATGCACCCGGGTTAAGTTCTTGCGAAGCCCCGATGGGTCTATAGCATTCGCGCTATGAGAATGGGGGCGGTTATTTTGGCCTTGCTAGCGGTGACCCCGCTGGCGGCAGTCGGGGCGAAACTCGAGCATCAACTCGCCAGCGCGGGCAAGAATGCGGTGGAGATCAACGGGTTCATCGAGGCGGCGGCACAGGTTCACGGCACATTCGGCAAAAGGGCAGCGGTTTTCCTGGTCGAGGGAATGCCGGAACACGATTTGAAATCGTTGGACAGGAAGTTTCTCGGGCAGAATCTGGATCTTGCCATCAAGGCTCGGCGGCAGTTCCCCTGGGCGAAAACGTTGCCGGAGGATGTTTTCTTCAACGACGTGTTGCCCTATGCCTCGCTGGACGAGACGCGCGAGCCGTGGCGGGAGGGGTTTTACAAGCAGTGCCAGACGCTGGTCAAGGAATGTAAGACTGCCGCCGAGGCCGCGCAGGCAATCAACAAGGGGTTTTTCAAGCTCGTCAATGTGCACTACAACACCGGCCGCAAGGCACCTAACCAGAGTCCATCGGAGTCGATCAAACTCGGGATGGCAAGCTGCACCGGGCTCTCGATTATCATGGTGG
The DNA here is from genome assembly GCA_041548785.1 of Oceaniferula sp. Lineage (GTDB taxonomy): Bacteria > Verrucomicrobiota > Verrucomicrobiia > Verrucomicrobiales > Akkermansiaceae > Oceaniferula. Next base: position 82,085 of record JBFERY010000001.1, read on the forward strand.
ATGCTTGCCGCTCGGTGGGTGTGCCGGCGCGCGTGGCGGGCACGGCGCAGTGGTCGAACAAACGCGGCAACCACACCTGGGTGGAGGTGTACCACGACGGGAACTGGTTGTTCACCGGCGCGGACGAATATAACAAGTCCGGGCTCAACAAAGCCTGGTTTGTCGCCGACGCCTCCAAGGCGATGGCCGACGACTGGAGGCATGCGATCTGGGCGAGCTCGTGGAAAAAGGCAGACGGCCACTTCCCCCTGGTTTGGAACCCAGGAAACCACAGCGTGCCAGGCGTCAACGTGACCGGCCGCTACGCGAAACCTGTAGAAAAGAAGGGGGTGGAAGCCACCGTCTACCTGCGGCTGTGGGACAGGCGCGGCGGCAGGCGTCTCGCGTTGCCCGTCGAATTGCTCAATGGCGCCGGGAAGGTCGTTCAGGCAGTCACCAGCAGAGCGGGGACGGCCGACCTGAATGACATGGCGGCGGTGAGGGTGAGGGCGGGGGTGGAATATCAACTGCGTATCGCGCGCGACGGCGAGCATCGTCATGCCGATTTACACCTCGATAAAGCGGGCACCGTGACCAGGGACTTGGTTTGGGATGAGCTGGAGCAAGAGAGCAAGAGGCTAACCGCTATTAAAAACTGGTTGGCGCTTCCGGCGGGGGAGCGTCAAGCGTCGGTGCCGAAAGGGGCGCTTTCCAAGAAGGAGGCCACGGAGGCGCGGCACCTGATCTGGCTGGCGCTGAGCAACGAGACGCGCGCACAACGCCAGAATGAGCTAAGCGCCAAAGTCGTGAAAGCGGCGGGGAAGGAAATGCGATACCTCGAAAAAAGCTTTGGCATGGCAAAGGCCGGTCAGCGGTCGTTGTATATCTCGATGCACGGTGGCGGCGGGGCGCCGACCCGGGTGAATGACCAGCAGTGGCGCAACCAGATCCGCCTCTACGCGCCGAAGGAGGGGATCGTCGTCGCTCCGCGCGCGCCGACCGATACCTGGAATCTGTGGCATCAGGGGCACATCGATGATTTGTTCGACCGGCTGATCGCCAATTTCGTGCTTGGGCGTGGCGTCAGCCCGGACCGGATTTACCTGATGGGGTACTCGGCCGGGGGTGACGGCGTCTATCAGCTTGCGCCGCGTATGGCGGACCGGTTCGCTGCCGCGTCGATGATGGCGGGACACCCGAACGATGCCAGCCCGCTGGGTTTGCGCAACCTCCCGTTTATGATCTTCATGGGCGGCAACGACCGCGCCTACAAGCGTAACGAGGTCGCCGCAGAGTGGGGCAGGAAACTCGCCAAGCTGAAGCTGGCGGACGCCAAAGGCTACGAGCACAAGGTCACCATCTACAAGGGGCTGGGACACTGGATGAACGGGAAGGACGCCGAGGCGCTGCCGTGGATGGCGCAACGGACCCGGAACCCGTGGCCTCGAAAAGTCGTCTGGCACCAGAGCAAGCGCACGCACGATCGCTTCTATTGGCTCGCGGTGCCGGCAAACACCGCAAAAGGAGGGCAACGGGTCAAAGCCGGAATCACCGGGCAATCCATCGCCATAGAGGTCGCCGACAAGGGGATGGACCACCTCGTCCTGCGTCTCAGCGACGAACTGCTGGATCTGGACCGGCCGGTGACCGTGACGGTCAATGGCAAGGAGGCCTTCAAGGGGCGCGTGAAACGGAGCGCGCAGGCGATCTGGGAATCACTCGATCAGCGACTCGACCCTCATTGCGTGTCCACCGGAATGCTGCACCTGAAATTACAGAACACGAACGGCGATGGAGGTGCCTAGGACAGCGCGCAAGTATGTCTGCCGCCGGGTGCCGGGCCCGGTCGCCATCGACGGGTCGCTGCGCGATCCCGTCTGGGCCGACATCCCGTGGACCGACGATTTTGTCGATATCACGGGGGCCGAGTCCATGCGTCCCCGCTTCCGCACCCGCGTCAAGATGGCGTGGGACGACGCCTATTTTTACGTCGCGGCGGAAATGGAGGAGCCGCACGTGTGGGGGACCATCACGGAGAAGAATGCCGTGATTTTTAACGACAATGATTTTGAGGTCTTCATCGATCCGGACGGCGACGGCTTGAACTACTACGAGTTTGAAATCAATGCGCTCGGCACCATCTGGGAACTCAGCCTGCCGATGCCTTATGGCGACGGCGGGGTGCCCGTCCTGGGGTGTAATCTCGCGGGGCTCAAAAGTGCCGTACAGGTGCGCGGCACGCTCAACGACCCGACGGATCAAGACGACGGCTGGTCGGTGGAAGTCGCCTTTCCCTGGAGGGAGCTCGCCAAGTACAACCCTGGGCGGTCGACACCACCGCGGCCAGGTGACATCTGGAAAGTGAACTTCTCCCGCGTTCAGTGGCAGCACGAGGTGGTGGACGGCCAGTACGTGCGCATCCCGCCACACGGCACCCCCATGGCCGAGAGCCTGAATCCCGAAGAACAGGAGCATCCGGAGGACAACTGGGTCTGGAGCCCGCAGCAGGCGGTCAACATGCATCTGCCGCTGCGCTGGGGCGAGGTCCAGTTTTCCGAGTGACCGGGGCGCAGCGAGCAGGATACGGGAGGTGTTCGTCAGTTGTCGCATAGACGCCTGCGGGTGCATCCGTCATGATTCAGTTGCTGCCCCCGCGGTTTTATTTTTTGTTAGATCGGGGGTGCTTTTCGAAGATGGATCTGCCGATTGGAATAGCCGAATACTCACTACCTGCACCAAATGAAAAATCGTTGGCTTATCGCGGCGTCTGCCGTAGGGATTCATGTTTCGATCGGTTCTGTTTACGCCTACAGTGCCTGGAAAATGCCCTTGGAAAACACCTTGGGCTGGTCGGCGACGAATACCTCGATCGCCTTTAGTATTGCCATTTTTTTCCTGGGGATTTCCGCCGCTTTTCTGGGTCGGTTGATTGAAAAAAAGGGCCCGTCGATGGGAGGGTTGTTATCAGCAGCCTTTTTTTCGACGGGTCTTCTCGGCTCTGGCCTTGCGGTCTGGCTGGAGAGTCTGCCGTTGTTTTACCTCTTTTTTGGCGTGGTCAGCGGGATTGGCCTGGGACTGGGTTACATTGCGCCGGTCTCCACCCTGGTGAAATGGTTCCCTGACCGGCGTGGGTTGGCGACGGGACTTGCCATTATGGGCTTTGGCTTTGGCGGGCTGATTTGTGCCAACTTGATTGATTGGTTTGTGCCGCCACGTGA
>JBFERY010000002.1:0-80432 GCA_041548785.1 Oceaniferula sp.
CCGTTCCCTTTCAGCTGTGCCGGGGCAGGGGACTTCAATAGCGCGTCCCGCTATCCTGTACCTTGCATCCGGCATGCCGCCCCCCTACACTCCGCACCCGATGATTGAATACGACAGTATCAACGTTCAGATGCATCGGCAGACGTTGTTCGAACGGGCATCCCTGACCATTGGCGAGGGCGAAAAAGTCGTTGTGCGCGGCGCATCGGGCAGCGGGAAAAGCTCGCTGCTGAAATGTGCGGTCGGCGCGATTCCCCTGTCCGCAGGGTCGGTCCGCGTGGCTGGCACAGTGCTCTCGGCCGCAACCGTTGCCGGCATCCGTGCCCGGATCGCATTCATCGGACAGGAGCCGGTGCTGGGTGCGGAGAGGGTTGGAGACGCGCTGCTGCTACCCTTTGGCTTCAAGGCGCACCGGCATAACAGACCCCGGGATGAGCGCATCCGTGAGTTGCTTGCCCAACTGCATCTTCCGGCGAATATCCTCGACCAATCCTGCGCCCGGATCTCCGGCGGCGAAAAGCAACGCATCGCGATCATCCGCGCGCTTCTGCTCAACAAAACCATTTTCCTGGCCGATGAAGTCACATCCGCCCTCGATCCCGCCAGCCGGGCGGCGGTGATGGATAAGCTGTTTAGCCCCGGCATCACCCTGCTCTCCGTCTCGCACGACCCGGAATGGATCAACGCATGCAACCGCATCGTCGAGATCGAAGACAAACGCCTCAAGGAGGGCTCTGCCGACCCACCCGCCGGAAAGCAGGAGCGCACAATGCTAACAAAGGAGGAAGGCTCATGACGATCGATCTTTCCCTTCCCGCTATGCTCTCGCTCTATGGCTTGATGGTGGTGCCATTGCTGATCCTGTTTTACCTCCAACTGGGCGTCGTCCGCGACACCTTGTTTGCGCTCGTCCGCATGACCGTCCAGCTGCTGCTCGTCGGTCTTTATTTGAAATACATCTTCATCTTCAACAACCCGCTGGTCAGCATACTGTGGCTGGCGGTGATGATGGTTGTGGCGAATATGAGTGTCCTGCACAAAGCCGGACTGCAACGACGACTTTTTTTCTGGCGCACAATGGCCGGGGTCGCCGGAAGCACGCTCTTTGCCAGCGCTTGGTTCATTCTGGTTTCCATCCGGCCCGACCCGCTCTACGACGCGCGCTATCTGGTTCCGATCACAGGCATGATCCTGGGAAACTGCCTGCGCAGCAACGTGCTGAGCCTGGAGCGATTCTACAGCGTCATCCGCAAAAACGAGAATGAATTCATGACCTATCTCATGCTCGGCGCAAGCATGCGCGAGGCCGTGCGCCCCTACCTGCGCGATGCCATCAAGGCCGCGATCAACCCGTCCATCGCCACCATGGCCACCATGGGGATCGTCTCCCTACCCGGTATGATGACCGGCCAGATTCTCGGCGGGGCGATGCCCATGGCCGCCATCAAGTACCAGATCGGGATCATGATTTGCATCTTCACCGCGATGGTCGTCGGCTCGCTGGTCAATCTTCTCCTGAGCCTCGCCGTCGCCTTCGACGACCACCAACGCCTCCGTCCGGAGGTGTTCCGCAGTTTGAACTAGTGCCCAGATTCCTTAGGCCAAAGGGGGGCGGGTTTTCGTGATGGCTTCGTTGTCATCCCACGCCGCAAGCCACCTGTCACGCCTTGCGTGCGGTGATGACCATGTAGGGGTAGAGCGGCGTAATTTGCACATCCTCAAAACCGACTTCCTCCGCCCATGCCGCCATGTCACGCGCGTCGTGCGTGCCTCCGGTTTCATTGGTCAATAGCAACTGAAGCCCGAAGAGAACGGCCATCGCCGGCTCGCCATCAACCGTGAAGAGGTCGTTCAGGACCAGTTTGCCTCCCGAGTCCATGCCCTTGTGGACATTGCGCAGGATGTCTTGGCAGACCTCGGGCGTCATCCGGTGTAACAGGCCGGAGATCAAAGCCGCATCATAGCCATCCCCGAAGTCATCCTTGGTGGCATCACAGGGGACCATCTCGATGCGGTCATCAACGCCGGATGTGGCAACGAGCGTCCGCGCGACTTCCTGGATCGGCGCCAAATCAAAGATCCGGGAGCGCAGTTCCGGGTAGCGTTTGAGCATCATCGTCGAATAAGTGCCCGGCCCGCCGCCGATGTCTGCCAGCAGTCGGCATCCGCCCAGATCGACGGTCTTCACCAGCGATTCGGCGATGCCCAATGCACGCTGGTGCATGCCCACGACGAACTGCCGGGTCAATTCCTGGTCCCCTCCTAACAAATCCTTGGGCATGATGGCCGGCTGGCCTTTTTTGACCGATTCGGAAAGGTTCATCCACATCGGGTAGGTGTTCGCCTGCAATTCCAGGGTGACCAGAAGCGACTCGGGACTCGCGCTGGTCAGGTAGCGTTCACCGGTCGGGGTGTTGCCATAGTGTCCGTCTTTCTGCTCGAGCAGATCAAGCGCCACACAGGCATTGAGCAGCGCCTCGGCACCACGTGCGGAAATGTCCAGTCGCTCCGCAAGTTCACCAGCCCTGGTCGGTTCCGCCAGTGCATCAAACACGCCGAGCCGGCATGCGGCAAAAAGTACGGCGGACTTCCAGAAGGCGGTCGCGGCCTCATAGATAGGTGTTGGGTTAATCATGGGTTCGTCAAGTCTGGGGGGCTGAGGGTCGGCACGATCGATTGATATTGTCTCAAGCATGAGGTTGCGTGGGTTGGCACGAGGCGCGGCATTCTCCCCAGCGATGGGTAGGTGTCAAATTGAATTTGCCGATCAGGTCAATCACCTGATTGCCCCCAATGTCCGCAGCATTTACATCGCTCTCGCACACGGGGTCATTTCGTCATGGCTGCAAAGAATAGCGCGCAATTCCCCCGGTCGTGCGACTTTGCCCTCGGGCAGGCACAGTCATTCGAATGGCAAGATAGGCAACCGTGTTTCCTTGAACCCTGACCAGCAGCCATTTCCCCGCTTGTCGCGCCGTCTTGTCGCGCCATAGCCTCAGCGGCGGCGCAAGCCTCTGGTGTAGGTGGAAGCCTTCCGTTCGCGATTGTTCGCGTCCATCCGCGATCAAAAAAAAGACTGCCAGGAACTGCGGCAATGACGGACAAACTGTGGCTGCTACCTTTCGGTCCTGACCAAATTCATCTGCCGACACTCCACAGCCCTGACAGCGCGGGTTTCTTAATCCCGACACACAAAAATGCAAGAGGTTTCCTTGGTGGTTTTCCTCGGCGGCTTTTCAGGTGGTCGCGTGCTTCCTGCGGTTTTGGTAGAGCGAGTCACCCGCCTTGGCCAGTTTTCCGAGGAACAGGGCGGTGGCGGCCGAGAGGAAAATGCCGCCGGTCAGCAGTCCGCATCCGGCAAACCAGCCGGCATTGGAGAGGAGCCAGACGAGCGCGCTGGCCGCCATCACCGCGATCCCGCTGAGGGCGAAACCGACGATGAGTCCGTAGCTGATGATCGAGACGGCGGGGCCGGCCCAGCGGGTCGCTTGCGTGGCACACTGGCTGACGAGTTCTTGGTTGATTTGGTTGGGTTCATTCATAACGGTGCGGACTGTGGCAGCGCTTGATGATTGTTTGATGAAACGCAGGTGAAAAAGAGGTGAAAAAGAGGTGAAATGTTGACAGGGCTTGGAGATGTGAGAGGGTGTCGCCATGATCCATCAAGATTTACAGGCGGCTTTGAACAGCCAGATCAACCAGGAGTTTTGCGCAGCCTATAATTACCTCGGGATGGCGACCTACTTTGATGCGCAAAACCTCGACGGTTTTGCAAGCTGGATGCTGATGCAGCATCAGGAGGAACAGGCGCATGCGATGAAATTGTTGCGCTACCTGCAGGATCGTGGCGGCCAGGTGAAGCTGGAAAGCATTGGCAGCCCGCGCAGCGAGTTCGGAAGCCCGCTCGATATTTTCAAGCTTTCGTTAGAGCAGGAACAGAAAAACACGGCATCGATCAATGACCTCTACGAGTTGGCGACCCGACTCAACGATTACGCGACAAAAAGTCATCTGCAATGGTTCATCGACGAGCAGGTGGAGGAGGAGAAAAGTGTCGAAGACATCATCGCCCTGCTGACCCGCATTGGCGACGACACCGCGGGGCTGCTCTATCTCGATGACAAACTCGGGGCGCGCCAGGCGGAACAGGTTCCGGTCTAAAGAATCAGCATACAATCCCCGTAGGAGAAGAAACGGTATTTTTGTTCGACGGCCTTGGCATAGGCTTCGAGGATCAGCTCGCGGCTGGCGAAGGCGGAGACAAGCATGATCAGGGTGCTCTGGGGCAGATGGAAGTTGGTTAGTAAACAGTCGACAACCTGGAAATCGTAGGGTGGGTTGATGAAGATGTCGGTCTCCCCGGAGACGGCGGCGAGCTGGAATTCGGACGTTGCAGTGGGGGGACTCTCGCGGGCGAGGCTCTCGAGCACACGGGTGCAGGTGGTGCCGGTGGCCACGATGCGGCCGGCATTGGCGCGGGCGCTGTTGATGCGTGCGGCCGTTTCCGCGCTCAGGTGGAAGCGCTCCGAGTGCATCTCGTGGTCTTTGACAAACTCCGCCTTGACCGGCCGGAAGGTGCCGACGCCGACGTGCAGGGTAAGGAACGCATGGTCGATGCGGGAGAGGATTTCCGGGGTGAAGTGCAGGCCGGCGGTCGGGGCGGCGATGGCACCCTCTTCACGGGCGAAGGTCGTTTGGTAGCGGTCGCGGTCGGCGCGGTCGCTTTCCCGTTGCATGTAATGGGGCAGGGCGAGCTGGCCGTGGGTCGCCTCATCGACGGCCTGGTCCCAGCGGATGATGCGGTTGCCATTTTCCAAAACACGCACGACGGTGCCGGTCGCCGCGCCGATCCCGACGCAGCGGCCGGGTTTCATTTTTTTCCCGGGACGGACGAGGCATTCCCATTCGAGTTCGTCGAGTTTATGGGTGCAGACGAGTTCGATGCCGCCGTCGTTGGAGAAAAAACGGGCCGGGGTGACTTTGGTGTCGTTGAGGATGAGCAGGTCGTCGGCCTGGAGATAGGACGGGAAATCAGCGAACATGCGGTGTTCGATCATTCCGGAATCCCGGTGGATCACCATCATGCGCGACGAGGTGCGATCGTCGAGCGGTCGGCTGGCGATGAGTTCCTCGGGCAGGGAGTAGTCGAAGTCGGTGGTTTTGAGCACGGGTTGGTTTTAGACAGGATTGACCGGATATTGACAGAATTATTCCTTCCCATGTGAGCGTGCGGCACGGATGTGTAATTTGGTATTTGGTATTTGCCCATTGGCGACTAAAGGTGGGGTATGCCGCAGGGGGAGATGCATCGCTTGGAGGTCGACGGGAAGTTTTTCCGTGCCGGCGGCAGGCGTGTGTTTTTGAAGATGGTGACCTACGGCCCGTTTCCCGAGCCTGCTCCGGACCATCGGGTGGAGATGGCGCGGATTGTCGGGGCCGGGTTCAATGCGCTGCGCATTTACGGCGAGCCGAGTGCGGCCTTGCTCGATGCGGCGGAGAAGGCGCGGCTGTGGGTGATTGTCGGGCTGGCCTGGGAGTCGTGGTGTGATTTCATTTCGAAACCGTCGTTGTTGACCGCGGCGCAGGTGGCATTGAATGCGGGTCTGAGGCAGTGGGGGGGGCATCCGGCGGTGGCCGGCGTGTTGGTTGCCAATGAAGTGCCCGCCGACATGGTGCGCTGGATGGGCGTGATGAAGGTGAGGGCGGCACTCGAGGAACTGATTGATCTCGGACGGGAGCAGACGCCCGCGCTGCTCTTTGCCTATGCCAATTTTCCAACAACCGAGTATCTGGAACCGGACAATGCCGACTTCACGGCGATGAATGTCTATCTGGAACGGCGTGAAGACTTTGCCGCGTATCTGCCCCGACTGCACAATGTGGCGGGAGACCGGCCGGTGCTGCTGAGCGAGTTCGGGATGGATACGCGCCGTAACAGCGCGGCCGACCAGCGTGATGCCCTGCTCTGGTGCTTTCAGGAGTCGTTGCTCGCAGGCATGGCCGGGGTCACGGTCTACGCATGGAGCGACCGCTGGTTGAACCGCGGCAGGGTGATGCATGACTGGGATTTCGGCCTGACCGACCGGGACGGAAATCCGAAGCCTGCCCTGGATGTATTGGCCGGGGTGCTGCCGGGGGTGCTGGCGCCCGAGGACGGGACCAACCTACCCGAGTGGCCGATGTTTTCCGTGGTGGTTTGCACCCATAATGGGGCGCTCCGAATGCGCGCATGTTTGTCGGCGTTAATGAATCTGGATTACCCCAATTACGAGATCATTGTGGTGGATGACGGATCGAGCGATGGTACGGCGGAGATTGTGGCGGAATTCAGCGAGGTCCGGATGGTGCGTCTCGGCCACGCGGGCCTGAGTGCGGCGAGAAATCGTGGCGCACAGGAGGCAAAAGGCGAGATCATCGCCTACACGGATGACGATTGTGAACCGGATGCCGCGTGGCTCACGTGGTTGGCGTATGCTATGTGCTCAAGGGGGTGGGACGCATGTGGGGGGCCGAACCTGCCACCCAGGCCAGGCGGGGGGGCGAGGGGGAATGATGTCGACGAGGCCGTGGTGGCGGCGGCCCCCGGTGCGCCGTCGCATGTGTTGCTGAAAGACAGTGAAGCCGAACATTTGCCGGGGTGTAACATGGCTGTTAGGAAAAGGGTTTTGGAGCAAATCGGGGGCTTTAATGCGGTGTATCAGGTGGCGGGTGATGATGTTGATTTTTGTTGGCGGCTGGGTGAGGCGGGATTCCGGATGGGGTTCTGTGGTGCCGCCTTCGTCTGGCACCGGAGGAGGACGAGCTTGTGGAGATATTTTAAACAGCAGTATGGCTACGGGAAGGCGGAGGCGCTGCTGATGAAAGATCATCCCGAGCGCTTCAGGCGTGGGAGTGGTGCGCTCTGGAAGGGGCGGGTCTATGCAGGGGGGGCCATGTGCGTGCACCCGGGCAGTGTCATTTATCACGGTGCGATGGGGACGGCACCCTATCAGCAGCTGGCCCTGACCATGCAGCCACAGCGTCCAATCCTGTCGGAGTTTGATGGCATGGAGGCGAGGTTCAAGCTGGCCATCGCACAGAGTATTCAGCCGCGGGTGCGGGGGTGGGCGCGCTGGTGGCACAGTCTGGGATGGCACGGCAGGGTGGAGCGCGTCTTCAAAAAGCATGAGTACATTCTGGTGGATCACATGGCGAGGTATGATGAATACGAAGCTTGCTGGTGGGTCGAGGCAGCGGTCTCCCGCGACGACGTGCTGAATGCCATCCTCGAAGACGGATGGAGAGCGCTTGAAAATGACAGCGACTGGGATTTCGAGCGCGGAGGACTTCGGCTGCTGATTGCCTGTGAACCGCATGATTCAGGCTCTCTGGTGTTGACCCGGATGGAGATGAGCTCGAAAAACAAAGGGCGCTTGCCTGCTGACTTTGTACGCCGATTGCAGGGGTTCGGGCTTGTTAGGATTTGAGCTGGTAGCTGGGCTTCGAGCGGCGGCAAACGCCCCCGGCATCATTTTTTGCCGTTTTTTTATTTTTACCCACAACCGGTGGGGGGGGTGACGTTACAACAAGGGGTGACGATTGTAACCGTAACTCGTTCATTTCTGTGGTCTGGTTCGGTTCAACGAACCGGAGCCAAGTGAATGGTTTCCGGACAACCCAACCCATGCAGCAATGAAACCGGAAGATAATAACGGGGAGGCAGCATAATTCCCGGCAATGGCATAGAATTTGCACACGTATCGCATCTGCTCATTCTTGCCAGATGGATCCGGCCAGAATCAGCCAGTTGCGGCGTCGGAAGAACAAATTTGTGTGTGGGTCGGTGTCCCGGTAACGGGGCATCGACTGTTTTTTTCGTAGCGATTGGCCTTCGCCCTCCGTTGGTTTGAAGGTGGATTCACGTTAGGCTTCCAGACACCCGACATGCCGCCGGGTGGGAATTGATTGATGATTGTCGAATTACGATCGTTGATTGTTGAAGTAAAGAGCTGGCGCAGGGGCGGAAGCCTATTTCAAAAATCAAAAATCATCACTCGTCAATCTCTTCTGCTATCCCAACGGGATGGAAACCGAGGGCATGTCTGACACCCGACACCCGACACCCGACACCCGACACCTGACACCTGACACCTGACACCTGACACCTGACACCTGACACTCAGTCCTTCCGCGTCAGTTCCACAAAGACGTCCTCCAGGGTCGCGGTGTGGCGGTGCAGGGTGCGGATCGGCCATCCGTACTGGGCGGCGAGGTTGGCGATACGCTCACGGGTATCGGTGCCGGAGTCGACCAGGACGGAGAAACGGACCCAGTCGTCCTCGGATTCTTCCTGGATGATTTTTTTGACATGCTCCAGACGTCCCAGTGCCCCGGCGGCCGTTTCGGGATCGGCATAGAGTTCGACGATGATTTTGCCGGCGGCGCGCATCTGGCTGACGAGTTCGGAAGGCGAGCCGGTGGCTTTGATTCTCCCTTCATCGATGATGATGACGTGGTCGCAGGTCATTTCCACCTCGCTGAGGATGTGGGTGGAGACCATGATGGTGTGGGTTTCCCCGAGGCGTTTGATCAGGTTGCGGATCGATCGGATCTGGTTGGGGTCGAGGCCGTTGGTGGGTTCGTCGAGAATGAGGAGCTCAGGCTTGTGGACCAGGGCGTCAGCGAGGCCGACCCGTTGGCGGAACCCCTTGGAGAGGGTCTTGATCATTTTGCGGCGGACATCGGACAGCCCGCAGAGGTCCATGGCTTCGCCGATGTGCTGGCGCGCATCTTTTCCCTTCAACCCCTTGAGCTGGGCGCGATAGCGGAGGTATTCGCGGACACGCATTTCGTCGTAAAGTGGGACGTTCTCAGGCATGTAGCCGATGTGGCGGCGTGCCTTCAGTGACTGGCGGAAGATGTCGTAGCCGGCAACCCGCGCACTCCCGGAACTCGGGGGAAGATATCCGGTGAGCATGCGCAGGGTGGTGGTCTTGCCCGCACCGTTGGGACCGAGGAAACCGACAATTTTGCCCGGACCTACGTGGAAACTGATATCGCTGACGGCGGCGTGGCGGCCGTAGCGTTTGCTGAGATTGCGGACGTCGATCATAAAAGGCGGCGGGTGGGGGGAGAGGTGGGGAGGGATGTCAAAATTCGTGGCAAAAAACAAGCTTGTGCGTTGACTCTCGGGGGGCGTGCCAGTAATTAGGCCCAAGTTTCAGCGCGCACCAAGCAAGAAAAGCAGGTCGCACCCTTAAATAATCACTTTTATATCCATTTCCCCTATCTATGAAATCATCGGTGTCATCCCGTTTTAATGCGGATCTGCTGGATCAAAAGTACGAGCAGTGGTGTCAGGACCCGCAATCGGTCGAGTCCGACTGGTGTGCGTTCTTCGAGGGCTTTGAGCTGGGGACCGCCCAGTTGAAGCAAGCCGCCGACGGCCCCGCCCCGGCAGCAGTCCCGGCAGCAGTCCCCGGGGACCTTCCCGCCGAGCCGACCCAGAATGTGGAAATCCAGTCGATGGACGAACACTACCTGAACTTCCGCGGCAAGGTGGTCAGCCTGGTATACAATTACCGCACTCTGGGGCACACCCAGGCGCACCTCAACCCGCTTGACGAGTCCGGTGTCCAGAACCCGCGCTTGGAGATCTCGCAGTTTGGCCTCGATGAGAGTGATCTGGACCGGACGGTATCGACCCAGTTTTTCCGCAAGGGTCAGGTGATGACCCTGCGCGACATGATTTCGGCACTTGAGCAGACCTACTCGGGCTACAGCGGGTTTGAGTTCATGCACATCTTCAATACGGAGGTGCGTAACTGGATCCGTGATCGCGTCGAGCACCGGCACGAACAGCCGGGTAAGCAGGAGTGTAAACAGGCGCATGTGCTCCGCTGGCTCCTCGAGTCCCAGCTCTTCGAGTCGTTCATCGCCAAGAAATTCCTGGGTGAGAAGCGCTTCTCCCTGGAAGGTGGCGAGGGGATCATGGTCTTGCTCAACACCATCCTGGAAAAGTGTCCGGCCAGTGATGTCCGGGAGATTGAGATGGGGATGTCCCACCGCGGTCGGCTCAACGTGCTGCGCAACTTCCTCCAAAAGTCGCTGACTACGCTGCTGTACGAATTCACGCCCAATTACGTGCCCGACTTGGTGGCGGGTGACGGTGATGTGAAGTATCACCTCGGTTATGAGGGCATACGCCAGCTCCCCGACGGGGATGTGCGGGTTGCGCTCGCCGCAAACCCGAGCCATCTGGAGGCGGTGAATGCCGTGGTCGAGGGCAGGGCGCGCGCGCGCCAGCGACTGGTCGACGGTGACGTCATGGAGTGCCGTCGTGATGTGACGGAAGACCACCGCAAAAAAGTCCTGCCCATTCTGCTGCACGGTGATGCGGCGTTTGCCGGCCAGGGGTCGGTCGCCGAGGTGCTCAACCTTTCCCAGCTCCCCGGTTATCGCACCGGTGGCACCATCCATATCATCATCAATAACCAGATCGGTTTCACCACGATGCCGGAGGACGCCCGCTCGTCTCATTACGCCACGGATGTGGCGAAGATGATCGAGGCCCCGGTGATCCATGTCAATGGCGAGCAACCCTCCGAGCTGGCATGGGCGGCCGCATTGGCTTTGGAATTCCGTCAGACATTTGCCCGTGATATCGTGATCGACATGTACTGCTACCGCCGCCGTGGTCACAACGAGGCGGACCAGGCGGCATTTACCCAGCCGCATATCTACAAGAAAGTCGACGTGCGCAAACCCATCGGTCATCTCTTCAAAGAGCAGATCGTAGCCGAGGGCTTGATAGCGCAGGCAGAGGCGGACGAGATCGAAAACGAGGTGATGGCCCAGCTGGACGAAGGTTATGATAAAATGGTTGAGCACATGGAGGCCGGCGACCGCACGGTGTTCAGTGGTTCGACCGCCGAGGTCCAGCCGGCTTACTCGCACGCCCCCGTGCCCACCGGGATTTCGCGTGATACCCTGCAGCACATCGGCAAGGTGCTCACCACCCTGCCGGAGGGATTCAATCTGCACCAAACCCTCGCCAAGCGTTTTATCCCCCGCCGTCAGGAGGCGCTTAAGAGTGGTCATTCATTCGACTGGGCATTTGCCGAGTCTCTGGCCTGGGGGTCGCTGCTGATGGAGGGGCATCCGGTGCGACTTTCGGGACAGGATGTGAAGCGTGGCACATTCAGTCAACGCCATGCCGTGTTCTATGACTCGGAGGAGCGGGATCTGCAGTATGTGCCGTTGAAGGAGCTCGCCGAGGACCAGGCGAAATTCTGTGTCTATAACAGCCTCTTGTCGGAGGCTGCGGTGTTGGGTTTTGACTACGGGTATTCCCTCAGCAGTCCTAACATGCTAATCATGTGGGAAGCCCAGTTCGGCGATTTTGCCAATGGTGCGCAGGTGATCATTGATCAGTTTATTTCGTCGGCCGAGTCAAAGTGGCAGACACCCAGCAGTTTGGTGATGCTTCTTCCGCACGGCTATGCCGGGATGGGACCTGAGCACTCCAGCGCGCGCCTGGAAAGGTTTCTCCAGCTCTGCGCCGAGAAGAACATCCAGGTGGCGAACCTGACCACGCCCGCCCAGTACTTCCACGCCCTGCGCAGGCAGAAAAAGCGCGGTTTCCGCAAGCCGCTCATTCTGATGACTCCCAAGAGTCTGCTGTCGCGGCCCGAGGCGGTCTCCACGGAAGAGGATTTCCTTGAAGGAGCCTGCTTCCAGGAGATTCTCCCCGACATCAAGGACTTTGAAAACCCGAACAGCGTCGAGCGCGTGATCTTCTGTTGTGGCAAGGTATTCTATGACCTTGCCCAGTACCGTGCTGAGAAGGAGATCAGCAATACGGCCATCATTCGAATTGAGCAGCTTTACCCATTCAATGTAGAGATGCTAGAGTTGATTATCAGCCAGTATCCCGAGGTCAAGACATGGGTGTGGGCGCAGGAAGAGCCACGGAATATGGGCGCGCGCTCCTACATCACTCCGCGCCTCGAGGCGGTTCTCCAAACCCGCATCCGCTACTCCGGCCGCAAGGCATCGTCCAGCCCCGCTGCCGGCTCCAAGGCGCAACACGTCCGCGAGCAGAAGATGCTCATCGAACAAGCATTCGAAGTTTAATTCGACCATCCTATCCCTACGAACAACTCTTATTTTCCATGGCCACTGAAGTTAAAATTCCCAACGTCGGAGAATCCATCACCTCCGCGAATGTCGCACGCTGGCACAAACAAGACGGAGAATCCGTTGCCCGGGGTGAAACCGTTTTAACCATTGAAACCGACAAGGTCTCCAATGACCTCGAGGCGGGGGATGACGGCACCCTCAAAATTCTCGTCCAGGAAGGTGAGGAGGTTGCCATCGGCACGGTGGTCGGATTGATTGAGGAATCCGCGGCGCAGGAGGCTGCAGAGTCGGGATCCCAGAGCCGGGAGGAGCCCGCCAACGCCGTAGCCGCCAACGCCGCCGCCAAAGTGATCGAGATCAAGGTTCCGGCCGCAGGAGAGTCCATTACTTCCGCGAATGTCGGTCGCTGGCACGTTTCCAACGGATCATTTGTATCCAAGGGGGATTCCTTGGTGACCCTCGAGACCGACAAGGTCTCCAACGAACTCGAAGCGGAGGAAAGCGGGGTGATCCAAATCATCGTTTCCGAAGGCGAGGAGGTCGGTATCGGGACCGTCATCGCCGTGCTCCATGTGGGGTCTAGCCCCGGGCAGCCGCAAGAGGTGCAAGGCGAGAAACCCGCGGCAGCAGTGGCGCCGGCACCACCTGCCGCTGCCCCCGCGCCAACGCCCGCCCCACCAGCCCCACCAGCGGAGGCACCGACCGCCACGGCCGCCCCTGCAGGTGACTTGAAGCCCGACCTCTCCGTTATCCCCGGTGCGCCACAGCCTGCCGGTCAGCCGCAGAGCGAGGACAGCGGCCGGACCAGTCGGCGCAAGATGAGCATGCTGCGCCGCAAGATCGCCAGCCACCTCGTCAGCGCCCAACAGAATGCCGCGATCCTGACCACCTTCAACGAGGTGGATATGTCCGCCGTGATGAAGCTGCGCAAGGAGGTCCAGGAGGATTTTGTGGCCAAGCACGGCTGCAAACTCGGGTTCATGTCGTTTTTTGTCAAAGCCGCCGTGCAGGCACTCAAGGACGTGCCGAGCATCAACGGTCGCATCGACGGCAACGACATCATCCAAAACCATTTCTACGATGTCGGGGTTGCCATCGGCACGGAAAAAGGCCTGGTCGTTCCCGTCCTGCGCGATTGCGATCAAAAGGGTTTCGCGGAAATTGAGCAGGATATCATCGATTACGCGGTCAAAGCGAA
Source organism: Oceaniferula sp. (assembly GCA_041548785.1). Taxonomy (GTDB): domain Bacteria; phylum Verrucomicrobiota; class Verrucomicrobiia; order Verrucomicrobiales; family Akkermansiaceae; genus Oceaniferula. The sequence continues at coordinate 13,319 of JBFERY010000002.1, forward strand.
TGACGGCAAAATCCAGCTTGCCGACCTGCAGGGCGGTGTCTTTACGATTTCCAATGGAGGCGTCTACGGTTCACTGCTCAGCACCCCGATCCTGAACCCTCCCCAGAGTGGTATCCTCGGCATGCACACCATCCAGCAGCGCCCGATGGCGGTGAATGGTGAGGTGGTTATCCTGCCGATGATGTATCTTGCGCTGAGTTACGACCACCGCCTGGTCGACGGCAAGGAGGCGGTCACCTTCCTGATCCGCATCAAGGACTGCCTGGAAAACCCGAGCCGTATGATGCTGGAGATGTGACGTTGGCGGATTCAGTATTCAGTTGGAAGTCTTCGGGGATTTGCTAGGCTGGGCACGCCCCGGCAGTGTCTGCGGATGATTGATCAGTAGAAATGGAACATTTATTCACTTTCCTCAAAGGCTTCGCCATGGGCGCGGCGAATGTGATCCCGGGTGTTTCCGGCGGCACGATTGCCTTTATCACAGGGATCTACGAGAGATTGATCGACGCATTGAAGTCATTTGATTTGCGCGCGCTGCGCTACCTCTTGAAATTCGATCTTGCCGGGTTCGCGCGGCATGTGGATTTCGGCTTTCTCGCCGCGCTGGGCGCTGGTGTCGTCACCAGTATCCTGACCTTGGCCAAATTTCTCAAGTATGCCTACGAAGTGAGCCCTGTGTTGGTGGGCGCTTTTTTCTTCGGCCTGATCCTGGCGTCGATTTTTTCCGTCGGAAGGATGGTGAAAAGCTGGCGGGTGACGGAGATCGTCGCCCTCCTGCTTGGCCTTGGTGTCGCGGTTTGGCTCGCTTTTTTGAATCCGGTTTGCGAGAACACGAACCCTGCCTATCTCGCAGTGTGTGGCGTCGCGGGGATGTGTAGCATGATCATCCCGGGTATTTCGGGGTCATTCGTCCTGCTGCTGATGGGCAACTACAAGCTGATCGTGCTGGACGCCGTGAATAACCTGCGCCAGATGAACTTCTCCGAGTCATTGCCCATACTGATCCCCGTGGGTATCGGTGCCGCCATCGGCCTGGTCGCACTTTCCCATGTCCTCAGCTGGTTGTTCAAGCGCTACCACGATACCGCGGTGGCCCTGATCACGGGATTTGTCGTGGGCTCTCTGGTCATCATCTGGCCGTGGAAACAGGCGGTTTATTCCGCCAGCATCGAAGGCAAAGTGATTTCCTGGGAGCGTGAACTCCCCAACTTCCAGCTGGGCCACACCTGGATTGCCATCGCCTGGCTTGTCGGCGGAATCGCCCTGATCGGCATCATGGAAAAACTCGCGGCGAGGCGATAGGTTACGGCGGACCGGGTGCTTCATCCGCCGTCGGGACCTTCAATACCTGGGGCGACGGGCTCTCCCGGGCCAGCAGGGCGATACGTTTGGCAAAGTAATACATGCGCTTCAGGTATTCGATCAGTTCGGATTCAAGATGGAAGGCGATCATCCGGTGCGGCTCGTCGGCAACGAGGCGTTTGGAGAGGTGCTCTTCTGCCGCAGTGGCGAGTTCGGAAATACGCGGCTTGGCCGCGATCACCTGGTTGGCCATCGTGTGATCGTTGGTCACGAGGGCATCGATGGACTGGCCGACCTGAAGGCCGACTTCCTGGTGAAAATGACTGAGGACGTTGCGGGTGGACTCGCTGATGACGAGGCCGGCATTGAGCCGCGCCCGCCCGGCCTCGACAAGGTTGGTTTCCACCATGTCGGCAATGTTTTCGAGATAGTTCGCCACAGCCAGGTAGCGGTGCATGAGGTCGGACTGTTTTTCATCGAGTTTTTCCTGCGACAGATCACCGAGGTAGCCCATGATGGAGGCGTGCATGGCGTCGATGCGGTTGTCCATTTTCCAGAGCCTGCGAATGGCGTCGGCATCACCCTTGACCACGATGTCGAGCGCGCCGCCGGTAATCTGAATTACCGCCTTGCCCATGCGGTTGAGCTCGAGCCGGGTCGCATCCAGCGCCAGCGCCGGGGTGTCGAGCAAAACGGAATCAAGGTACTTGGGTTGGGACTGCTCGGCCTCAGTTGATGGCCGGTCCGGGATGAGCCGGAGCACCCACCGGCCGATGGGACCGACAAACCAGATGAATACCAGTGTGTTGGCGACGTTGAAGACGGTGTGCGCATTGGCAATCTGGCGGGGGGTTTCCGACGCGAGGCGCATGGCTCCTTCGAGATCCGTCGCCTGGGGCGATATCATCCTCACCCATTGCGCGAGCTGGGGGATCAGCAGGAACCAGAGCATGACCCCCGCGACGTTGAAGAGGATGTGCACGGTGACGGCGCGCTTGGCCTCCCGCGATTTCCCTAACGACGCGAGCCACGCCGTGAAACAGGTGCCGATGTTGGCACCGAAGATCAGCGCGATCCCGGCATGCAGAGGGAGGAGGCCCTGGCTGGCGAGAACAATGACAACCCCCGTGGTGGCCGAGGAGCTTTGGACGAGTGCCGTGAGAATAGCACCAAAGGCAATCCCTAACAATGGTGAGTCCAGGTTTTTCATGAACTCGATAAAAGGCGCATACGATTGCAGGGGGCGCGTGCCATCACTCATCAGTTGCATCCCGTAGAAGACCAGGCCAAGGCCCATGATCATCCTGCCGTAATGCCGGATACGTTCGTTTTTCAGGAAGAATGAGAGCGAGAACCCCGTGCCAATGAGCAGCAGCGCATACCTAGTGACCTTGAAGGCGATGATCTGCGCCGTCATGGTCGTGCCGATGTTCGCTCCCATGATGATGCCAATGGACTGCGAAAGATTCATCAGCCCGGCTGAGATGAAGCCGACCACAAGAACGGTCGTCACCGAGGACGACTGGATGATGGAGGTGATTGCCGCACCCGCCATCGCCCCTGTGAACCGATTGGTGGTCAGCTTGGAGAGGATTTTTCGCAGGCCGTCACCCGCAATCAGTTTGAGCGCTGCGGCCATCTGGTCCATGCCGAAGAGGAACAGCGCGAGACCGCCAAGTAGACCCGCTAGGATGGGGCCGAATTCAAGGCGAGAGCTGAAGAGCAGGTCGGTGCCAAAAATAAACACGCCTGTGAGCTTACAGATATTTTCCCCGAGGGCAATCCGTCATCACACCTCAACCCGATGTCCGCGACGAGGACCGGCACGCGGGTTTTGTCTGAAGTTCTTTTGGTGGGCTCCTGCTTTGATGCGGTTACAGAAGGAGGTGTATAAGTTAACCAAGGGAAGAATCCCCCGCCGCAATACCCTGCCCCCACCAAAAGAGTTGTGTGTGTTGTGGCAAAATCAGTTGATCGGCATGCCGGGGCCGCTGCCCAGAGCCAGAGGGGATGTGGCGTTAGTTTTCATCGTTGGGGGCGGGATCGTTGATCTTTTCGGCGAGTCCATCCAGCAGCCTCGCCACCGTCTCCGAGGGTGGGCAGCCCCACTCCTCGGACTTGGCAATGATCAGAGCCTGGACCTTTGGCGTATAGCGCCTTGGGTCGAAACTAATCTGTTGCTCGATTTCGTCTTTTTCCATAACTGCAAGGACACCTATTACCCAAATAGGTAACAGTCAACCCTAAAAAGGTAATATTTCTTCTGAAAAGAGAACATCTTTCATCTTTCTTTCTCTAGCAAAAAGGGTAAGAGTCCCCTCATGGAAGAAAGCTTTTCAGCCTTATTTTTTAGCTGGATGGAATCCAACAATTTTAGTCCGAGGGATGTAGCCAAGGCACTTAACAAAGAGGCTCAAACGGTATTCAACTGGAGGACGAAAGGGGTTCCCAAGAGCCAGGTCTTCGCCTGCCAGTCACTGATGGACCAAAAAGAGCAGGAGAGGAAAGCCGAGATTGTAAAGAACACGCTGGTGCTGCACCCCACCTACGCCCAGTTCAGTCGGTGGAATCTAGCGGCACTTGATGCGGGCATGACAATCGAGGACTGGGCATTCCACGGCATGGAAATCATGGCCGACCGCTACTTTACGGCAGTGGACGGCAGGGATTCGCTCGGTGCTTCCTCCCGCCATGCCTCTGATCGCGAGACAATACACGTGCCGCGCGCTGCGAAAGTCCAGAAGGACTCTGAAAGAGAGGGCGATTTGGAAGGGGGGGACTGTGCATGAGCATACGATAGCTCGTATCAATGGCGCGTAAGTGCCGGTGATGGCGGCTCGACATCAGCGGGTATTTTTTTTAGATTGTCACCGTGCGAAAGATTGTCATCGTGGTTCTGCTGGTGTTCGTCTCCCTCGCAGGCTTGTTACGCCTTGGGTTTGACACGGACATTTTGGCCATGCTGCCCGCGGAAGTGCCCGAAGTGCATGGGTTGAAGGTTCACCGGGATGTGTTGGAGCGCGGTGGCGCACTGATCATCTCCATGGAATGTGGGGAGGAGGATGCGGGCCTGCTGGACGATGAGGCTGATTCTCTCTCCCGATATCTCAGGCAAAGTGCAGTGGTCAGTGAGGCGAGGTGGCGTCCGGTGTTTGAAGAGGATCCGGACGGGCTCGGGGAGCTGATGGCGTATTTGTGGTTGAATGGCGATGAGTCACAGTGGAATGCGTTGATCGCGAGTTTGGCGGAGGGGCAGTCGAAGGCGAAGCTGAAACAGGCATTGCAACGCCTCGGTACCGTCATGGATGTCTCCTCCATGCAGCTTTCGGCCCGTGACCCGTTCGGTTTTTTGGGCCATGACTCGGCTAGGGTTTTTGAGCGCAGCGGGTCCGAGGACGGCGGCTATCAGAGTAGTGATGGCAGGATGCACCTGATGTTCGTCCGGCCCTCCGAGCCGGTGTCCGGTTACCGGGCGACGCGGCAGTGGATCGTACAGGTTCAGACTGCCGCGAAGGCGTGGCAGGATGGTGGCGACCACGCATGGGTCGACCTTGCCTTCACCGGCGGGCCCGTATTCACCTCGGAGGTCGGTGGCGGCATGGAAAAAGATGTCCGCGGCACCGTGGGCCTGACTCTTTTGTTGGTCAGTTTGCTTTTCTGGCGGATGCAGAAACAGCTCAGGTTGCTCCTGACGCTGGCCGGAATGTTGTCGCTGATCTTCGTCGTGACCCTCAGTTTTGCCAGCCTGATCTATGGTGAGCTGAGCATGTTGAGCGTTGGTTTCGCCTCCATCCTGATTGGGCTGGCCGTCGATTACGGGATGGTGATCTGTCAGGAGGCGAGGGTTTCCGGGCAAAATGAGGCGCACCTCCGGGGCGCCGTGACCAAGGGGATTGCGTGGGCTGCGCTCACGACCGCCGCCGTTTTTGCCGCGCTGTGTTTAAGTAGCCTGCCCGGTGTGCGGCAGCTCGGCGTGCTGGTGGCTATCGGCATCCTCGCCGGGGCGGCCGTGATGCTGCTCCTCTACCTGCCGCTTGTAAGCCGGGCACGACTGAATACTCCTTCCCGAGCGGCCGAAACCCGTGAGTCGGATCGGCTGCGCCCGGCGCACGGGTTTTTGCCCCCTCGCTTCGCCACCCTAATTCTGGCTGGCACGGTACTGGCTTCCGGGCTGACCATCATGGTGATGCACCCGCCTCGTCTCACGTTTGATTTTTCCGTGATGCAGCCCAATTACTCGCCAGGCATGGAAGCAATGACCCGGATTAAGGATCGTTTCCCGGCATGGAACACCCTCGGAATCCAGGTCGTTGTCGAGGCCGCCGATGACCAGCAGATGCTCGGACGTCTTCGCGAAGCTCAAACACGACTGGATGCGGCGGCGGCTCGGCAACAGATTACGAGCGGATTCATGCCCACCGGGATATGGCCGGACATGGCCCGCCAGACGCGTAACCGGGCCAAGCTCGCGCACCTGCTTGACTCGCAACAACGCCTTTTGACAGAAGCCCGCGAGCTCGGATTTTCGGACGACGGGATGTCGCTTTCACTCAGCACCTTCAAAGCATTGCAGGCATTCCATGACCGCCGGGGGCTGATCTATCCGCGTAGCCATGCCGCGTTGGAGATCCTGCAAAGCTACCTCTGGCGCAAGCCGCAGGGTGGGGGAGTGGCCAAAGGGCGCGTCGTTAGCGATCTCGCGGCAGAACCTAGCAGTGGCGAGCTGGCGGTGCTCAGAAAACTCAATGCAGATGGCGCATACACCTCCGGATGGTCACTGCTGAGTCCCGCCGTGCTCCCCATGATCCACCGTGACGTAACCCATGTCTTCGTGCCCATGGGAGCGATACTGCTGGTGATGCTGGTCGTCGTTTTCCGCGACATACGCGATGTCGTGCTGGTCTCAACCTGCCTCGCCGCCCCGATGCTGGTGACCGTTGCCGGCATGCGTATACTGGGGGTCGACTGGGATATGCTCAATATTATTGCCATCCCCCTCCTCCTGGGCATGGGCATGGATTACGGCATCCATATGGTCATGGCGTTGCGGCGCCACGCCGACCAGCCGGCGAAAGTCTGGCACGGCATCGGAAAGGCGCTGATCTTCTGCGGAGTGTCAACGGCCATTGGCTTCGGCTCGCTCGCCACGGCTTCCAACGACGCCCTCGCCGGGATGGGCACACTGTGTGCGATCGGCATCGTCCTCACCATGCTGTGCTCGGTTTTTGTCCTGCCCGGCGCTTGGCGGACCCTCCATGCCAAAAAGTGAATCCACCGAGTGAGTTCAACCAGCTTTCGCGCCCAGCCGCCTCAGTGATGAATGCACGTGCATTTTCGTAATTGCTAATATGTACTGACAATACGAGAAACCTTAATGGTCGACTGAAAACCACGAAAAACGGGCCCCATATCAAAAAAGATCGAAATAGGAGAGATTTTTTTTGACAGCCGCCCACTCTCTGCTAGTTTGCCGCCCGCTTTCCCTCGGTAACTCAAGTGGATGCGTTATTTTCAAATTCGATTTTTTCGGCTTTGGAATGACGGGTTCCCCAGGAAGTCAAGGGGCAGCGAACACGGGCGAACGCTCTTGTAGCTCAGGGGTAGAGCGCGTCCTTGGTAAGGACGAGGTCGCCGGTTCAATTCCGGCCAAGAGCTCCAGTCCAGAGCAATCAACCAATAAGAAAAAACCAGCAGCCCCTCAAAAGGGCAATCAACAGAACAAAACATCATGGCTAAAGAAGCATTTGAAAGAAACAAGCCACACGTAAACGTCGGCACAATCGGTCACGTTGACCACGGCAAAACAACGCTCACCGCAGCAATCACCAGCATCCTTGCTGAAGCAGGCGGCGGAAAAGCTATGGCATACGCTGATATTGACGCCGCTCCCGAGGAGCGCGAGCGCGGTATCACCATCTCCACGGCACACGTCGAGTATGAGACCGCAAACCGTCACTACGCTCACGTTGACTGCCCAGGTCACGCTGACTACGTCAAGAACATGATCACCGGCGCCGCCCAAATGGACGGTGGCATCCTCGTGGTCTCCGCAGCAGACGGCCCCATGCCCCAGACCCGCGAGCACATCCTGCTTGCCCGTCAGGTCGGTGTCCCCGCTCTGGTTGTGTTCATGAACAAGACGGACCAGGTCGACGACGAGGAACTCCTCGAACTCGTTGAAATGGAAATCCGCGAACTGCTCAGCGCCTATGAATTTCCCGGTGACGACATTCCCGTCATCAGCGGCTCCGCCCTCAAGGCTCTCGAAGGCGATGCCGAGCAAAAGGCAAACATCCTCAAGCTCATGGACGCTGTCGACAGCTACATCCCCGAGCCCGAGCGCCCCGTGGACCAGGACTTCCTCATGCCAATCGAGGACGTGTTCTCCATTGAAGGTCGTGGCACCGTTGCCACCGGCCGTATTGAGCGCGGTATTGTCAAGAAGATGGAAGAGGTCGAGATCGTCGGTATTCGCGACACCCAGACCACAACCGTCACCGACATCGAGATGTTCCGCAAGCTTCTCGACGAAGGTCGTGCAGGCGACAACGTCGGACTGCTCATGCGTGGTCTCAAGAAGGACGACCTCGAGCGCGGTCAGGTTATCGCCAAGAAGGGTAGCGTGACTCCCCACACAGTGTTCAAAGGTGAGATTTATGTTCTCAGCAAGGACGAAGGTGGCCGCCACACACCGTTTTTCAGCAACTACCGTCCTCAGTTCTACTTCCGTACGACAGACGTTACCGGCAGCATCAAACTTCCCGACGGTGTCGAGATGGTGATGCCTGGCGACAATGTCGAGCTCGAAGTCACTCTCATCACCCCCATCGCCATGGAGAAGACCATGCGCTTCGCCATCCGCGAAGGTGGACGCACCGTCGGTGCCGGACGTGTGGGTGAAATCCTTGTCTAAGTTATCTTAGGTCTGGCGGCTTTCTCCCCGAGGGCTGCCGATAGGCTGGTTTTGGGGGCACTTCGGTAGTCATACTGGAGTGCCCCTCAGTCGCCTAAGGAAATAAACATCACCCCGTGCAAACACGGAGTATCAGTGGCAGTATAAGGAAAAGCAAAGACATCACAGGGAAGTAGTTCAATTGGTAGAGCGTCGGTTTCCAAAACCGAAAGTTGCAGGTTCGAGTCCTGTCTTCCCTGCCATCTTTCCCCACCCATACCTCCAAACGGCTCCCGAGCCATTCAAAAGCACCCAACCAGCCAGCGCCGCGCAGGCTACTCCAACTCAACAGTATGTTCAGGAAAATCGCCACCTTTATCCACGAAGTCAAAGCCGAGCTCCGCAAGGCTTCATGGCCGTGGGAAAATGATCCCAAGATCAAAGGCTTCCAAAAATACAAAGAACTGGTCGACTCCACCCTCGTGGTGCTCGTCGCCATGATCCTTCTCGCCGGTTTCGTTTCTCTCTTCGACGTGCTGGCCACCAAGGTGCTCGCCATGCTGACCAACCTCGGTATCTAGTCCGTCACCTCTCCCCGCCCCTCCCCGTTGATCGGCTAGCCCGACCCGCGCCAACCAAGGCGGCCAACTACCTCCAACCACTTTTCTAACACCAACTCAGCCCATGCCCGCCATCCCAGAAGCACGCAAGCAATGGTACGTCGTCCACGTTCTCTCCGGCCAGGAGCAGAAAGTGCGCGATCGCATCAAACGCCTCGTCGAATCCGAGGAAATGGGAGACTACGTCTTTGATGTCCTCGTCCCCCAGGAGCGCGTTGAGGAAAACCGCAAGGGCAAGAAAATCGAGACCAAGCGCAAATTCTTCCCCGGATACGTCATCGTCAACATGAAGCTCTTTGATGAAAATAATGAGCTTGTCGATAAGACCTGGTACTTCATCAAGGACATGGATGGCGTCATCGGCTTTGCCGGCACCAAACACAAGCCCATCCCCATGCGTCAGCGTGAGGTCGACGGAATGCTCGGCCAGATCAAGGAACGCGAGGAAAACGTCCGGCCCGCCATCAGCTTTGAAACCGGTGACGCGGTTAAAGTCGGAGACGGTCCCTTCGAAGGTCAAACGGGCATCATCGAAGAAATCGATCACGAGACGGGCAAATTGCTTGTTTCCGTCACCATTTTCGGACGAGCGACACCCGTCGAACTCGAAGCATGGCAAGTCGAAAAAGCCTAGCGCACCGCGCATCCGCCCCATTCACAGCAAATCATCCCATCTAACTACTAAACCAACACTATCATGGCCAAGGAAATTAAATCCGTTCTCAAACTGCAAATCCAAGCAGGTCAAGCCAACCCGTCCCCACCTGTCGGTCCCGCGCTCGGTCAGGCCGGTGTCAACATCATGCAGTTCTGCAAGGACTTCAACGCCGCCACTCAAAAGCAGGCCGGCGATCTCCTGCCCACTGTCATCACCGTTTACAAGGACGCATCCTTCACCTTCATCACCAAGAACCCACCCGCAGCGGTGCTTCTCAAGAAGGCCGCCAAGATTGCGTCCGGATCCGGTGAGCCGAACAAGGAAAAGTGCGGCAGCATCACCAAGGCTCAACTGATGGAAGTCGTTGGCCTCAAAATCGCCGACCTCAACACCGACGATCCCGAGCAAGCCGCCAAAATTCTCGCCGGCACCGCCCGCCAGATGGGCCTCGAAATCACAGGCATGTAAAAAGCATCGATGAGGTTTCCAACCTCTTTGATCCAGCAACCTCTCATCCTAAAGGCGGCCGAAGGCCGCTTCGACGAACAAACCCGCAGGAGGAACAAGGCACCACGCCGAACTCCGCCCGCACTGCAACCCAAACAATGAGCAAAAGAAGCAAACGCTACCAACAAGCGGCCGCACTTGTCGATGCAGACAAGCAATACGGCCTCGAAGACGCCGTGGGGATCATTAAAAAGTTCCCCGCACCCAAGTTTGACCCCACTGTCACACTTTCCTTTAAACTGGGTATCGATCCCCGGAAGAGCGACCAAATGGTCCGCGGCTCGGTCGCACTGCCCCACGGCACCGGCAAAAATGTCCGCGTCGTTGTGTTCGCCAGCGGTGATGCCGCCAAAGCCGCCGTCGCCGCAGGCGCTGAAGAGGTCGGCATGGAGGATCTGATCAAAAAAGTCCAGGGGGGCTTCACCGATTTCGACGCCGCCATCGCCACTCCGGACGCCATGCTTGAGGTGCGCAAGATCGCCCGTGTCCTCGGACCGCGTGGCCTCATGCCCAACCCGAAGACAGGCACCGTCACCGATGACACCGCCGCCGCCGTGAACGCGGTCAAAGCGGGACGCATCGACTACAAGCTCGATAAGAATGGGAACGTTTCCGCCGCCATCGGCAAGGCGTCCTTCACCGCCGACAAACTTTCTGAAAATACCACCGCGCTGATCGAAAGCGTGATCAAGGCCAAGCCGGCAACCGCCAAGGGCAACTACATCCAGAATGTTACCCTGGCCGCCAGCATGTGCCCAGGGGTCGCCCTCGAATCCTCGCTTTACACCGTTAACTAATCAACCCAAGGAGATACAACCATGAATCCTGATAAGAAATACATCATCGACGAGCTTTTCGAGCGCGTTAACTCATCCCCTTTCGTCCTGGTGGTTGACTACACCGGCATGACGGTTCCCGAGTTCGACGAACTCCGCAATCGCCTCGTCCAAAACGGCTCCGAGTGCCACGTCGCCAAGAACTCCTACATGCGTAAGGCTCTCGAGAACGCCAAGCTCCCCGATATCAGCGAACACCTTCTCGGCCAAACCGCCTTTGTGACCGGAGAAGATGATGTCTGCGGCGCCGCCAAAACCATCAAGGGCTTCGTCAAGGAATTTAAAAAACCCGAAGTCAAAACCGGCATCCTCGACGGCGACGTGCTCGACAGTGCACAAATCGCCGTGCTGGCCGATCTGCCGTCCCGTGATGCCCTGCTTGCGCAGCTTCTCGCCGTCATCAACGCACCCGCAACCCAGCTGGTCCGCACCATCACCGAGCCCGCCGCATCGCTGGCCCGCGTCATCAAAGCCAAACACGAAGGGTAAAAACAATCTGAACGGATGGCGTATTCCCCTCCAGGGATGCGCCTGATAAAAAATAAGGTTAATTCGTCGGATCTTAGGCATAAGAGCTGAAATGTCCGGAAGCTCCGGGCGCGACGATACCAAAAGGAGAAAAAACAACATGTCTGACATTAAAAAAATAGCTGAAGAATTAGGTAAACTCACCGTGCTCGAAGCCGCTGAGCTTGTAAAATCCCTCGAAGAAGAGTGGGGCGTTTCCGCCGCCGCTCCCGCCGCCGCCGCCGCCGCACCTGCTGCTGCTGCTGAGGATGCCGAGGAAAAGACTGAATTCGACGTCGTCATCGCCGAAGCCGGTGGTAACAAGATCGCTGTCATTAAGGCAGTGCGCGAAGTTGCTAGCGGACTCGGACTCGCCGATGCCAAAAAACTGGTCGAGAGCGCTCCCGTTCCCGTCCTGGAAGGTGTATCGAAAGACGATGCCGAAGCAGCCAAGGCCAAGCTGGAAGCAGCTGGTGCCAAGATTGAACTGAAGTAGTTCTTCAAAGCAAACAAGACTTTCTTTGTGTGTGGTGTCATCACCGGCACCACACACAAGTCAGTCCTCTGCACATTCCCTCCAACGATCATCAAAAAACAATCCGCGGTCGGCATTCAAACATGACTCCACTTGGTCCGCATCTGCGCGCCACAAACGCCTCTCATGGCCTGAGCGAAGACATGTTTGAAACCCGCCCGTGAATCACCAGGAAAGACGTTTCCTGAAAATTCACATCCACCACACCTCGAAACATCAAGTGTAACCTGCATGGCCCGGACTGGAAACAGTGCGGGTAAACCTGCCTCCGGCAGATCGTTCAGAAAGCACCCGTTTCCCGTTGTATAAACTGCCTATCCCGCATCCAGCTAACCCACAGCTCACTACCCACTACTTATTATGGCCGAAAGACGCTACTACGGAACGATTGAAGAAGTTATCGAACCCCCGAATTTGATCGAGGTCCAAAGCAAGTCCTACGAGGATTTTCTGCAAAAAGAAATCCCGGCCTCACAGCGGGACGACTCCGGACTTCAAGCCGTTTTCCGTGAGATTTTCCCCATCAAGAGTTACGATGAGGCAATCACGCTGGAATTCATAGCCTTCGACATCGAGGAACCCAAGGCGACCGCCCTCGAGTCCCTCCAGACCGGCGAGACCTTCAGCGCCGCACTCTATGTGACCTTCAAGCTCAAGGACGAGAGTGGCACCAAGAAAGAACGCGTTTACATGGGTGAAATGCCCATGATGACCCGCCGTGGCACCTTTGTCATCAATGGCGCCGAGCGTGTCATCGTGTCCCAGCTCCACCGTTCGCCCGGAATCTGCTTCGAGACTTCGACTCACCTGAACGGCAAACTCCTGCACTCCTTCCGGATCATTCCCGACCGCGGATCATGGCTGGAAACCCAGTTTGATACCAACGACCTGCTCTACGTCTACCTCGACCGCCGCCGTCGCAGAAGAAAATTCCTGGCGACCACCTTCCTGCGCGCCATGGGTTGGCCGACGGACCGTGACCTGTGCGAGCAGTTCTACAACATCGAGAAACTCAAGCTCAACAAAAAGGCCGACGAGGAGGAGCTCGCCCAGAAGGTGACCTTCGAGGACATCCTTGACGGTGAGCTGGTCATCGCCAAAGCCTACGAGCCGCTCACCATCGGTATCGTGCGCCAGTTGATTGAAATGGGACACAAAACCATCGACGTCATTGACTCCCGCGAAGACGAAATCCTTCTCAAGTCGCTTAAAAAAGACCCCGCACACGACGAGGAGTCCGCCCTTAAGGACATCTACCGTAAACTTCGCCCCGGCGATCCGCCAACCGTCACCAACTCCAAGGCGCTGCTCGACCGCCTCTTCTTCGATGAGAAGCGCTATGACCTCACCCGCGTCGGCCGCTACAAGATCAACCAGAAGCTCAAGCTCAATATTGATCCCAAGGCCCGTGTGATGGTGCCCGATGACTTCCTGGGCGCGGTTAAATACCTCCTCCGCCTGAAAAAAGGCGAGGGCGTGCTCGACGATATCGACCACCTTGGCTCACGTCGCGTCCGCGCCGTCGGCGAACTGCTCGGCAACCAGTGCCGCGTCGGCCTCGCCCGCACCGAGCGCCTCGTCAAGGAACGTATGACGCTCTTTGATGTCAACCTCGAGGGCATGACCCCCCAGAAACTCATTAACCCGAAGGCACTCAGTGCCGTCATCCGTGACTTCTTCGGACGTAGCCAGCTCTCCCAGTTCATGGACCAGACCAACCCTCTGGCCGAGCTGACCCACAAGCGCCGCCTGTCCGCACTCGGACCGGGAGGCCTGAACCGCGACCGTGCCGGCTTCGAAGTGCGAGACGTGCACACGTCCCACTACGGGCGGATCTGCCCGATCGAAACCCCCGAGGGTCCAAACATCGGCCTGATCAACTCCCTCTGTACCTACGCCCGGATCAACGAGTTCGGCTTCATTGAGACACCCTACCGCCTCGTCAAGAACGGTAAAGTGACCAGCGAAATCGAATACGTGACCGCTGACCAGGAAGAGGAATTCCTGATCGCCCAGGCGAACAACCCGATCGACAAGAAAGGTAACTTCCTTACCGAGAAAATCACGGCCCGCGAAAGCGGCGAATTCATCGAGGTCGATCCGAGCACAGTGCAATACATGGACGTGTCTCCCAAGCAGCTCGTATCCGTGGCTGCCGGAATCATTCCCTTCCTCGAGCACGACGACGCCAACCGCGCGCTCATGGGTGCCAACATGCAACGTCAGGGTGTGCCACTGCTCATCTCCGATGCCCCGCTTGTGGGAACCGGACTGGAGGCCAAGGCCGCCGAGGACTCCCGTGCGGTCATCACCGCTGAGGCCGACGGAATCGTCGCCGCAGCCACCGCAGAGATCATCATCACCACCAAGGATGGAGAGCTTCCCGTTTCCGACGAGAAGTTCCTCAGTGACATGACCGCAGTGAGAAGTAATCCCGCCAAGGGCATCTTCGCCTACCCGCTGCGCAAGTTCATGCGCTCCAACGCCGGCACCTGTCTGAACCAAAGGCCAATCTGCAACCGCGGCGACAAGGTCAAGGTCGGCGACGTGCTCGCAGACGGACCTAACACCGAAAATGGCGAGCTCGCCCTCGGTCGCAACATCCTGGTGGCATTCATGCCGTGGAATGGATACAACTTCGAGGATGCCATCGTGATTTCCGAGAAGGTGGTGAAGGAGGATATCTACACCTCCATCCACATCTCCGAGTTTGAGTGCGCCGCGCGCGATACCAAGCTGGGACCCGAGGAAATCACCCGTGACATTCCCAACGTCGGTGACGAGGCTCTTAGGAACCTCGACCACGACGGCATCATCCGCATCGGTGCGGAAGTGAAACCCGGCGATATTCTCGTGGGTAAGATCACTCCCAAGTCGGAAACGGAACTCGCCCCGGAGGAACGCCTCCTGCGCGCCATCTTCGGTGAAAAAGCCGCCGACGTGAAGGATACCTCGCTGCGTGTGCCCTCCGGTTGCACCGGTATCGTCCAGGATATCCGCGTGGTCACCCACGGACTCGCCCGCAAGCGGGAGAACGAACTCGATCCCTCGAAACTCAAAAAGCAGGTCAAGAAGATCAACGACGAATACAAGAAAAAGAAGGACCAGCTCACCGAGCAGTTGACTGAGAAACTCTCAGACATCCTCCTCGGGGAAAAAATCCCGCTCGACGTCGTCAACGCCCAGACCGGCGAGATCATCATCCCCGCGAACCGCAAGATCACCAAGACGCTGCTGCGCAAGCTCGCCGCAATCTACGATCACATCGAAATCGACCCGTCCCCGATCCGGAACAAGATCCTCGAGATCATCTCCACCTTCGAAGGCCGCTTCAGTGAGCTGGATGTCGACCGTGAACGCCGCCTCGACCAGCTCGAGAGCGGTGAGGAAATCGATCCCGGCGCCATCAAGGAGGTCAAGGTCTTCGTCGCCGCCAAGCGCAAGCTTTCCGTGGGTGACAAGATGGCCGGACGTCACGGTAACAAGGGTGTGGTCGCAACCATCGTCCCCGAAGAGGATATGCCTTTCCTCAGCGACGGAACGCCCGTTGAGATCTGCCTGAACCCACTCGGTGTGCCATCACGGATGAACGTCGGCCAGGTTCTTGAAACCCACCTCGGTGTCGCCGCCAAGGCGCTCGGCTTCACCGTGGCCACCCCGATTTTCGACGGTATCCCGGAAGCGGAAATCTGGAAGTTCATGAGCAGAGCCAAGCAGGTCGACGGCGTCAAATACGTCGGTGACAACGGTGAAGTCCGTGAACGCAGGAAAGACGAGCCCGAAACCGCCGGATACACCTGGATTGGTGACGGCAAGGATGGCACCATCGGCGGCAAATCGACCCTCTACGATGGTCGCACCGGCGAAGCCTTCCAGAACCCCGTCGTGGTCGGCATGATCTACATGCTCAAGCTCGGCCACCTCGTCGCCGATAAGATTCACGCCCGTGCCGTTGGCCCGTACAGCCTTGTTACCCAGCAGCCGCTCGGGGGTAAGGCCCAGTACGGTGGTCAGCGATTTGGTGAGATGGAGGTCTGGGCCCTGGAGGCCTACGGCGCCGCCTACACCCTGCAGGAAATCCTCACCGTGAAGTCCGATGACGTCCAGGGACGCACAAGGATCTACGAAGCCATCGTCAAGGGGGACAACAACCTCGAGGCCGGCACCCCGGAATCCTTTAATGTGCTGATGAAGGAAATGCAGTCGCTCTGCTTGGACGTCCGACCGGGAACGGGAGGTCGACCGAAGGCAGGAGGCGCTGACTTCTCACTCGACGATCTTACACTCTAACCGCAGAAAAACAACACCCGCCGCGAAAGCGGTGATTCATGCTAAAGACTGAATACTGAATACCAATAAACTTAATACAATGAGCGTTGAAACAAACCTGCGTGAACTCTTCGGAGTCAATGACAAGCCTGAGCAGTTCGATCACGTTGCCATCACGGTGGCATCGACTGAAATCATCCGTTCCTGGTCCAGCGGCGAAGTGCTGAACCCGGAAACCATCAATTACCGGACCTTCAAACCCGAAAAAGGCGGGTTGTTCTGTGAACGCATCTTCGGGCCCACCCGCGACTGGGAATGCGCCTGCGGAAAGTACAAGCGGATCAAGCATAAGGGCGTGGTCTGCGACCGCTGTGGCGTCGAGGTGACCCTCTCCCGCGTTCGCCGCGAGCGCATGGGCCACATCGAACTTGCCGTTCCCGTTTCCCACATCTGGTTCTACAAGTGTATGCCCAGCCGTATCGGCCTGGTCCTCGACCTCGCCGCCCGCCAGCTTGAGCGCATCATCTACTACGAGGATTACGTGGTGACCGACGTCGGGAACTCCGAGCTGCAACACGGCCAGCTTCTCAGCGAGGTCGAGTTTTTCGATGCCGAGGACGCGTACGGCGAAGGAAGCTTCAAAGCCGAGATGGGCGCCGAGGCGCTCCAGTCCCTGCTGAGCCAGGTGAAGCTCGACGAGCTCACGGCGCAGTTGGAGGAGGACATGCTCAACACCCGTTCCAAGCAGACGAAGAAGAAACTCGCCAAGCGTATCAAGCTCGCCCGTGGATTCGCCCAGTCGAAGACACGGCCTGAGTGGATGATCATGAACGTCCTGCCCGTGATTCCTCCGGACCTCCGTCCGCTGGTGCCATTGGAAGGCGGCCGCTTTGCCACCTCCGATCTGAACGACCTCTACCGGCGCGTCATCAACCGGAACAACCGCCTGAAGAACCTGCTCAAGCTCAAAACCCCCGATGTCATCATCCGCAATGAGAAGCGCATGCTGCAGGAGGCCGTGGACGCCCTCTTCGACAACGGCCGTCACGGCCGCGCCGTCACCGGTGCGGGAAACCGCGCCCTGAAGTCACTCTCCGACATGCTCAAGGGTAAAGGCGGGCGTTTCCGCCAGAACCTTCTCGGTAAGCGGGTCGACTACTCCGGCCGTTCCGTGATCGTGGTGGGACCTGACCTCAAGCTCGGCCAGTGTGGTCTTCCCAAGAAGATGGCTCTGACCCTGTTCGAACCCTTTATCATCCGCCGTCTCAAGGACCTCGGCTACTGCCACACCGTGCGCAGTGCCAAGAAGATGATCGACCGCAAGACCACCGAGGTCTGGGACATTCTCGAGGAGGTGACCAAGGGCCACCCTGTCATGCTGAACCGTGCGCCTACGCTGCACCGTCTCTCGATCCAGGCTTTCGAACCTGTGTTGATTGAGGGTTCCGCGATTCGTGTGCACCCCCTCGTTTGTACTGCCTACAACGCCGACTTTGATGGCGACCAGATGGCGGTGCACGTGCCTCTTTCCATTGAGGCGCAGATGGAGGCACGCCAGTTGATGCTGGCACCGAACAACATCTTCTCGCCCGCCAGTGGTAAGCCGATCACGGTTCCTTCGCAGGATATCATTCTCGGTTCCTACTACCTTACCTACGCCCGCACCCCCACCGCGAAGGAGGTCGAAGCCCGTAAGGAGATCCACCTGCCGCTGTTTGAAAACACCACCGAGGTCGAGTTCGCCATTGCCAGCCGCAAGGTGAAGTATCACGACTGGATCCGCCTGCGGAACCCTGATTACCAATCGAAGGACAAGCACTATGGCGATCCCGAGCCGAAGATCATCACCACCACGCCCGGTCGTGTCCGCTTCAATGAGATCTGGCCGTCTGGTCTCGGATTCATCAACTTCAACGTAGGTAAGTCCCAGATCGGTGACATTATCTGGCGCTGTTACCAGGTTGCCGGCCAGGCCGACACCGTCCTGGTGTTGGATGACCTCAAGAGCCTCGGTTTCAAGGAGGCGACCCGTTCCGGCATCTCCATCGGTATCATCGACATGGTTGTTCCCGAGGAAAAACCTGCCGAGCTTGCCAAGGCCTACGAGTCCGTCGAGAAAGTCACAAAGCAGTATCGCAATGGTGTCATCACTGACAACGAGCGCTACCAGCAGGTGATCGATATCTGGACCCACGCCTCCGATAACATCGCAGATGCCCTCTACCGCAAGCTTGAGCACAACGAAGGCGACAAGCTGGTCAACCCGCTCTTCCTGATGGTCGACTCCGGTGCCCGTGGTAACAAGCAGCAGATTAAGCAGCTCTCCGGTATGCGCGGCCTGATGGCCAAGCCGTCCGGTGATATTATTGAACGCCCGATCACCTCGAACTTCCGTGAAGGTCTGTCGGTGCTGGAATACTTCATCTCCACCCACGGCGCCCGTAAGGGACTTGCCGATACCGCCCTCAAAACCGCGGACTCCGGATACATGACGCGGAAACTCGTGGATGTTTCCCAGGACGTGATCGTCTTTGAAGAGGACTGTGGCACCGTTAATGGTATCACCGTCATGCCGATCATCGAGAACGATGAGGAGGCAGCCTCGCTGTCCACACGCATCTACGGTCGTGTCTCCGGTGAAAAAGTCATCGACCCCATCACCAACAAAGTCATCCTCAAGGTGGGCCAACTGATCGGTGAGAAGGAGGCCAACAAGATCGAGGAACTCGGATTCGAGCGTCTCAAGATCCGTTCCACCCTGACATGCGAAGCCGATCGCGGTTGCTGCCAGAAGTGTTACGGTCTGAATCTTGCCTCGGGCAAGGTCGCCAAGCTCGGCGAGGCCGTCGGTATCATCGCCGCCCAGTCGATCGGTGAGCCCGGAACCCAGCTGACCATGCGTACCTTCCACGTCGGCGGTGTCGCATCCTCATCATTCAAACAGCCTATCATCAAGGCGAAGAACGGGGGTATTGTCGCCTACAAAGACGTGCGTCCCGTGAAGGATGCCGATGGCAACTTCGTTGCGCTCAATAAGAAAGGCTCCATCGTCGTCCGCGACAAGAACGGCCTCGAACTCGAGTCCTACAACCTCGTGATCGGCTCGGTTATTTCCATCCCCGATGGAGAAGTGGTCAAGAAGGGTGCTACCTTCGTGACTTGGGATCCCTACAACGTTCCGATTCTTACCGAGAAAGCCGGTAAGGTCGAATTCCGCGACATGATCAAGGGCATCACCGTGCAGTCCGAGACCGACAAGGATACCGGCAAGAAGGGTATGGTTGTCACCGAACACAAGGAGGACCTGCACCCGCAGATCGTCATTGTCGACAAGAAGACCAGCGAAATCATCGCCAGCTACTCCATTCCCGTAGGTGCCCACCTGTCCGTCAAGGAAGGTCAGGCCATCAAGGGCGGCGCCCAGCTTGCCAGGACGCCTCGTAAGATCGCCAAGACCGGTGACATCACCGGGGGTCTGCCACGTATCGCCGAGCTTTTCGAAGCACGCCGACCCAAGGAGGCCTGCACCATCGCCAAGATCGACGGTGAAGTGTCCTTCGGGCCAAACGTCCGTGGTAAAAAGAAGGTGATCGTCACCGACATGGACACCGGCGAACATGCCGATCACTTGGTGCCCATGGGCAAACATATCGTTGTCGGCGAGGGTGACTTCCTTCACCGTGGTGACCAGATCACCGAGGGGCCTATCTCGCCGGACGATCTGCTCGAGGCCTGTGGCGCGCAAACGCTTCAGGAGCACCTCACCAACGAAGTCCAGCGCGTTTACCGTCTCCAGGGCGTTGAGATCAATGACAAGCACATTGAGATCGTCATCCGTCAGATGCTGCGCAAGCTGAAGATCACCGAGCCAGGGGATACCGAATTCCTCTGGGGCGACCAGATCGATCGGACGACCTTCAAGAAGGCCAATGAGGAAGTGGTTAAAAACGGGGGTAAGCCCGCCGAGTCCGAGCCGGTTCTCCTTGGTATCACCAAGGCGTCCCTCGAGACCGAATCGTTCATCTCCGCCGCATCGTTCCAGGACACCACGCGTGTGCTGACGGACGCATCCACCATCGGACGGATCGATTACCTCCGTGGCTTCAAGGAGAACGTGATCATGGGTCACCTGATCCCGGCCGGCACCGGATTCCATCAGCACCGCGACACGGAGATTGAATTCACCGTCGACGAGCCCGAACCCGTTCAGGAAGAACCCGAAGAGGAAATCGACGATTCTGAGGCCGGCATCGCTGCCGCCGAAGCGGATATCACACCCTCGACGGACACTCCCACGGAGGAGGTCAGCGCCTAGAGCCCGTTCGCCAGGAGATCCCTGAAAATCATCAAGCCCGGCACCGTCTCCGACGGTGCCGGGCTTTTGTTGGTCGGCGCATGCCAAACGGCGGCCATGTCGCCGGCGGTTCCGGCCTGGGCAGGGGCGCCCAAGCGCCGGCTTGCTTCTGCAGAAAGATTTGATAGCATGGCAGGCCAATTACTGATGACCTACGAAATTGGATTTGTTCTCACGCTCCTGGCTGTAGCCCTGATGCTTTTTGTCAGCGAAAAGCTGCGGATGGATCTCGTGGCTTTGTTGGTGCTGGCCGTGTTGGCCCTGGCAGGGCAGGTCACCACACAACAGGCGTTGGCGGGCTTTAGCAACCCGGCGGTGGTCACGGTATGGGCGATGTTCATCCTGAGCGCCGGGCTGAGCGCTACCGGCGTCGCGGATGTGATCGGGCGACAGGTGTATCGCATCGCAGGGGAGAGCGAACCCCGGATGATCCTCACCATCATGCTCGCGACCGGCGGGATGTCCGCGTTCATGAATAACATCGGGGTGGCAGCACTGATGTTGCCGGTGGTCATGGATATTGCGCGGCGGACGGGCAATTCGCCCTCACGCCTGCTGATGCCGATGGCTTACGCTTCCCTGTTAGGCGGTCTGACGACGATGATCGGCACGCCGCCGAACCTGGTGGCGGCAACCGCGCTGGAACAGGCCGGGTATGAGCCGTTCACCCTGTTTTCCTTTGCCCCCATCGGCGTGCCGGCCCTGATTGTGGGCTATCTTTTTGTGGCATTCATCGGCAGGCATCTCCTGCCGAAGGAGATGCCCCGGCCGTTCCGCGACGGGGTGAATGCGGCAGGGCCGATGTTTGAGTTTGATTATAAGATTGAAAACCGGAGGTTTCAGCTGCGCATCAGGCCCGACTCGCCGTTGAGCGGCGGCACACTCGAAGATACGAGGTTGGGAGCCGTGCTGGGTCTGAATGTTTACGCGGTGCGGCGTGGCAAAAAAACATACTCCGACATTGATGGCGGCTTTGTCCTCAACGGCGGGGACATTCTTTTTACCCAGGGGAGCATCGAGGAGTTTCGGGATTTCCTCAAGTGGCGGGCATTCGAGATGGCACGGGGAAGCGAGATCACGGAGTTGCTGGCATCGCAGAATGTCGTATTTCTCTACGCGAGCCTGGGTGAGGATTCCGACTTGGCGGGGGCGAGGGTCAGGGATACAGGCTTTTCCTCCCGGTTTTCCGGCCACATCCTGGCTGTGCGGCGAGGTGACGAGGTGATGCGGGGACGCATGTCGGATGTCGAACTCCGGGCAGGGGACCGACTGTTAGTGGAGACGCGACGCGACAATGTTGAGACATTTGCAAGGAGTGGGAGTTTTTGCGGGATTGAACTGTTGGATGAAAGCCGGCTTGGTGAGGTTTATCCG
Organism: Oceaniferula sp.; assembly: GCA_041548785.1. GTDB lineage: Bacteria > Verrucomicrobiota > Verrucomicrobiia > Verrucomicrobiales > Akkermansiaceae > Oceaniferula. Next base: position 35,173 of record JBFERY010000002.1, read on the forward strand.
CCGACCGAAACCTTGTTCGAACTCCTCATCCCGGACGATTCCTACCTGACCGGCCTCAGTTTGTCAGAGAGTGGCCTGGGCGAAACACTGCAACTGCGCATTGTCGGGATAGCCCATCATTCAGGATCGAGTTATTTCCCAACAGGGGACGATCGCCTCCAGCCAGGGGACAAGCTTCTGGTCCATGGCAGTCGGGAGACGGCGAGATTGTTCAGCGGTCTGCACAGCCTCGAAGTCAGTGAACAGGACGGGCCGGATCCACTGCAGCGCAACGAGGTGGGGCACACCGAGGTCACGTTGTCACCCGGGAGTAGTCTGGTGGGGAAATCGGTGAAGGCGCTGAATTTCCGGAGACGTTACGGACTGCAGATTCTGGCCATCTGGCGCGGCGGCAGTGCTCTGACCGAGCATCTGCGGGAGGTGAAGCTGGAGTTTGGTGATGCGCTGTTGCTTTCCGGACCGAGGGAGAGAATCGAGGAGCTAACCTCCGATCCCGACTTCCTGGTACTCACGCGGACGGCGGATGATCTGGCGGGGGCCAAGTCCAAGCCCAAAGCCATCTTGGCATCCCTGGTGATGTTGGCGGTGGTGCTGCTTGTGCTGTTTGGCGTCTTGCCGATCGCCGTGGCAGCGATTTCCGGCGTGGTGGTGATGGTGGCATCGCGCTGTTTGAGTATGGACCAGGCTTATCGATCCATTGAGTGGCAGGCGGTCTTTCTGATTGCCTGCATGATCCCGCTGGGAACCGCGATGCAGGAGTCGGGGGCGGCGCAATGGATCGCGCAAGGTGTGGAAACGGTCGCCCGACCCTTCGGCGCCTGGGGTGTGGTCATCGGGCTCTATCTCATCACGGCACTGGCGACAACCATTGTTCCGACAACCGCATTGGTGCTGATCATGGCGCCGATCGCCATCGATGCGGCGTCACGGTTTGGAATCCACCCCCACATGATCATCATGGCCGTGGCGATGGCGGCGTCCGCCAGTTTCACCAGCCCGATTTCCCATCCCGCCAATGTCTTGGTCATGGGTCCGGGTGGTTACCGGTTCGTGGATTATATCAAGATGGGGATCCTTCTCGCCATCGTCGTGATGTTGACGGTGCTGCCCATGATCGCTCTGCGAAGCTGGTAGCTAGGGAAAAATTACCAGAGCTGTGGTTTTACCGGCGGCGGCGCAACATGAGTGCGCTGACACCCATAAAAACAAGCAGGCCGCTGCTGGGCTCGGGAACGACGTTCCAGCTGACCGCCGCAATCCCCACACCATTGCCACCGATGGCGTCAAGCTGATACTCGTCGCCTGAAAATCCGACGGGAACCGGATTGGCACTTTCACCGTCATTGATGCCGATGATGTCGAAATCGACATTGATCGCCTGCGGACCAAGAAAGGTCACAAGCACAGTCTCGCCGGGATCGAGTTCCAGGGAGTTTTGAAAGGTGGTGCCCCCGTCATTGCTGTGGTTGGTATCAACCACCAGGATATCGGCGCTGGCCGGGCCCACTTCGAATTTGACATCCCCATACCCGGCTACGTTAATCACCAGCGGCGTGGAGGCATCGACCGTGGTCAGATGTGGGACAACCAAACCATTGAAATCAATGGTGAATGCCTGGATGCCGACGGTGGCAGCCATCGTGGCTAAAAGGGTGAAAAGTTTTGCTTTCATGGGAGCGATCTGTTGCTGATTGGCGGCTTAATATCAAGAAAGCCAAATGAAATCAAGGTGATTTTTTAAAAAAAGCACCCGCAGGCACCGGTTTTTGTTGTTTGCCGGCATCGCCGAGCCCTGCCCCCGACAGGGAATGATCCTGCCGAGTCACGGTCATGGCGTTCGGCCAGGATTGTTGCTAGGGGTGGGCCGGGCGAGCCGCCTGGAGACAAACAGGGAATCCGGGACTGGCATCGCTTGGTTCTGTGGGGGGCAATGGGCGGGACCTCCTGAAAAAGGGCACAACGCTGGCTTGACCCTCTGCATTTCCTTGCTATGTTGCGCCCTCTCTTTCCGGGGGGATGCGGTGTTTCACCTCATTTTCCGAACTAACAAAAACTACCAAAACAACACTACCCGCATCACGATGGCTACTGCTAAACGCAAAACCGCAAAGAAAGCTGCCCGTAAGTCTGCCCCCAAAAAGGCAGTCCGCAAGGCACCCGCCCCTGAGACTCAACAAAACGTCTACTTTTTCGGAGGCTCGACCGCCGACGGTGATGGTTCCCAGAAAAACCTCCTTGGGGGGAAGGGCGCGAACCTTGCCGAAATGGCCCGTATCGGACTTCCTGTCCCTGCCGGCCTCACAATCACGACCGAAGTCTGCACCTACTACTACGACAACGGTAAAAAATACCCGAAGACTCTCGATGCCGAGATCCGCGCCAACATTGCCAAGATTGAAAAAGTCATGGGCAAGAAGTTCGGTGATCTCGACAACCCGCTGCTTCTTTCGGTCCGCTCCGGCGCGCGCGAATCCATGCCCGGCATGATGGACACCATCCTGAACCTCGGTATTAACGACCAGGTTGTCGAAGCACTCGCTAAAAAGACCGGCAACGCCAAGTTTGCCTGGGACTCCTACCGCCGCTTCCTCCAGATGTATGGCAGCGTTGTCATGGGTGTCGAGGCACACGCCGGCGAACACCACGACCCGTATGAGGTGATCCTCGACAAAGCCAAGGCCAAGGCCAAGGTGAAGGACGACTCGGGACTCTCCGTCAAGGGCCTGCAGTGGGTTGTTGCCGAGTTCAAAGCGCTCATCAAGAAACGCTCCGGCAAGGACTTCCCCGAGGACCCATACGCCCAGCTTACCGGTTCCGTTAATGCCGTGTTTAACTCATGGAACAACGACCGCGCCAAGGTCTATCGCCAGAAGTATGGTATCCCCGCCGCCTGGGGCACCGCTGTCAACGTCCAGGCCATGGTCTTCGGTAATACCGGAAAAGGATCGGGAACGGGTGTCGCCTTCACACGTGACCCCGCCACAGGAGCCAATGTGTTCTACGGCGAGTACCTCATCGACGCCCAGGGCGAGGATGTGGTTGCCGGTGTCCGCACTCCCAAGCCGATCGCCAAACTTGCCAAGGATCTGCCCAAGTCCAACAAGGAGCTGCTCAAAATCCGCGGCATTCTCGAGAAGCACTTCCGTGACGTGCAGGACGTTGAGTTCACCATCGAGGAAGGAAAGCTGTGGATGCTCCAGACCCGTAATGGTAAGCGCACCGGTTTCGCCGCTGTCAACATTGCCCTGGACATGGTCAAGGAGAAGCTCATCACCAAGAACGAGGCCGTGCTCCGTATCCCAGCCGAGGACTTGAGCCACCTGCTCGCTCCTATTTTCGACTCAGCCACTGAGAAGCAAGCGAAGAAGGTTGGCAACGGCCTGCCCGCCGGCCCTGGTGCTGCCAGTGGCCAGATCTACTTCACGGCGGAAGCCGCCGTGGCCGCCGCTGCGAAGGGTGAGAAGGTCATCCTCACCCGCCAGGAGACTTCCCCGGAAGATCTTCGCGGCATGATTGCTGCCGAAGGAATCCTCACCACCCGTGGCGGTGCCTCGTCACACGCCGCCCTCGTTGCCCGCCAGATGGGCAAGGTCTGCGTCTGTGGTGCCCACGGCATGGAGATCGATTACTCGAAGAAAACCCTGAGCGGAAACGGTGTCACCCTGAAAGAAGGTGATTTCCTTTCGCTGAACGGATTTGTCGGTAATGTCTACGCCGGTGAGATTAAGTCCTCACCGTCGCAGGTGATTCAGGGCCTGATTGAAAACAAGGCTGCTGCCAAGCGCAGTGACACCTACAAGAAGTTCGTCGAACTCATGAGCTGGGCTGACAAGCTCCGCAAGCTGGACGTCCGCACCAACTCCGATACACCGGACCAGGTCGAGACCGCAATCAAGTTCGGTGCCCAGGGCATTGGCCTGACCCGCACCGAGCACATGTTCTTCGAGGGCGACCGCATCGACGCCGTCCGTGAGATGATTCTCGCCGACAACGAAGCCGACAAGGCCAAGGCGCTGAAGAAGCTTCTTCCTTACCAGAAGAAAGACTTCGTCGGCATCTTCACCGCGCTCGAAGGTCGTCCCGCCACCATCCGTCTGCTGGACCCACCGTTGCACGAATTCATCGGCACCATGGACAACAAGCAGATCGGCGAACTGGCCAAGAAGCTCAAGGTGAAGCCTGCCTTCATCAAGGGCCGGATCAACGCGCTGCACGAGGAGAACCCGATGCTGGGTCACCGTGGTTGCCGTCTCGGAATCGTTTACCCTGAGATCACCAAGATGCAGGCGACCGCGATTCTTGAAGCCGCCGTGGAAGTGCAGAAGAAAAAGATCAAGGTTGTTCCGGAGATCATGGTTCCCCTCGTGTCCTACGCGAAAGAGCTTGAGCTGCAGAAGGCCGTTATCGACGAAGCTGCCGCTGAGGTGCGCGAGAAGCACGGCCTGAAGAAGTCCGAGCTGAAGTACACCGTCGGCACCATGATGGAGATCCCACGTGCCTGCCTGACCGCGGCTGAAGTCGCCGAGCACGCTGCCTTCTTCAGCTTCGGAACCAACGACCTGACCCAGACCTGCCTCGGCCTCAGCCGTGACGACTCCAGCTCGTTCCTCCCTGCTTACCAGGAAGCCGAAGTGGTCAACAACAACCCGTTCTCCAGTCTCGACCAAACTGGCGTTGGCCAGCTCGTCGAGCTCGGCGTCAAGGGCGGTCGCCAGACCAAGGCCAAACTCAAGATCGGTATCTGTGGAGAACACGGTGGCGATCCTGAGTCGGTGAAGTTCTGTCACCGCGCGGGTCTGAACTACGTGTCCTGCTCGCCGTTCCGCATCCCGGTTGCGAAACTCGCCGCTGCCCAGGCCGCTCTCGAGGAGAAAGGCATGGCCCGCGGAGAGGTCAGCTAACTCGCCAGCGAAGGCAGCCATGCCTTCGCTGCCCCAAACCAATCACAAGCCCCCGGCGGAGAAATCCACCGGGGGCTTTTTGGTGTGCTGAAGCTTAGGTCGGTTATTGCGAGGCATCGGGTTTGCCGCCCCGCCGCTTGCGGCGGGGGGCATTTCGCCAACGGCGAATCTCATACCAGCCTAGGGACTGGAGCTCGCTCCTTCCCTAGGTTCACGTGCCCAACACGCCGTTCTCTGAAGGAGAACATCAGCTGGGAAAATGTGCTCCAACAATATCCTTTTTTGTTAGTTTATGTTCTGTTAGTATGCGTCATGCCACAGTCGATTTCCCAGACCATCGTCCATCTTATTTTCTCGACCAAGGACAGAGTGCCTTATCTGGATGATCAGATCAAAGAACCGATGCACGCCTATCTTGCCACCTGTGCACGCAATAGAAATTGGGAGTGTTACCGGGTCGGAGGTGTGGCTGACCATGTCCACCTCGCTGTGCGCCAACCCAGAACCGACAACCAAAGCGATTTTCTCGGGCATCTGAAACGAAGTTCGACCAAATGGATTCGCCGGCAAGGTGAACAATACAAATCGTTCGCCTGGCAGCGTGGCTATGGTGCATTTTCCATGGGGTATTCGCAACTTCCCACGCTCATCGAGTATATCAGCAACCAGGAAGAGCATCACAGGGTGAGAACGTTTCAGGAGGAATACCTCGATTTTCTCAAAAAGATCGGTGTGAGCTTCGATGAAAAGTATCTGTGGGATTAGCGTTAACACCACATGAGGTTCTCCTTCAGAGAACGACACATTGCGCAAATCAACCTAGGGAGGGAGCAAGCTCCATCCCCAGGCTGGTATGAATTTGGCCGTTGGCCAAGGCGTGATGGTGACCACCGGGCAGGGCGGGACAGCTGGGATGTATTTGGCCCCTGGCTAAGACGTGATGGTGACCACCGGGCAGGGCGGGATAGCTGGGATGAATTTGGCCGTTGGCCAACACGCGATGGTGATCAACGGGCAGAGCGGGACAGCTGGGATGCATTTGGCCCCTGGCCAAGACGTGATGGTGACCACCGGGCAGGGCGGGATAGCTGGGATGCATTTGGCCCCTGGCCAAGACGTGATGCCACGGGCTGTCTTCGCCAACGGCGAAGCTCATACCAGCCTGGTGAACGGGCCCGGTCCGTTCGCCAGGTCGTGGCAGGATGAGTCTTGTTCTCTGGAGGAGAACTTCACCTGATGCGCTTGCTGGCCTGTGACTAGGACTGGGCTTCGCCGATGTGCTTCCTGTGGGCGAGATACCCGTAGATGGCGATGGCGACAAAGCAGATGAATGGCAGCACGAAGGATACGCGGGTGCTGGAGAGGGTCATGGAGCCGAACTGGAAGGCGTCCTTGTCCATGATGGCGGCTTGCAGCGGCGGCATCAGACAGCCGCCACCAATGGCCACGATGAGTCCCGCGGCACCGAGCTTGGCGTCGTCGCCGAGACCGGCCAGGGCGATGCCGTAGATGGTGGGGAACATGAGGGACATGCAGGCGGAGACACCGACCAGGCAGTAGAGCCCGGGCATGCCTTTGATGAAGATGACGCCGAGGATCAGTGCCCCGCCACCAATCGCGAGCGCCGAAAGCAATCCGCCGGGGCTGACATACTTGAGTAGGAATGTGCAGATGAAGCGGCTGGATACAAAGATGAACATCGCAACGATGTTGTACCCCTGCGCGGTCGATGCCCTCATGCCGAGTTCGTTGCCGGCGTATTGGATGATAAACGTCCAGACCATGATTTGGACCCCGACGTAGAATGCCTGGGCGATGACGCCACCCACGTAGTTGGTGTTCTTGGACAGGCGCTGAAAAGTGGCACTGAGGTGGAGCGACTTGTCGCCTTCGCCTTGCCCTTCGGGGAGTTTTTTGATGAGGAAAATGAAGAAGAAGACGGCAACAACAAGACCAATGGCGAAGTAGGGACCCTGCAACACATTGAGGTCGGCTTTTTGGATGCCCGTCCATTTGCTGGCGTCGGTTTTTGCAATGAGCGTGCGCGCCTGCTCCTCATCGGGTGACCCGTCGAGGATGGGACTTTGCTCCCAGTTGACTTCCTTGTTGTTGCTGATCTTCTTGGTGATGCGGTCTCTTTGTTGGGCAGTCAGGTTGGTATCGAGTGACTGGGCTTGCAGCCGTTGCCATTTTTCAGCATCGGAGGTTTCAGTATTCGCTATGACAACAAGGGATTTGGCGAGGCGTTGGTGGTCGGCTTGAATGAGTGTGAGTGCCTCATCCCAGTTGACGGCTGATTTTTTTTCCAGCGCGTTGTCGATATTCATCCTGGCCTTGCCTCCGACCCAGCTACCGAGTCCGAGTTCCTGGATTTTTGCCCATTTGACGGCATCAAGTGACATGGTGTCAGGCTTGAGTTTTTTGCTGCTGATCTCAATGTCGCTTTTCTCGTCAGCTTGGGTGACTTCGCTCATGCGCTTATGGGCTTCCGTCGCGAGGACGGGTGCCAACTCCGGATCGTGTTTGACGGAAGTCAGGTTGGAAAGGATGAAGATCATGGCGACAAACATACCGCAGATCGATCCCATCGGGTTAAACGACTGGGAGAGGTTGAGCCGGCGCGTGGCGGTTTCCGGTGATCCCATTGACAGGATGTATGGGTTGGCTGTTGTTTCCAGAAAGGACAGGCCACAGGTCATCGTGAAGTAAGCTAACAGGAAGGCCCAGAATGCCATCATTTGCCCGGCGATGGGGAAGAAAAGTGCTGACCCGGCATAGAGCGCGAGGCCCACCAGGATTCCCTTTTTGTAGGAATATTTTTTAATGAAGAGGGCGGCGGGAATTGCCATAAAACAGTAGCCTCCGTAGAAGGCGGCCTGAACCAGTGAGCTTTCGAAATTCGTGATGAGCAGGATCTTTTTGAATGCCGCCACCATCGGATTGGTGATGTCATTGGCAAAGCCCCAGAGGGGGAAAAGAACAGTGACCAGAATGAAGGTGACGAGGTGCTTTTTGGCAACGACGGGTGGGTGAGAGCTGGTGTTCTGAGTCATGTGGTGATGGTTACAATGGTGAGGTTTCTACAGATAGAAAAAGGCCCCGTCAATCATGGAAGATTGACGGGGCCCTGCGGGAGATTGATGTTAGCCGATGGAGTGCCGCGCTAGGCGCCGGCAACATTCTTGAGCATGTCCTTGAGCGCGCGGGCCGACGCCTGCAGACCCTGCACCTCCTTCGGCCAGAGGTCGATTTCGATGTGCTTTTCCGCACCGCCGCGGCCGACGATGGTGGGCACGCTCAGGCAGACGTCCTTGAGTCCGTAGCAGCCGTTTTGCAGGCTGGAGACGGGCAGGAGTTGCTTCTTGTCGAGTGCGATGGCGTGCACGGTTTCGGCGATGGTGGCACCCACGGCCCAGCCGGCTCCGCCTTTGCGCGAGATGACTTCGGAGCCGCTCTTCTTGGTGCGGTCGAAGATCTGGCGCTGGTAGTTGGGGTCACAGCCTTCGACGCCGGTGAGGGGCAGGCCGCCGACGGTGGCGGCCGACCAGATCGGCAGCATGGTGTCGCCGTGTTCGCCGAGGATCAGGGCCTTGACCTGGGTCGGCGCGAGGTCGAGGTCATTGGCGATGAGTGAGCGGAAGCGGGCGGTGTCGAGCATGGTGCCGAGGCCGATGACCTGGCTGGGTGGCAGGCCGAGGAAGCTCACCGCAAGGTGGGTGAGGATGTCGACCGGGTTGGAGACGACGAGCACGATGGCGTCCGGTTTCATGCCGGCGGTCTTGATGCTGTCGAGGATCTGGGAGAACAGGCCGACGTTGCGGTTGATCAGGTCGAGGCGGCTTTCATCGGGCTTGCGGCGCAGGCCGGCGGTGATGATGAAGATGTCCGAGTCGGCCGCGCGGGTGTAGTCGCCGGAGTAAATACGCTGGTCGGCGAGCGATGACGCGCCGTGGAGGAGGTCGAGGGCTTCGCCGTCGGCCAGCTCCTGGTTGTTGTCGAGGATCTGGATTTCAGATACGACGCCTGCGCACTGCAGGCAGAAGGCGGCATTGGAGCCGACGCGGCCACCGCCGCCGATGATAGTTGCTTTCATGGTATTTGCTTTGTTGGGTGAGAATAAGAATTGGCCTCAGTCGGCATTACAAGGCGACACCTGGCTTGAAGGCCTCGTTGTCGCAAACCTTGCATTCCTCCAGCCCGTCGCGGTGGTCTTCCATGCCCAGGCTCTTGCGGATGTCGATCAGGTCCTGTCCCTGTTTTCCTGTCATGGTGAGCATTTTTCCGCGGTTGATTTGGGCCGCTACCGAGACGGTGTGGCAGAGGGCTTCGCAGTTTTCCATGCGCCAGTAAGCGTCTTCAGCATGGCTGCCCCAGGTGATTACGCCATGGTTGAGCATGAGTACACACATGTGGTTGACGCCGGTTTCACCGACGATGCGGGCAACTTCCGGTGTGCCCGGTGTGTCATAGGGGGCCATGCCGATTTCGCCGAGAAAGACGTCGGCTTCCGGAATCATGCACAGTGGTGGGCGGACGCCGGCGACGGCGAAGGCAGTCGCGTGGGTCGGGTGGGCGTGGCAGACCGCCTTGCATTTTGGCTGGCGTTTCATGATGGCCAGGTGGGTCATGCACTCGCTGGTGCGGGGGCGCTTGCCGGCGAGTTGCTTGGCGTCGAGATCGACAAGGCACATGTCCTCGGGTTTCATAAAGCCTTTGGAGATGAGGGTCGGGGTGCAGAGCACGAGGTTGTCACCTACGCGGATGGTGAAGTTGCCGCCGTTGCCGTCGGTGTAGTCGCGTTCCCACATGCGTCTTCCGAGGTCGCAGATGCGCTCTTTGAGCACATGGATTTCAGGTGAGTAAAAGAAGTCGAGGATTTCGCCTGGTGTGGTGGGGTCGGTGCCGGGGGTCCACTTGAATTCGTAGTCGGGCAGGACAGGTGCTTCGTAAGTATTGGGGCGGGCGGGGGCTGCGCCATGGCTGCTGGCGCCGCTGCCGCTTTTTTCGAGGTCCCTGAGGAAGTCTTTGGCGGAGGGTGTCAGGATGGCATCGGCGGGCAGGGTGCTGGGGCTCTGGCCGGCGAGGATGAGGTCCTCGATTTGTTTGGCGGTATAGACTGGTTTCATAGTGATAAGCTGGATGATGTTAAGCGGGTTGGCTAAGCGGGTTCGGGGGTTAGCCCATGCGGGCCACAATTTCGTCGGTGAGCACTTTGACAAGTGCCTCGGCTTCGGGGTTGAGGGCGATGGTTTCGTTGGACGGGGCGGGAGTGATTTCGCAGACGGTGCCGGGGCGGAACTCGTCGTTATCGCAGAGTTCGCATTCCTTCATGTCTTCGCGTGGGTCCTCCATGCCGATGGAGCGGCGGATCTTGAAGATGTCCTGCATTTTTTCGCTCGGGATGGTTTGCATCTTGCCGCCATTGAGTTGGCTGGCCACCCAGATGGTTTGGCAGGCCGTTTCCATGTTTTCCATTTTCCAGTAGGTGTCCTCGGCGTCGGTGCCCCAGGTCATGACGCCGTGGTTGGCGAGCAGGATGGCGGGGTTGTCTTTGGCCACCTTGGCGACGGCGTCGCAGATTTCCGTGCTGCCCGGGGTGTGGTACTCGACGAGGCGGATGGCTCCGGTGAACACCTCGGCTTCCGAGCAGAGGCAGGTGGGGGGCTCGATGCCGGCGACGGCAAAGGCAGTGGAATACGGCGGGTGGCCGTGGATCACGCTCTTCGCCTTGGGCTGCACCTTCATGATGGCGAGGTGGGTATTGGCTTCGCTGGTGCGTTTGCGCCATCCGGCCTTTTGATTGCCATCGAGGTCAACGAGGGCGATCTCGTCGGGCTTAAGCTCACCCTTCGAGCGCAGCGTCGGGGTGCAGAGCACGAGGTTGTCGCCGACGCGCACCGTGATGTTGCCTCCGTTGCCGTCGACCATGTTGCGTTTCCACATTTTATGCGCGATGTGGGTCATCTGCTCCTTGAGCTTCTGAATGTCCGGCGAGTAGAAAAAGCGTTGGATTTCCTCGGGGGTGGCGGCGTCGGTGCCGGGGGACCAATGGTATTCCAGGCTGGGCACGATCGGTGTGGGTGGGACGGTGGGGACGCCGGCGGGAAGGGGTGGGAAACGATCCGCTCCGGTGGCGGCGGCCGTCGGCTTGGTTCCGTAGCCAGTGCTTCCCCGGTTGTGGTCGCGGATCGCGTCCTTGGCCGACGGGGTGAGCACGGTTCCCGCGGGAATGGTATCCAGACTAGTGCCCTGTCTGATCATGTCCTGGATGTTTTTCCCGGTGTAAACTTTATTCATGGTGGGTAGGATGGAAATGGTGAGCTGGTGGGTCAGGCGGTGGGGGCCACGTAGTTGAGGGTGTCGAAAATGGCCAGGCTGATGGCGTCGATTGGGGTCGGGTCATCAAACGGTGCGGTGGCTTCAGCTCCCTCGACAAAGCCGATGATGTCGCCGGCACCCGCACCGATGTTGTCGTAAACGACCAGTGACGGTTGCGCGGTGAGGGCGGGGGACTGGTCGATACAGTGGTTGAGTTGGTCCGTGTCCACGGGGTTGACCATCAGCCAGCGGCCACCACGCAGGGCCTCCTCCTGGGTGTGCATGGTGATTTTTCCGATGACGTGTCCGATTCTCATGAGGGATTGGGAAGTTGGGATGGGGGAATTGGGATTAAAGTGTGCCGCTGGGGCGACGGGGGTGTTAATCGATGATGCCCTGGATGAACATGCGGATGGGTGAGTGTTGGTCGTGGACGACGTCGCGTGCGCCGATGCCGTCGGTGCTGACAAAAACCTTCTGGTGCATGCCCGCGCCAAAGAGGTCGATGGCGATGAACGGGGTGCCTGCCGGACCGCCGTCTGCGTCAAGCTGTTGGCAGAGCAGCATTTTGAAGCCATCGAGCGAAGCGTGTTTCGCGGTGGCAACTGCATTTCCGACGACTTGGCAGTGGAGCATTTGGGATGGGAAATAGGGATTGGGTATCGGGAAGTGGGGCGAACTGCGCTGCTGGGGCAGCGGGTTATATGATGCGCAGGTTTTCAACCATGACGCAGCGGCGGATACGGGTGAAGGTCTTGGGTGTGGTGATGCCTTCGCCGGTGGTGGTGGCGATCGAGTAACTGAGGTATCCTTCCCCACCGAGACCGAGACCGGCGGTGGATGATCCGTTTTTGACAAAGATGGTGGTGTCCATGGTTTTGGCCATGTGCGTCATGTGGTCGACGTTCATGGAGTGAATCACGGCAGAGTGGCGGTATCCGTGCTCGGCTTCCTTGGCCAGGGCGACTCCGGTTTCGAAATCGGGCACCCGCACGATCGGCAGCATCGGCATCATTTGCTCCTTCTGCACATAGGGGTGGTCGGCATCGGTCTCGGCGAAAACGAGGTCGGTGTTCGCGGGGACGTTCACTCCGGCGTGACGGGCGAGCACGGCGGCATCGACTCCGATCAGGTCGCGGTTCAGGGCGGCCTGGGCACAGCCGCCGGCGCCATTCTCGATGTTGAATGCAACGGTGGTGAGTTTGTCGAGCTGGCTCGCGTTGAGGCGGACCGCGCCGGCCTTTTCCATGGCCTGCATGAAAGGCTCGAAGACGGAAGCCACGACAAAGACGGCCTTTTCGCCGATGCAGAGCAGGTTGTTGTCAAAGGCGGCACCCTCGATGATGCAGCCGGCGGCTTTGTCGAGGTTGGCGGTTTCATCGACCACAACCACCGGGTTGCCCGGACCGGCGCAGATCGAGCGTTTGCCCGATTGCATGGCGGCCTCCACGACGGCGGGTCCGCCGGTGATGGCCATGATGGCGATGTGCTTGTTTTTGCAGATCTTCTCGAAAGTTTCGATGGTGGGCGACTCGATGGTGCAGATCAGGTTGTCGATGCCCAGCTCGCGTTCGATCGCCTGGTTGAAGGCGCGGGTCGCCAGGGCGGCGCTTTTGGCTCCTCCAGGGTGTGGGTTGAAAACAACGGCATTGCCGGCGGCAACCATGCTGATCACGTTGCCTGCCAGAGTCGGGATCGAGTGGGTGACGGGGAGGATGGCGCCGATGACGCCGAAGGGGGCGAATTCTTCCAGCGTGATGCCATCGTCACCACTCATGGCATCGGGGCGGAGCCACTCGACGCCGGGGACAAACTTGACGATTTCCAGCTTGCCGATTTTGTGGTCGAGCCGGCCGATCTTGGTTTCCTCCAGCTCGAACTTCCCCCACGCCGCGGCATTGGATGTGCAGAGGTCCTTGACGATCTCGATGACCCGGGCGCGTCCTGCGACACCGAGTTTCTGAAGTTCGAGGAAGGCATTGTGCGCCGCTTCGGAGGCTTGGCAAACGTGGGCGAAGACGCCGTGTTTGCCGCCAATGCCAGGTGCCTTGCCGCAATCGCAATCGCTGCTCTGGGCGGGTGCCGCGGTGGTAGTGACGGGCGCGGGTGTCTGCGCGGGTGTCGGGGCGGGCGTGGCAGTCGGGGGCGCTGCCGGTGCGCCTGCGTTGAGCTTCAGGAGCACGTTCTCGACGACGCTGCGGAGTGTGTCTTGGTCGATGTTATTCACGGATTAGGATGTGTTCTAACTACTTTGGTAAATTTTTGTGCCAAGCACATCGACGGTATCGACGATGGCAATGATGGCGGCGTCCACGGGCAGTGGCTTCAGTCCGGCGGCTTGTCGGGCGGAACTGCCTTGGCAGAACATCACGAGGTCACCTTCACCGGCACCGATGTTATCCACGGCGACGATGGTGTTGACGCCGTTACGGAATTGCCCGGGGTTCTTTTCGTCCACAAGTTGTGGGCGCAGCAGGAGGAGTTTTCTCCCCTGCATACTATCGTCTTTTTTGGTGGCGACGATATGACCGATGACTTCTGCGAGAAACATGGTGCTTGTGAGTGGGTTGTGCGTGACTGGATGGCGGGGTGTTTCCCCCTCGGGGAACCGGTGGGTTCCCCAGGGGTCAACAGACGGCGGGTGCAAGCTTACTTCTTAGCAGGCTTGGCGGCCTTGGGCAGCACATCAGCGATGGCGCCATCGGGGCGTGCAATGACGTGGGCGCTGATGACTTCACCTACTTGTGAGGCCGCTGCGGCACCGCTGTCGATAGCGGCCTTGACCGCCGCGACATCGCCTTCGACGACGACGTTGCACATGGCGCTGCCGATCTGGCTCATGGGGCCGGCGAGGGTGACGTTCGCTGATTTCAGCATCGCGTCGGTGCCGTTGACAAGGCCGATGAGGCCGCGGGTTTCGAGTATTCCTATTGCTTGTTTAGCCATGGTATTGGTTGGTTGGTTGTTGGGTTGGTTGTAAGTTGAACGGTTTGAGAGAGATGGATGGAGAGGGGGAAATGGGTCAGGCGATCTTGCGCCGCACCTCGCGGGCGAGGACAAGTTCCTCATTCGCCGGGATGACGAAGATTTTAACCTTCGAGTCGGCCGCGCTGATCTCGGCTTCTTCGGCGATACAGGCGGCATTTTTTTCGGGATCGATCTTGATGCCGAATTCTTCAAGGTGCTGGCAGATGGCGGTGCGTAGCCACGGGTTGTTCTCGCCGATGCCGGCGGTGAAAACCATGGCATCGAGACCGCCGAGGTCGAAGAGGTAGCTGGCGGCCCACTGGCGGGCCGAGTGAACCAGCATGTCGAGTGCGAGTCGGGCGTCGGTATTGCCGTCAGCCGCCGCCTGGCGGATGTCGCGGAGGTCGTTGCCGACCTGGGAAACACCTTGGAGGCCGGATTCCTTGGTCAGTTGACGCTCAGCTTCCTCCAGGGAGATCCCCAGCGTTTTGACCGCATAGGGAATGGCACCGGAGTCGAGGTCGCCGACGCGGTTGTTCTGCGGCAGGCCGCTCTGCGGGGAGAAGCCCATGCTGGTGCCGATGGCGACACCGTCGCGGATGCCCGTCACCGAGCTGCTGCCACCGAGGTGGAATGAGACGACGCGCACGGGGGCGCCGGTGTTTTCCCGAGGGCCGTCGATGTAGAGTCGGCGCACGGTTTCAGCCACGTCATCACGCCCCATCAGCTCGGCGGAGCGTTCCGCGACGTACTTGTGGCTGGCGCCATGGAACCCGTAGCGCCGGATGCCGGCGTCGTGCCATGCCTTGGGCACGGCATACCGTGCGGCGTCCTCCGGAACCCACTGGTAAAAAGCCGTCTCGAAGAGGGCGACGAGCCGGGCCTCGGGAAGGATCTGTGCAAACTGACGGATGCCTTCCGCGTAGGGCGGGTTGTGCGCCGGGGCCACCTCACGGAAGCCTTCCAGCGCATCAATCACCGAGTCGTCCGCCTCCACGCAGCCACTCAGGTTTTTGCCGAGCACGGTCTTGAACCCGACGGCATCAATATCACTGATGGCGTTGAGATGACCTTGGCCGACGAGATCCGAGAGGGCCTGGTGGATGACATCCGCGTAGTCGGTCACACGCTCAAAACCGCCGGATGCGACCACACGCTCATTCGTGCCGTCTATTTGATAGAGACGGTACTTGAATGAGGTGGACCCCAGGTTGGCGATCAGGATACGCATGTGTGTCAGGTGACGGGCTGCGGCGGGCGGATGTGAGGATCAGGCAATCCAGCTGCCGAGTTGACCGAGGTCTTCGTGGGGGCGGGGGATGACGAGGACGGCGTTGACTTCGCCGACCTGTGCTGCCGCTTCTGCGCCGGCGTCAATGCCCGCTTTCACGGCGGCGACATCGCCGGTGAAGAACCCGCAGACGAGTCCGGAGCCGATTTTGTCCCAGCCGGTCATGGTAACGTCAGCGGCCTTGATGGCGGCGTCCGATGCTTCGATGAGGGCGGTGAGCCCTTTTGTTTCAATCATTCCAAGTGCTTGCTTAGCCATAATATTAATTTGTTAGTAGTTGGTGGAAATGGTGTTCTTCCCGATTAGATGTCGAATTGCTTCAAAAGTTCAGGGGCGGGACGTGCGATGACGTGGGCACTGACGAGCTCGCCGACGCGTCCGGCAGCTTCCGCTCCGGCGTCAACGGCTGCTTTGACGCTGCCTACGTCTCCTTGCACGAGGATCGCGAGGAAGCCCGCACCGACCTGTATTTGTTTTACGATATCTACGTCTGCGGCTTTGGCCATCGCATCTGCGGCCTCCACGCTACCGACGTAGCCTTTAGTTTCTATCATTCCTAGGGCTTTGTTCATGGTCTTGTTTTTTGTTGGTTGTGGTTAGTGTTTTTAGGTGGGCTCTCTACTTGATAAGCTCACAGAAAGTGTCGGGTTTGAGTCCGCAGGCATTGCCTTCATCGGTATCGATGTGGGCTTCGAGGTTGAAGCTTTTGTCGACGCGGACGACGATGTTGTTGAATGTCACCGAGCATGGGCTGTGGACTTTCATTTTCATCGTATCGAGATGATCGACGCCGTAGTAGGCGGCGTCATCGGGGTGCATGTGGACGTGGGGTTGGGCGCGGATCACGCCTTCATCCATTTTGAAGTATCCGTTAGGTCCCATCAGCATGCAGCCGGGGGTTCCGGCAACGTCACCCGACATCTTGATCGGGATATCGAATCCGAGCGCGATGGCATCGGTGTAGGCGAGCTCGACCTGGTTGAGGTCGCGGCATGGACCGAGGATGCGGAGGTTGGAAATGACGCGGCTGCGCGGGCCGATCAGAGTGACCGATTCCTTGGCGGCGTAGGCACCTTCCTGGTAGAGCCACTTGTTAGGTGTGAGCTGGTGGCCGGGTCCGAACAGTGCTTCCACCGCCTCTTGGGTCAGGTGGCAGTGGCGTGCGCTGATATTGACGACAAATCCGTTCGGCGCTTTCGCCTGTTGGGGCAGGGGCAGGCCCATTTTGCTGTATACCTGCTCGCGCACCATGTGTTCGATCACTGCGCGGGGTGTGCTGGTTGGTTGGGATGAAGGCATGAATTTTCTGGCTGACGGATCGCATTTCCCATGTTTTGATTGACAAGTCAACGAAAAACACAGAAAAAACTAATAAAACCCAATTATACAAAGAATCAACCATGCTTGCGGCGGAACGACATCACAGGATAATACAGGCCCTCTCGGAGCGCGGGTCGGTGCGTACGAAGGGTCTGGCCGAGGAGTTGGATGTCACGGATGAAACGATTCGCAAGGATTTTGAATACCTGGAGCAGCAGGGCCTGCTGGTGCGTTCCCACGGCGGGGCCATCCCGCCGAAGCGGGTGATCAGGGAGCTTTCCCTGACCGAGCGGCAGTTGATTAACCGCGAGGCAAAAAACGCCATCGCCAAGGCGGCGGCCAAGCGAATCCAGCCGAACGAGACGGTATTCATCGATGCGAGCTCGACGGCGCTGACCATCACCGGCTATCTGCCCGACTTTGCTTTCACTGTGATCACCAATGCCCACGATGTCATCTCCGCGCTGGCGGGGGCTGAAAACATCGACGTGATCAGCACCGGAGGGCTCTTTGAGCAGCGCTCGCGCTCGTTTATCGGCCTGGCGGCGGAGAAAACTTTGCACCGTTACAACATTCACCGCATGTTTTTCTCGGGCAATGGCATCGACCTCAAGCGGGGGGTCAGCGAAAGCAATTCCCGCCAAGCCGCCTTCAAGGAGCATGTCATCGAGGCGGCCGAGGACGTGTGTTTTCTCGCGGATGAATCGAAGATTGGTCAACGGTCCGCCTTCTTTTTCGCCGAATGCTCCGAGTTGCGGAGTCTGGTGACCACGAAAAGTGCCGACCCGGTGATTCTCGAGGCCTTGCGCAGTTTGGGCACCGAAATCATCATCGCTTGACTTTAAACCCAAATAATCCCAAATAAACACAACCAAGGTAAAACCGTACCGGTTGATCTCACCCAAGCAAGCTATGAAAACCGTATTCAAATCAGGAAACCTCCCGAAAATTGGCATCCGTCCCACCATTGACGGTCGTCTCGGCGGTGTCCGCGAGTCGCTCGAAGACCAGACCATGAACCAGGCCAAGGCGACCGCCGCCTTCCTCGCCCAAAACCTGCGCTACCCGGACGGCTCGCCGGTCGAGTGCGTCATTGCCGATACCTGTATTGGTGGCGTCGCCGAGGCCGCCGCCTGTGCCGACAAGTTTAAACGTGAAAACGTGGGTGTCTCGCTGACCGTCACGCCTTGCTGGTGCTATGGTTCGGAGACCATGGACATGGATCCGCACACCCCGAAGGCGGTGTGGGGATTCAACGGCACCGAGCGCCCGGGGGCGGTCTACCTTGCCGCCGCGCTCGCCGGACACAGCCAGAAGGGGCTGCCCGCCTTCGGGATCTACGGTCGCGATGTGATGGAGTCCGATGACACCTCGCTCCCGGAGGACGTCGCCCACAAGATCCTTTCCTTCTGCCGCGCCGGACTGTCCGTCGCGCTCATGCGTGGCAAATCCTACCTCTCGCTCGGGGGCACCTCGATGGGGATTGCCGGCTCGGTGGTGGACCCGGATTTTTTCCAGGACTATCTGGGTATCCGCGTCGAGGCGGTGGACATGACCGAGGTCGCCCGCCGTATCGACCAGGGGATCTACGACCCGGTGGAATACGAAAAGGCGCTCGCCTGGGTGAAGGAGAACTGCCCTGAGGGGAAGGACTACAATAGCCCGGAGACGCAGCGCCCGCGTCAGGTGCTCGATGCCGAGTGGGAAACGTCGGTCAAGATGGCGTTGATTGCGCGTGACCTCATGGTGGGGAATGAGCGGCTCGCCGAGCTCGGATATGGTGAGGAAGCGCACGGACGCAACGCGATCTGCGGCGGCTTCCAGGGGCAGCGGCAGTGGACCGACCATTTCCCGAACGGTGACTTCATGGAGGCGATCCTCACGACCTCGTTCGACTGGAACGGAAAGCGCGCGCCCTATCAGTTTGCCACGGAAAACGATGCGCTCAATGCCGTTACCATGCTCTTTGGTCACTTGTTGACCAACACGGCGCAGATCTTTGCCGACCTCCGCACCTACTGGTCGCCCGACGCCGTCAAGCGCGTCGCTGGCCACGAGCTAACAGGGGACGCGTCGAACGGGCTTCTCCACCTGATCAACTCCGGCCCCGCCACCCTCGACGGCACCGGCCAAATGACGGTGGATGGCAAACCCGCGATGAAGCCCTTCTGGGATATCACCGATGACGAGGTGCAGGCCTGCCTCGATGCCACCACCTGGCATCCGTCGATTACCGAGTACTTCCCCGGGGGGGGCATGAGCACGCGTTACGCGACCAAGGGCGGCATGCCCGCCACCATCGCCCGCCTCAACCTGGTCAAGGGACTCGGGCCGGCGTTGCAAATCGCCGAGGGTGTCACGGTCGAGCTTCCCGAGGACGTGCACAACGCACTCGACGAGCGCACCAACCCATCCTGGCCGACGACCTGGTTCTGCCCGAAAATCACCGGCGAGGGTGCCTTCCGCGACACCTACTCGGTGATGAACAACTGGGGCGCGAACCACTGCGTGATGAGCTACGGCCACATCGGGGCCGATCTGATCACGCTCGCCGCCATGTTGCGCATTCCCGTTTACATGCACAATGTCGGTGAAGAGCGCATTTACCGCCCCTCCTCGTGGGCGGCTCATGGTACCGCCGACCCCGAAGGCGGCGACTTCCGCGCCTGCGACAATTACGGCCCGCTGTATGGTTGAGCTTCGGGTGTTAAACAAACGGCCAATTCAGCGGCAAGGCTCTTTGGGTCTGGCATGTTGCCGGTGAGGCCACCTCTCATGATTTTTTCACGACGCTGGGCTGGATCCGCCCGCGGCAATCGCATCGTTGCGCGTCATTTTGCAAGTTGTCTGCAGATACGATGCGGGCTTGCTTATCGCGGGGGCGTCCCTTAGAAAAAAAGCACTATGAAAAACGTCGTTGTATTATTTTCCGGTCAGGGAGCGCAGAAGGTGGGAATGGGTCAGGATTTGGCGGAGGCCTATCCGGTGGTGAGCGAGATGTTTGCGAAGGCGGACGAGGCGCTGGGGTATTCCTTGAGTGACATCATGTTCCGCGGTCCCGACGAGGAACTGACCAAGACCTCGCGCTGCCAGCCGGCACTTTATGTGCATGGCCTGGCATGTCTTGCGGTGCTGCAGGAGAAGTTGCCCGCATTGAACCCTGTGGCGACGGCAGGTCTGTCGTTGGGTGAGTTCACCGCGCACACGCTGGCGGGCACGTTCGATTTTGAAACCGGACTGAAAATTGTCGAGCAGCGTGGATTGTTCATGGGCGAGGCCTGTGACGCCACCAACGGCGCGATGGCGGCGATGATCGGGGGTGACGAGGAGGCGGTGGCGCAGCTGGCGGCCGACTGCGGTGTGGACGTGGCGAATTACAACACGGTCGGGCAGATTGTTCTGTCGGGTGACGAAGCCGGCATCGACAAGGCGGTGGCGGAGGCGAAGAGCCGCGGCGTCCGCATGGGCAAAAAGCTCAATGTCGCCGGTGCCTACCACTCGCGGCTGATGCAGAGTGCCCAGGAGAAACTGGCGGCGGTGCTTGCCGAGGTGGAGCTGGCCGAGCCGTCGATTCCGGTGGTTTGCAACTTTGCGGCGCGCGCCGTGGACGGGGCGGATGATATCAAATCGATGCTGGAGCAGCAGGTGACCGGGTCGGTGCGCTGGACGGCATCGATGCAGAAGCTGGTGGCGGAAGGCAATACGACCTTTCTCGAGCTCGGGCCGGGCAAGGTGCTGGCGGGGTTGATGGGCCGCATTGACAAGTCGGTGCAGGTGATTTCAGTCGACGATGTCGCCAGTCTCGAGGCTGCGGTGGAGGCGTTGGCGTAGGAATCGGGTGGTGCCTGCGCGGGGTTTGCCGTCGCCTTGGCATAAAAATGCGATTTGATGAAAAAAGTGATTGCCAGCGGGGGGGAATCTTCCTAGGTTCCGCCCGCCCAAGCAAAGTAAAGGGGTGGTAGCTCAGTTGGTTAGAGCGCCGGCCTGTCACGCCGGAGGTCGCGGGTTCAAGTCCCGTCCATCCCGCCACTTTACTTTTGAGGCAAAAGAAGACCTCACATTTTCGGATGTGAGGCTTTTTTGTGCCCGCGTCGCTGCGGGCTCGGTCCTTGCAGATTAAAGAACCTCATCGCAGCGCACCGGCTGCATCAGGACAAAGGGGGAGACGACCAGGGCGGTGAACTCCTGCGGGTTGTCCTGCCACCACTTGGCGTGCGGGTCGGAGGGCTTGACGATGTCTCCGGACTTGAGCCAGGCCGCTATCTTCTCCTTGTCGTCGTCTGCCAGCGCCTGGCCGACCTCGGTGATGGCGAGGGTCGGGTCGACGTAGATGAGGGCGCCGGAATCGAAGTGGGGTTTGAGGTATTCCCAATCGACCACACCGGTGTACTTGTCGAGTTTCTCAGGGGTCGACTGGGTGTCATCGCCCAGAAGTCCATACTTCAAGCCGTCCGGCGTGTCGTCCGGGTGATGGCGGGCATTGTCCATGGCGACGCGGAGAGGTGGGGGCGGCTGGCCTTTTTCGCGCTTAGCTCATGCGGTCCGGGCCGATGCGGAACCTTTGATTGCGCAGTTTCGAGTTCTCGAGGTTTTTCATGAGCTGGTCGGCGACCTCCTTGTCGACGTCCACGAGCGAGTGGCGTTCGAACAACTGGATCTGGCCGACGGCGCCGTCGGGGAGTTTGCCCTCGCGGTAGAACATGCCGAGGATGTCGCCTGCGCCAACGCTGGCGGCTTTGCCGAGGCTCAGGAAAAGGGTGACGGCATTCGGGTTTTTTTCACGCGGTTTGCGGTCGCTGCGGCCACCTTTGTCGCGGCGTTCGCCCCGGTCCTGGCGGTCACCACGGTCTTGGCGTTCCTTGCGGGGTTTTTGGCTGTCCGGTTTGTAGTGCGGGCTGTCCTCGGCAATGGATTCGCCCTCGCGGCCGATGGATTCACGCAGCAGCTCGAAAAGGGTGGAGGTGATGTCGGTGGCGGTGTGGCCCTGGTCGAGCAGGCGGTCGATGTAGTGGCGGAAGCCGTGACTGACCTCTTTTTCCAGGCGGCCTTGGACCAGGTCAAAGAGCTGGTCGGCACGTTTGCCCTCGACCTCTTCCTGGGTCGGGATTTTGGCGCGTTGGATGTGTTGCTTGGTGTAGCGTTCGATGCTTTGCAGGCGATAGATGTCGCGTCCGAAGACAAAGCTGATGGCGCGGCCCTCGCGGCCGGCCCGTCCGGTGCGTCCGATGCGGTGGACGTAGTCTTCCGGGTCCTGGGGAATATCGTAGTTGAACACGGCCTCGACGTCCTCGATATCGAGGCCGCGGGCGGCGACGTCGGTGGCGACGAGTAGTTCGAAGGCGCCGTCGCGGAAGCGGCGGGTGGTGCGTTCGCGTGCCTGTTGGCTGATGTCACCATGGAGGCGGTCGGCGCTGTAGCCGCGCGCGGTCAGGGCCTCGGTGCATTCGTCCACGCTGCGTTTGGTGTTGCAGAAGATGACGGCGAGCTTCGGGTTGTCCATATCGAGGATGCGGGTAAGCACCTCGACCTTGGAGCGGTTGCGCACTTCGTAATAGGACTGGGTGACGGTGGAGACCGTTTTTGTTTGCCCCTTGATGGAAAGCTCCTCGGGGTCGTTGCCAAATTTCTGGATCAATTTCTGCACCTGCTTGTTCATGGTGGCAGAGAAGAAGAGCGTCTGGTGATCGGTTTTCATGGCACCGAGCAGGTCTTCCATGTCCTCGCGGAATCCCATGTCGAGCATGCGGTCGGCCTCATCGAGGATGGCGAGTTTGATGGTCGCGGGCTTCAGCGTCTTGCGGCGCAGGTGGTCGAGCAGGCGGCCGGGCGTGCCGACGATGATGTGGGCGCCACGCTTGAGCTGGGTGATTTGGCGGTCGATGGGTGTGCCGCCGTAGACGGGGACGGCGCGCAGACCTTTCATTTTGGCACCGAGCCGATGGACTTCCTCGCAGACCTGGACGCAGAGTTCGCGGGTGGGCGACAGGATGAGCACCTGGGCCTCGGCGGCCTCGGTGTCGATCATTTGCAGGGCGGGCAGCGTGAATGCCGCCGTTTTGCCGGAACCGGTTTCGGAGAGGCCGACGATATCCTTGCCCTCGAGGATCGGCGGGATCGCCAGGGCCTGGATGGGTGAGGGGCTTTCATAGCCGAGGTCGTGGATGGCATCGAGGAGCTCGGCGCTCAGGCCGAGTTGGGCAAAGGGGACGTCTGTCATGGTATCAATCGTTGGTTGTTGAGTCCGCTTGGGCTCGGAATCAAGGAACAATCGATGACTAGCCTGGGCGGGGGAGGTTGGAAAGCGAGCCTTAGGCGTGGATTCCCGGATTAGCAACATAAAAAAATGCTCTGCCGGGAGCGCGGGGCCACTACAGGTGCGTCGCGGTGGCGCCGATGATGGCGAAGACGATCGCCATGGCGTAGAGGCCGATGATGATGGAGATCATCAGGCCGACGAATTTCCAGAATGACCTTTGTTTGTCGAGCGCTGTTTCGAGGTGAAACGAGGATGACGTGGCTTCCAGTTGGCTAATGGAGGATGCGTATTGCCAGAGTCGCAGCGACGGGTAGATATAGAGCAGCGCGAATACGAGGTAGACCAGGCCCATAACGAGGAACAATCCCGTGCCATAGCCCATGCCTTTCATCGCAGCGGAGCCGCCGATGGCGCTGCCCGAGATCGTGATGGTCAATCCGGCGAGCAGCATCAGGCCTGAGCCGATAAACCCAAGCACACTGCAGAGCCGCACCCATTTGCGGGTGCGCACGAGGTGGCTGATGACCAGGATTGATACATCGTTTCCTTGGGGCTGGGGCTGAGTCAGGCTATGCGGTGTCTGATAGGGGCTCATCGGCTGGGCCGGGCTCGGCGATGGATCAAGGGCCTGCGATACTTGAGAAAGGGGTGATGGAGAAGGGTGATCGTTCATAACTGGGAGGATAGCTAGCATGGATGAGCTGTCCCTGCGATAGGATTATACCGCTTAATCGGTCATTGCTGCCCACATGATATGCGTGGCTTACGTCAATAAATGATTCACGCAGGTATTGACGTGTGGAAATTGGGAACCATAATCTCCGCCCCCGCGCCGCCCCTGTGGCTCGGCTTAACAATTGGAAAACACCATGGCTACATACGCAATTAATGGATTTGGACGCATCGGCCGCAACGTACTGCGCGCCCTTGTCGAGAAAGGCGAACTCAAGAACGTCGTCGCAATCAACGACCTCATCGATAACAAGACTCTGGCACACTTGCTGAAGTATGACTCTGCACAGGGTCGTGTTTCTTATAGTGTGACTTATGATGACGAGTCGATCATCGTTGACGGACATAAAATTCACGCCACCGCAGAGCGTGACCCCGCAGCCCTCCCATGGGCAGAGCTCAACGTAGACGTTGTTCTGGAGTCGACCGGATTCTTCACCTCCCGCGAAGGTGCCCAAAAGCACATCGACGCTGGCGCTAAGAAGGTGCTTATTTCGGCACCTGCCAAGAACCCGGACCTCACCATCTGCCTTGGGATCAACGACGATCTTTACGATCCGGCCAAGCACAACATCGTTTCCAACGCATCCTGCACCACCAACTGTCTTGCACCACTCGTTAAAGTGCTTAATGACAAGTGGGGAATTGAAAAAGGCTTCATGAGCACGATTCACTCCTACACAGGCGACCAGAACCTCCTCGACGCACCGCACGGTGACCTTCGTCGCGGCCGTTCCGCCGCTGTCAACATCGTGCCTTCTTCTACGGGCGCCGCTGTTGCGATCGCCGAAGTGATCCCTGAAATGAAGGGTAAGCTCAACGGAGGTGCCTTCCGTGTTCCTACTCCTACCGGATCACTCACTGACTTCGTTGCTATTCTTAAGAGCGAAACCACCGTTGAAGAAGTGAACGCCGCTTTCAAAGAGGCCGCAGCTGCCGGTCCAATGAAGGGTATCCTTAGCTACTCCGAAGATCCACTGGTTCTTCAGGATATCGTTAGCGATCCTCACAGTTCTATATTCGACTCAGGTCTCACCATGGTAAACGATGGCAACTTCGTTAAAGTTTGCTCATGGTATGACAACGAGTGGGGTTATTCCTGCCGCGCCGCTGATGGCCTCGGTTTGCTGGGTGCCTAATCAACAATGATATTTACCAAGGCGGGGGAGGGAAACTTTCCCCGCCTTTTTTCTCAATCCTTCCCATCCTAACAAAAAATGGCCAAACTAAGTATTCGCGACCTCGAGCTCAGCGGAAAATCCGTCCTGATGCGGGTCGATTTCAATGTCCCTCTGAATGCTGCCGGTGAAATCACCGACGACACACGTATCGTGGCAGCCCTGCCGAGTATCACGCATCTTCTCGACGGAGGCGCCAAGCTGGTGCTCTGTTCTCATCTCGGACGCCCGAAGGGTGAGCCGGATCCGAAGTATTCGCTCCGCCCCGCCGCAGTGCGTCTTGCTGAATTGTTGGGTAAGGATGTGGCTTTTGCCGAAAACTGCATCGGAAGCGAAACCGAAGCTGCCCGCGCCGCGCTTCAGCCAGGTGATGTGCTGCTTTTGGAAAACACCCGTTTCCACGCGGAGGAGAAAACGAACGACGCTGGTTTTGCCCGTCTTCTTGCCGGTGGCGCCGATCTGTTTGTGAACGACGCCTTTGGTACGGCCCACCGCGCCCATGCTTCCACCGAGGGGGTGACGCATCACGTTGGCCAGAGTGCGATGGGATTCCTCATCGAGCGCGAACTCGAGTTTCTCTGTGACAAACTTGCCGCGCCTGAGCGGCCGTTCCTCGTGATCATGGGCGGCGCCAAGGTCAGCGACAAGATCGAGGTCATCACGGCCCTTCTGGAAAAGGCGGACACTTTCATCATCGCTGGTGCCATGGCTTACACCTTCCGCAAGGCGCAGGGGCATCCCGTGGGCGACTCGCTGGTCGAGGACGACAAACTCGATCTGGCACTTGATATTCTCAAGCTCGCCGAGGAGAAGCACACCCGGTTCCTCTTGCCTGCCGACAACCGGATCTCGCAGGAGTTCAAGGACGGTGTGGAAACCAAGGTCGTCGCCTCGGTCGGAGCGGGTATCGATGACGGCTGGATGGGCCTCGACATCGGTGATGCCGCCATCGAGGAGTTTGCCGCTGAAATCATGAAGGCCAAGACCATTGTCTGGAACGGCCCGATGGGTGTCTTTGAAATGGCTTCCTTTGAAGCCGGCACCAAGTCGATTGCCGAAGCCGTGGCCAAGAGCGACGCCCTGTCCATTGTCGGCGGCGGTGACTCGGTGACCGCGGTCAAAAAATACGGCCTCGAAGACCAGGTCTCCTTCATCTCCACCGGGGGCGGTGCCTCCCTCGAGCTTCTCGAGGGCAAGGAACTCCCCGGAGTGGCCGCCCTCACCGAAGTCTAGGTGCCATTACCCAACGGCACATCATTCTCAACTCGCAATTCTCAATCCCCAACCCTTAATTCAAAACATCATGCGCAAACCAATTATCGCAGCTAACTGGAAGATGAACCTCGGCCCTAAAGAGACCGTGGACTTTCTCTCCACCTTCACAGGTAAACTCGACAACATCACCGATCAGGTTGACGTCGTCATTGCCCCTCCCTTCGTCTCCATCCCGGCCGCCATCGCCGCCCTGAGTTCGAACTCCGACGTGGCGATTGCCGCGCAGAATGTGTCCGACCAGGACAACGGTGCGTTTACCGGCGAGGTCAGCACGATGATGCTCAAGGAACTTTATGTTCGTTACGTCATCATCGGTCACAGCGAGCGTCGCACCCTCTACGGTGAGACCAATGCCATCATCAACGCCAAACTCAAAAAGGCCCGCATCGCCAACCTCAAGCCGATCTTCTGTATCGGCGAGACCCTGGAAGAGCGTGACGGCGGAAAATTGGAAGAGGTTCTCCGGAGCCAGATCACCGAAGGCCTTGCCGGGGTCAGTGAGAAGGATGTGAAGGAAACCGTCGTTGCTTACGAGCCCGTCTGGGCCATCGGCACCGGACGCGTCGCAAGTGCCGAGCAAGCCCAGGAGGCCCACGCATTCGTGCGCTCCGTGATTGCGGAGCTCTACACAGCAGAGCTTGCCGAAAAAATCCGTATCCAATACGGTGGCAGCATGAAGGCGGCCAACGCCGGCGAACTGCTCAGCCAGCCTGACATCGACGGCGGCCTGGTCGGAGGTGCCAGCCTTGAGCCGCAGAGCTTCCTTGAGCTCATCCGTGCCGTTGCGGCCGTCAAGTAAGTTGTTTGCCAGCCAAGCATCCACCCCATTCAAAACTCAGCGGGAGCCTCCAGAAATGGAGGCTCCTGTTTGTTGATACGCGCTGAATTCCCAGCGCACGCTCGGGTGATGTGCGTGGTCGCAGCATCCCACGTGACCGGACGGGGGAGGGAAAACAAGTTCGAAAGAATATTTAAACTTGCAAAAGGGTGTTCATTTGCCTATGTTCCCGCAAACACTGTTCAGACCTTCCCATGCCTCCCTGGGGAAAATACACCACCACCACCATGCCCAGCATCCAACTTACCAAACGTCAGCAGGAAGTCCTCGATTACCTGAAGGAGACCCATCGCATTGAGGGGTTCATGCCCTCCACCCGCGACATTCAGCGTCACTTTAACTTTGCCAGCCAGACCGCGGCCATGAGTCACCTCCGCGCCCTTGAACGGAAAGGCGTGATCGTACGCAAGGCCAACAAGGCTTGCGGCATCGGCTTTCCCGAGGAGATGGAGCGGGAGGAAATCGTCGATATCCCGATCTACGGAAGTATCGCCGCAGGCATGGCCCAGGATGTGGATTCGGAAAAGGAAGGCTGCCTGTCCATTGACGTCAGTTCGCTCGGCCTCCGCGGCAACGCCCGCACCTTCGCCCTCAAGGTCCGGGGCGAATCCATGATCGACGCCCACATTTGCGATGGCGACACTGTAGTGTTAGAATTCCGCGAGCCGCGTAAAGGCGACATCGTCGCCGCCTTGATCGATGGGGAGACCACGCTCAAGCGCTACGTCGTCGAGAATGGTAAACCGTTTCTCCGTGCCGAGAACGAAAACTTCCCCGATCTCATCCCGGCGCGCGAACTCATCATCCAGGGCGTGCTCGTCGCACTGCTCCGCTCAGCCGCGTAGCATGACCGCGACCCGGTCATGATCCAAACCCGCCCGCGCGGCGGCTGCTTCACTGGGTATTCGGCTTTGTAATTGAAAACTGAATGAAACGCCATTTCATCCTAGCCTCCGGCTCGCCAAGGCGCCGGGACATGCTCGCCGCCAGTGGGTTTGATTTCCAAGTGATTCCCTCGCCCGCGGAGGAAATTCATGATGAATCGATGCCGCTGCATCTTCTTTGCGAGGCGAATGCCGCATTGAAGGCGCTGGCTGTTGCCGCTGACCATCCGGAGCATATTGTCATCGGCGCGGACACCCTGGTCTCTGTTGGCGGGGTTGCGTTGGGAAAGCCGGGCAGTGAAGATGAGGCCCGGGAGATGCTTGCCCGCTTGTCGGGACGGGTGCAACAAGTTTGCACCGGGGTGTGTCTTGCGCGCGGCGAGGCAACGCGTTGTTTTCACGCGATCACCGAGGTTGTGTTCAAGCAGTTGAGCCCAGAGGTGATCGAGGATTACATGGCGAAGGTTGATGTGATGGACAAGGCGGGGTCCTATGCGGTGCAGGAGCATGGCGAGATGATCATCGCCGAGCTGCGTGGTGACTACGATAACGTCGTCGGGCTTCCGTTGAGCATGCTTCTGGAAGAGCTGCCGGTATTCGAGGCGTGTTGATATTTCCCGCTGCCCCCGTTATCGCCGAAGTCAAGCGAACGTTCATCGGCGAGACACGGATATGCCTTTGGCCCGTGGCCAGCCCGTGATGCCCTTTGCGCCGTCAGATTGCTGGAATGACGTCGAATGATTGGACTGCAGCAAGGCGCGTCGGCACAAGGGTTTTGCCGGCTGTACAAAAATGGGCGGCGGAGGCATTGCCCCGCCGCCCGTGGTTGAAACGAATGGGGGTTTACTTCACGGGGGTGAGCGTGAAGTCCTTGATGGTGAAGCCCTTGGCGTAACCGTCGGTTTTGTGTGAGAAACTCAGCACGTTTTTACCCTTGGAGAGTTTGACGGTCACGGGTTGGGTCTCGTCCCACATGCCGACGGTATGGGGAAGCTCGATGCTTGCGGCATTTGCGCTACCATTGACGGCCAGGACGAGGTGCTGTTTCCAACTGGGTGTCACCACCTTGGCAGTGAGCTCATACTTGCCGGCTGCGGGTGCATTAATGGTGTATTCGAACACCTGATCTCCACCATTGCGGCCGAAGTGGAGTTGCTTGCCGCCGAGATAGCTATCCATGAAAATGATCTTGCCATTGCTTTTGGTCGGCGCGGTGGTGGCCGCAGCTGGGATCGTGATCATGCCCTTGCTGTTGACGGAAACCTCGCGGTCTTTTTTGGTCATCGTCACCTTGGTAATTTCCACCTTTTCCTTGGTCACGTTGGCTTCGCCGATATCCTCACCCACGGCGGCGAGTGTTTTTGCCTGGGATGCTTCGATGATGCCCTTCTGGGTGTACAGAGAGACTCCATACCAGAAACCGGGCTGGGTTTTGGAATGGAAGCCGAATGCGCGCGGTTCACCCATGACGTCGCCAATCCACTGGGCACGCTTGACCTGCATGAAGGGCTTGCCGGCGGCACGCCCCTGAGTGTTCGCAAGGAAATCGAGATCGTGGCTATAGCGGCCCTTTGTCCATCCGGCACCCCAACCGCCACCGAGGCAGACCACCCAGCCTTCGGGTGTCCAGTGGGCGAGGGCGGCGTGTCCGCGCTGCGGACGTGCCACGACCGGGATCCCGAAGGAGCGCAGGATAAACCGGCCCATAAAGGCGCGGCGTCCGCAGATGCCTCCGTTCATCAGGATGTTCTGGAAGAATTGCAGCTCGGGCTTGTCGAACTTGTTATCCTGCGAGCCGTAGCGGATGTCGCTGCGGACCAACGCCACGTAGCGCCAGCGATAGTCGTCAGTGGAGATGTGATCGGGACGGTAGTTACGCAGCATGTCACGACCCCATGACAGGATCGTGTCCGGCTCCTCACCGTCAATCACCATGCGGTAATCCCAGGTGTCAAGGTTCTTGAAGGCCGGGTCGAGTTCACCCTCGAGGAAGGCTTTCTCGTAGTGGAGGTAGCGCTTGACCGGATCAACGGTCGCGGGGGCCTTGGTGTCAGCAATCGCATTGCGCTGCTTGATCGGAACCGCATGCTCCAGGGCGACCGCCAGGGCGAGCTTGCGCAACGGGCCTTCGGCAACCTTGTCGCTTGCCTTCCAGATGTCGCTGTAAATCTGCATGGCTTGTCCGTACTTGCCATTCTTGGCACCGTCCGCGACAACGATTTGCACGAGTAATTCGTCGGAGGAGAGCATCTTGTCGATCAGTTTCTGCTGTGCATCACCTTGCTGGGCGAAGGCAGCCAGGCCGCTTGGCGTGGCTTCCATCAGAACGACATACTTTGCCAGTTTGGCATCCAGTTTGTCGCTCGACAGGATCGAGTCGAGGCCGAGGTTCTTGACCGCCTGCAAGGTCGTGGTTTTGGCCTTGGCGAGTGCTTCCTGGGCTTGCTTGAGTGTTTTTTCGTACCGGTCCTTGTTTTTCAATGCCTTGTCCAGGCCTGCCTGGCGTTTCTTCAGGGCCGCTACTCCGTCCGCCCGGTTCTTTTCCCATTGGGCGAGCTCCTTCTTGGCGGCCTCGCGCTCGGCTTCTGTTTTTGCCTTTTGCAGCTTTTCCTTGGTCGCCTTGATACCCTTGTCGGCAGAAGCGATCCATTTGTTCTTGGCGTGACCCACGAGCGCCATGCCCCTGCTGATCTCGCCTAGGTTCTTCTGAGCCTGCTCGAGTGCTTGCTTGGCCGCCGCCTCAGCCTCCCGTGCCTTCACGACAGCGTTTTTCTTCTGCTGGTTCACAGAGGGCACCGCCTGGGTGAGTTCGGCCTTGAGTGCCTCAAGCTGCTTGGCATACTGCTGTTCCAGATTCTGTCCCGTCTGGGTGAGAGCCGCCTGCGGGGCATTGTTTTTGGCTACATTCCTTTTCTTTTTTGCCCATGCATCCGGGGTTCCTATCGCGGTAGCGACGAGCAACACGCAGATAGCTGTCATTGTCTGTTTTGTCATCATTTGATTTTTTCTTGGTTGTTGATTTGTGGCGATTATCGCCGCTCACACGTCTTCGATAGACGCATCACGAAATTGACTCGAGTAAGCTGACCGTCTGGGTGAACAGGTGGGCGAGCGTTGAGGTATACTCGTAATTTACCGGTAATCTTTCGGTAAATAATTGCCACTTAATTATGATGCCCATTCAGATGGCCGTTGCACAAGAAGGACGGAAGCAATCCCGGAGCCATCGAGATCGACGTGCCCGTGATGGCTTGATGCGTCTTGCTTTTTTCTCGTTTTTACCCGAGGCGAACAGCTCCTCCGCGTTGACGCGGTAGATCTTGTGGCGGACCGCGTCGGGCATCTATATGGAGCTGGTGGGCGCTACCGGGATAGCCGACGATTACTATTGGAAACCCGGCCCCGAGATCCAGGCGAATCTCGACGCCTTGTTCGAGCAAACCCGGACGCTCACGATCATTATTCCGCGAGCTTGGCCATCCCGACGGCCAGGTCTTTCAAGCTTTCCGGCCATTGGTCAAAGGTGATACTCTTTGCCCCTGGAATCCTGGGTGCTGTGATTCCTTTGACCAGGGCGCTTGCGGGTTGGGCATAGATGAACTGCACCTTGTCCTGGCCATAGGTGGCGGGCAGGCTCCGGGCATAGATTTCCAATTCAGCGGCATAGTTGGCAGGGGTATAACCCAGATTGCTTTCAGAGGGGATCCAGATCACGCCGGCGACCGCCATCGGCGTCAGCGGGCTCACACACCAGTTGTATGCGTAGGTCGGGATCATGTCGGTGGTGACGGTGCCGCTTTTCCCTGCCTGCGGGAATGCGGGACCTCCCAGCGGCACCCCCCTGGACATATCGGCGCCACTCTTGCCGGCATCGATGATCGTTTTGACAAACGTCTTCACTTCCTCGAGATGCTTGTCCACAGCTTTCATGGCGATCTCGGAGTGAGGGAACTGCAAGAACAACTCATCAAGACGCGCCTTGAATGCCGGGTTTTTAACGTCCTTAACACCATGGAATGACGTCCATGACAGTGGCGAGGCCATTTGCTTGCGACGCCCGCCCTGGCCCGATGACATCGTCACAAACCCCTGGGGAACGCCTTGGCGGTTGAGGGATTTTGCAAACTGATAGGCGAACATGCTGACACCATGGCCTTCGGTCGAGAAATCAGCGTTCATCCATGATGAGCGGTACTTGCCACCCCCGGTTTCGAAGCTGCGTTTCCTTGGTGTCGCAGAGGTGCTGGCTTTTGTTTTCTTCCTGAACTCACGCACAAGCGGGAGCGCCGCCGGGGGGGTCGCCTCCTTGTCGCGCAGATCGTACGGCCACTCACCGGTTAGCTGGGTCGTGCCTGTCAGGTACCAGACATCACCGACAAGGATGTTCCTGACCGTCCGGCTGCGGTCGTGGCTCGATTGCACCGTCAAGGTGATCGGCTTGGTTGACGCCTTCATCGCGGGGAATTCGACCGACCATTGTTGCAGGTCGTTGGCGACGGCAGTTTGCGTGACGCCGCCGAGCGTCACCGTCAGCTTGACGCCTTTGTTGGCATGGCCCCAGACCGGGATCGGCTTGTCACGTTGGATGATCGCGCCGTCGCGATAGTATTCGGCAACCTGAAGCACGGGGTAGTCGGGGTCGGTATAACGGGCATACCTGGCTTTTTGCGCGGCGGCTTTTTCCAGGTCGTCTTCCTCGAAGATCAGCTTGCCATCGATGGCCGCAAACGGGGTGGCAGGCAGGCCGGCCGTGTTGTAGAGGTTCGAGTTTTCCGGCACCCCGCTGTAGGCGTACTGCACGCCGACGGGCTGGGGCACGTTTTTTGAACTGACAATGACGGTGTCACCGGCAATCACCGCGTCGGCGGCATGCCACTTCTTGTCTTTGCCGCAGACACGGAAATGATTGAGCTTGTCGCCGGGGGTCGGTTTTGCCGGTTCCACGAATTTGCCGGGCTCCTTGTAATCCTTGGCCATACCCTTGCTGGCAACCATCAGGCCGCCAAAGAGGCTTCCCTTTTCGAATGAGACGATGGCTTTGTTGCCCTCGATTTGATACCCGGTGTAAATAGGACCGGTGAAGGCGATGTCTTTGCCATACTGCTTGGCCAAGGCCCAACGCGCCATCCTCATGCCCGGGTGAAGCTTGTTGTAGTAGTGAATCCCCCCGGGCCTGGCCGAGTTAAGGTCCGACTGGACAACCATACCGACATTCTTGCGGTTGTTCATAAAGAACAGGTGCTGCGCCTGGCGGATGTCCGCGAATCCCACGGAGTCCGGATTGGGCGCGCCGTAACATTGCATCTGGGTGAAGTAGAACGGCATGTCCGGCATGCCCCAGGCATCCCGCCATCCCTTGACAAGAGCCTCCATCCTGGCGGCGTAGATTCTGCCGTCGTTGCCGTTGCTGGTTCCCTGGCACCAGATCGCACCGCGGATCGCGTAAGGAACCACGGGGTTGATCTTGCCGTTAAAGAATTGGGACGGTCCTCGCCACATTCCGGCGATGCCGGGCAGGTTCGGCCTTGGGGGCAGTTTGCCGCCGGCCAACGCAATGGCTCCGGCTTCTTTTTGCCACGCCCTGAGGTCCTTGTCATATTGGGCAAATGCATGACGACCCTGCTCGGTCAGCGGGTCGGCGTCGTGGATCAGGTCAGCATCACCCTTGAGCTTGGGATGCGCTTCAATCGCCTGGCGTTGGGTGAAGGCTTCAATCCGGGTATTGCTGTGCGCACTGAGCAGAATACCGATCGGCATATTCAACTCCTTGTAGAGATCATAGGCGAACGACAACGACAATGCTGAGAAATTGCCCGCACCCGTGGCTTTTTTCCAGCCGCCGTCCGAGGTCGCTTTTTTCTGGGGATAGAGCGCCGAGACTGTGTTGATACTGATCTCTCTGATTGGAATGTCCTCCGTCGAGCCGGCGATTTCGCGTGCAATCCCGTTGCACATGCTCTTGCCGGCAGGCCAGACCATGTTCGACTGACCGGATGAAAACCAGACCTCGCCCACCAACACGCCACCCAGCGTGATCGATTCGCTCTTGGTGTTGGTCACCTTGAGGCTGCGCTCGGCGGATGACGCTTCGAGCGGGCCGAGCTTCACCATCCAATCGCCGTTTTTGTCGGCGACCGCAGACGTCTTCTGGCCGGCGAATTCGACGGTCACTTTCGTGCCCGGTGAAGCAAAACCCCACACCGGCACGGCGCTTTGCCTTTGCAGGATCATGTTGTCGGTAAACGGCGCGGCCAACTCGAGTTTTTGATCGGCGGCTGCGATACTGGCTGATGCCGACAACAGCAAAAGAAGTGAGGATAATAGACGTATCATTTTCTTGGGGTGCTTGAGTTGATCCGCCATTGCTGAACATGGACTAGTTGAGTGCGGTGAGGGGCGGTGGAGTCGGTTTTCTATAGGGAATCCACTGGATGCCGTCAAGCGGACTGTCCCGTCACCGAACGTATCGACCCGAACTCCGAGCGGGATTCCCCCCCTTTACCGATCCTCCGTGTGACTTGAGGACACCCGCCGCCTCCCCACAACTTTCTCCGTCTTAACCAACGCGGTGTAACAACCAACAAGAAATGAAAATGCCTACCCGATTACCATCGGAAATCTCGCTTGTCCTTGACCGGAGCCCTCCTGCTCAGTGCAGGCGCGATGGAAGGCGCCGAAGCCGAAAAACCCTCCGAAGTCGAGTTCATCAAGGCCATTACCGTGAAGGAGAAAAAATGAAGGAGCGACCCAAGCCTGCTGGGACCCGTGGCAGAAAGCGGACGATAAATCGAGCTCTGCCGTGATAGAATCGCAGTAGTGGCAACGTATAGGTGCCGGATCAGAAGCCAGAAATCGGCTCACTCAAACCCCATGATGATGATGTGTAGTAAAAAATTACCGGTCTTTCAGCTCGTTTTAGCCGTAGCTTTGCTAAGTTTGAATGCCGTTCAGGCGAAGTTCTTTGAGCACAAGGAGCACCATCTCGGGCCGACCGGACTGTTTGGTGTCACCTCAACCAAAGACATCAAGGTCACCAGGGTAGTCGACGGCTCACCGGCGGCGGGCAAAATCAAGGTCGGCGACATCATCACCGCCGCAGGCGAGAGCACTTTCAATGGTCAAACCCGGCAGCAACTCGCCGCCGCCATCGACCAGGCGCAAACGAAAAAGGCGAATGGCACGCTGGTCCTGACACTCAAGGGGGGCAAAAAGGTCGACCTCAAGCTCCGGGTGCTCGGCAGCTACAGCGCAACCGCCCCGTACAACTGCCCGACATCCGACGCCCTGATCACCCAGACTGCGGACGCCTTGGTGAAATCAAAAAAATTCGGCCGGAGAGGTATGAACATCGGCCTGCTCGGGTTGCTGGCGACGGGTGAGGAGAAGTACATCGATGTGGTGAAAAATGTCATCCACGGCGCCGAGTGGGCGCAGCCGGATATCAAGTTCTCACTCGATAAATACGTCCGTTCCGCTTGGAGCTGGGGGTACACCAACATCCTGCTCTGCGAGTACTACCTGCTCACCGGCGACAAATTTGTCCTGCCGGCCATCAATGCCTACTCGGTGGCGCTGGCCACTGGTCGTGACGCCGGCGGCCTCTGGGGGCACGGTGTGGCCACCCGCGACATCAATGGTGGCAAGCTTCACGGTCGTCTCCCCGGCTACGCCCAGATGAACCAATCCAGCCTACCCTGTTATATCTCGCTACTGCTGGCCGAGAAATGCGGGGTCAGTCACCCGGAAATTCGGGCCGGGATCGAACAAAACCATACTTTTTACCGGGGATTCGTCGGCAGGGGCACACTCCCCTATGGTGTGCACGAGCCGAATTCAAAATCCTATAACAACAATGGCATGAGCGGACTGGCCGCCGTCGCCCTCGCGCTCAACGGCGACAAACCCGGCGCCGCTTTCTTTTCCAGGATGTCTGCCGCCTCCCACAACATCATGGAAACCGGCCACACCGGCCACTTCTTCAACCAGCTCTGGACCGGCCTCGGTGCCAACCTCGCCGGCCCGGAAACCTCCGCCGCCTTCTTTGCGAAAACCCGCTGGCTGCACACCCTCAACCGCACTTGGGATGGCAACTTCACCTACGACGGATGCGGCTACCCGCAAGGCGTGTTCTCCTACCGCGGACTCAGCGACGCCGGCTCACACCTGCTCAACCTTTGCCTCGGACGCGGCAAACTCTATATCACCGGACGCAATGCCGACAAGTCAATCTGGCTCAGTGGCAAGGAGGTCGCCGACACCATCGCGCTCGCCACCATGGATGCCGGGAGCATGAGCGACGCGGAACTGCTCGCGATGTTTGGCCACCCGATGCCCAAGGCCCGCAACCTCGCCGTCTGGACGCTCCGGCCCAGACAGCACAAGCTGACACAGTCAGTTGTCAAAATGCTTAGCGAGGGGTCGGATCTCGAGCGGAAAAGCGCCATCAGCTACTTCGGATACGGCTGCCCGAAGGAGCAAGTCATGCCGGTCAAAGACCAGCTCGCCGCCATCATGCGTGACCAGGCTGAAGCGATGACGGTGCGCGCCGCCGCCGCCGGCGCCCTGTGCTGGCTTGGCGAGGACGGCTACCCGTACTTCAACGATATGCTCAAAATCATCGTGGCGGATAAACCCAACGACCCGCTCGGGCATATCAACGGCAGCCTCGGCAGCCGCATCACCGCGCTATCCGATGACCCATTCAAGGCCGGGATTGTCACGGATAAAAAGTTGTTCTACGCCGCAGTCAGGCGACTGCTCGACCACCGCCGCTCCATCGGGCGTATCGCCGGCACGAAATTGCTGTTGCACATGCCCATCACCGACTTCCACCTTGTGGGCGACCAAGTGATCCACATCATCGAGGACAAGGACCTGACTTACCACGCCTACCACAATCTTGGCGCCAAAACCAACGGCATCACCATCCTCGCCAACCTCAACATCAAGGGAGGGATCGAATACGCCCTCGAAACCCTGGAGTCGAAAGCCGGCAAGTTCGGCTTCAAACTCAGCATGCTCATGGCCGTCCTGCCGAAATACGGCGCCCACGCACAACCGGTTCTGCCCAAACTCAAGGGGATGAACATCAAAGGCCGATTCGAAAAGCCGTGGAACAACATGATCAAATCCATCGAATCCGCCGGAAAATCCGGCGAACTCATCAGCGTGGAGCAGGCGATCAAGCTGGGGAAAAAATAATGCGTCGGCTCATTTCTCATCCGCGGAATACGGGCATGTGGCCAATGCGCGGAAGCGGCCTTGGTTCATGCCTGCCGAGCAGCGCGAGTTGACGGGATTTTCCGGGCTCTCTTTTCTCTTTTTTTCCCGATTGAGGGTTTAGGAACTGCCCCGGGCAGTCAGGGGCTTGACCCTTTCGTCATTTTGGTGCGCGGGGTCTGAGCCAGGCGAGAAATTCCTTGTTTCCATCCGTTCCAGTGATGGGTGAGTCGATCTGTTCGACCCAGGTATGCCCTAATTCCTCGGTGACAAAGTGATGGATCTTATCCACAGCGCGTTGGTGGAGTGCGCTATCCCTGACGATCCCGCCCTTGCTGATATCCTCGCGGTTCAACTCGAACTGGGGTTTGATCAGGCAGATGATTTGGCCCCCCTCGCCGAGGGTGGCAAACATGGGCGGGAGAATTTTCGTGAGTGAAATAAACGAGACATCAGTGACGGCGAGGTCGATGGGCTCGCCAATGTCATCGGGCGTCATATGGCGTGCGTTGAACTTTTCTTTGACGATCACGCGCGGGTCACTCCGAAGTTTCCAGACGAGTTGGTTGGTGCCGACGTCGATGGCGTGGACTTTGGCGGCACCACGTTGTAATAGACAATCGGTAAACCCCCCTGTGGACGCCCCTACGTCGAGACAGACCAGGCCCGTGGGATCGATCCCGAAGGCATCGAGCGCACCTTCCATTTTCAGCCCGCCACGTCCGACAAACTTCGGCCGCTCCTTCACGGTGAGCGGGGCGTCGTTCGGGACCTTGGTGCTCGGTTTGGAGATCACCGTCGTGCCGCTAAGCACTTCACCGGCGAGAATCAGGCGTTTCGCCTGTTCGCGCGAATCACAGAGACCACGTGAGACGAGGAGTGAATCGGCGCGTTCATGGCTGGACATGCTGGTTATTCGCTGAGCGAGGGCGGCGCGATGGAGGTATCGGTTTCCGCATCGTAATCAACACCATCAAGACCAAATCCGAAGAGTTTGAGGAACTCAGCTTGGTAGCCTTCGTAATCGGCGAGTTCACCGAAGTTTTCGTTAGTAACAATATTCCAGGACTTTTCAACAGCCGCTTGGATGTCGTCGCGCATTTCCCAGTCGTCGACCCTGATGCGGCCTGCTTCGTCTAACTGGAGGTCGCCCGAGTAAAGTCGGTCAGCCATCAGGCGTTGAACTTGTTCAATACATCCTTCGTGCAGGCCTTTGGCTTTCATTTCCTTGTAGAGAATGGAGATGTATAGCGGCACAACGGGGATGGCTGATGAGGCCTGAGTAACGAGAGCTTTGTTCACCGAAACATAGGCACAGCCGCCGAGTGATTCGCGGAGTCTTGTATTGATCGCGTCAGAGGCGCGTTCCAAATCTTTTTTGGCTCCACCGATAGTGCCATCGGTGTAAATCGGCCAGGTAAGTTCAGGCCCGATGTAGGAATAGGCGACGGTTTTGACTCCTGGTGCAAGCACATCAGCATCGGCAAGGGCATTGATCCAGAGTTCCCAGTCTTCGCCCCCCATGACCTTGATGGTGTGTGCGATTTCCTCCTCGGTCGCGGCACCAATGGTTACCTGGTCGATCTCCCCGGTTTCAGTTTTAAGGGTTTTGTTGGTAAAGTCTCCACCGGTGGTTTTGAGGACGGATCTGTAAACTTCGCCGGTGTCGGGGTCGGTGCGGCGAGGGGAGGCGAGGGAATAGACGACCAGGTCGATTTTCCCACTCATCTCGTTTTTGATGATGTCGAGCGCCTGCTGTTTCAGTTCATTGGAAAACGCATCACCATTGAGTGACTTCGCGAACAGCCCTTCCGCTTGGGCGGCCTTTTCAAAGGCGGCTGAGTTATACCATCCTGCCGACGCTGTTTTGGTGTCACTGCCGGGCTTTTCAAAGAAAACACCGAGAGTGTTTGCTCCGGATGAAAAAGCGGGCACGATCCGTGAGGCGAGTCCGTATCCGGCTGATGCGCCGATCACGAGCACGTTTTTAGGTCCGTTTTCAATCTTTGGCTGGGATTTAACGAAATCGATTTGCTCTTGAACGTGGGCTGCGCAGCCGTCGGGGTGGGCAGTGATACAGATGAAGCCTCGGATTTTTGGTTCTACAATCATGGTCAATATTAAGTGGTAGCGCAGTGCTGGGGGGGTATTAGACAGGATTAGCAGGATTTTACAGGATTATTTGAGCAGGAATAGCTTCTAGTGGCCAATGGCCAGTGGCCGAACTGCCGGGCAGTTCCTTAAAATTCACAAGAACCCGGTGTTCTCGCGAATGGGATGACGTCACGGATGTTTTTCATGCCGGTGACAAACATGAGCATGCGCTCAAAGCCTAGGCCAAAGCCAGCGTGTGGGCAGGTGCCGTATTTCCTTAGGTCAAGATACCACCAGTAGTCGTCTTCACTGAGATTATGCGCCTTCATGTTGGCTTGGAGAACATCGAGTCGTTCCTCACGCTGGGCACCACCGATGATTTCACCAATGCCGGGGACAAGCACGTCCATGGCGGTGACTGTCTCGCGACCTTGGTCGTCGGGCTCGTTGGTGCGCATGTAGAAGGGTTTGACGCTTTTGGGGTAGTTGTAAACGGTGACCGGGCTATTGAAGTGTTCCTCGGTGAGGTAGCGTTCATGCTCGGATTGTAGGTTGACCCCCCACTCGACCGGGTAGTCGAATTTTTTTCCTGATGCGATGAGAATGTCAACGGCCTCGGTGTAGGAGACACGCTGGAAGGGTTTTTCTGCGACAAATTTGAGCCGGTCGAGCAGGCCTTTATCGACAAAGCGTGCGAAGATATCGAGATCCCCCTCGCTGTTATCGAGCGCATTGCGGACGAGGTATTTGACGAAGTCCTCGGCAAGATCCATGTCGCCTTCGAGATCGCAGAAAGCCATCTCAGGTTCCACCATCCAGAACTCGGAGGCGTGGCGGGTGGTGTTTGAGTTCTCGGCGCGAAAGGTCGGGCCGAAGGTGTAGATGTTGGAAAGCGCGGTGGCAAATGCCTCGCCCTCCAACTGGCCGCTGACGGTCAGGTAGGTCGGTTTCTCGAAAAAGTCATCGTTCGGCGTCTGCCTTCCTCCCGGCTGCGCCGCAGCGCCGGGCGCCGGGTTGTTTCCTCCGTTGTAAGGATTGAGTGTGGTGACACGGAACATTTCGCCAGCGCCTTCACAGTCGGAGTCCGTGATGATGGGCGTGTGGACGTAGGTGAAGTCCCGCTGGTCAAAAAACCGGTGCACCGCCTGGGCCATGCGACTCCGCGTGCGGAAGGTGGCCCCATAAAGATTGGCGCGGGGGCGGAGGTGCGCGATCGAGCGGAGGAATTCCGGACTGTGGCCTTTTTTTTGCAGCGGGTAGTCGGCGGGGGCCTCGCCGATGAGTTCGATGCGGGTGGCGTGGATTTCCCACTTTTGGCCTTTGCCGGGGGATTCGATGAGCTTGCCGGTGACGCCGACGGCCGAGCCGGTGGTCATCCGGGCGACATCGTCATAGCCGGGGATGCCGG
Organism: Oceaniferula sp.; assembly: GCA_041548785.1. GTDB lineage: Bacteria > Verrucomicrobiota > Verrucomicrobiia > Verrucomicrobiales > Akkermansiaceae > Oceaniferula. The sequence goes on from JBFERY010000002.1 coordinate 75,854, forward strand.
CGTCTGCCACGCATTGGATGTTGGCGAGGCAGGTGCCGTCGTTCATTTCCAGGAATGAGAACTCCTTGGCGTCGCGGCGGGTCCGGACCCAGCCGTTGATGGTGATGGAATCCATGGGGCCTGTGCTGGTGAGGGCACGTTTGATAAGCGTTCGCATGGGGTGGATAACAAAGGAGAAGGCGGCCTCGGTCAAGACTTCCGGCGATCCAGGGCAAAAATCGTGAGAAAGGTGCAAATTTCACCTTGCAATCCGGTCATTCGTCGCTAGCTTCGCCGCCCCATGGCCAAATCGAAAGGTACAGCAAAAACCCGGAAGGCCGTCGCTAAGAGATTCAAAGTGACGGGTACGGGGAAGATTCTGCGCCGGAAGCAGGGAAAACGTCACATTCTTACAAAGAAGAGCCCAAAGCGGAAACGCAGCTTGGGTAAGGCGACTCTCGTTTCCGATGCGGATTTAAAAGCCGTCAGGGCTTCCCTTCCCTTTGCCTAATCAACAAGAATCGGCGTCGACCACGCCAACCGCCCGCATCACGGGCGGCCCCTACGCAGCCTTCCCGGCGATCTGACACAGAGTCATCTGACAAAGAAAACCGGGATTGAATGGACGAGACTGCGGGGGGTGTGAAAATAACCGTCCGTTCCAGAAAACAGAAATATGCCAAGAGCAACAAATAGCCCAGCCAGCCGCAAACGCCGGAAGCGCATTCTCAAGCGCGCCAAAGGTTTCCGCGGTTTTCGCTCGAAACTCTACCGCTACGCCAAGGACGCCGTCCGCAAGGCGCAGACGTATGAGTATCGTGACCGTAAGAAGCGCAAGGGACAGTTCCGTCGCCTGTGGATTCAGCGTATCAGCGCTGGAACACGTGCCCAGGACCTTACCTACAGCCGTTTCATTGAAGGTCTTAAAGCCGCCAATATCGAGGTCGATCGCAAGATCCTTGCCGATCTTGCGGTGCACGACATCGATGCCTTCAACAGCATCGTAGCCCAGTCCAAGGCTGCCCTTGAAAACAAGGCGCCTGCGACGGCCTAATAAGGCGAGCAACTGACAACCATTAGCGCGGCCACCGGGTTTTTCCCGGTGGCCGTTTTTTGGGGTCAAAGGGGGAGCCAGGCTCATGATAGTATGCCCGTCGATGAGGTTGGCCGGCTCTTCACACGGTCTGATGCCGTTACGAGGCAGGGGAAGGTTGAAAACCGTTATGGCGGCACTCAGTGCGACAAAACGACACGCCAAATTGTCCCTCCTTGCCGGTATTTGTGTCAAACTGCCGCTATGGTGAGGGCGTCTCAGGGTGGCTGTTCGTCTGTAACTTGCTGGTTATGAATGAATTAAGTGGATCGCCCTTGTTTTGGTATGCATCCTGCAGATAGGGCTGTCGATTAACCTATCAATTAACTATGAATATTATGACCCATCATCCATTAGCCGGCGGAATGTTTTCCGAACTCAATCGTTTTATGAACCAGGCCCTTGTGTCGGAGGCTGCCGGACGCTGCATCAGCGACCAGTGTGAACTGCCGGCATACTCTGACATTGAGTCGATTTCCAACGACCCGGACGGCTGGAAGCTTCGCCTTGAGCTTCCCGGCTACCGCAAGGACGAGGTGAAGCTCAGCATCGATGAGGATTTTCTTCATATCGTGGCCGAAACCGAAGACGAGGAGCGGAGTTTTCTGGGCAAGGAGGAGCGCCGGGTGAGGATATCCGACGACGTTGATACTGAAAAAATCAAGGCCCGTCTGGAGTACGGAATTCTTTTTCTGGAAATTCCGCGCAAGGTGAAAGACGCCCCCAAACCGATCGTAATCACCTAGACGGCGCTGCTTTGTTTGTGTTGGTAGTGCCGTTCGTTATATCACGGTGTTTCATCATTGTTTTGTATGTATAGCAAAGGTGTGTTTCAGGTCCGTCGTTGTGTTTCGGCGGGCCTGAACTTTGTTCGGGATTTATTTGTTCAACTGTGGCTTGGCAAGCTGGCGCGACCGATCTAGAAGGCGTGCGTCCCTTTTTCCCCATGAACGAAGAATCCATGCAGCCCGTAGAAGACTTCACCAAGGTGGAGTCGATCTTTGTCCGTCACCGCAACTGCCTGCTGGTGCGTGGGCAGTTCACGCCTATTTTCACAGGCTACTATCTGCATCTGATGGCGCACAAGCTGCGATACGCCAATGAGATGGACGCCACCCTCAAGGATATGCTTGCCGTGCTCACCCTGCATCTGACGGCGCGGCCGTGGGCGGAGACCATTGCCTGGACCGCGAACCTCCGTGCGCCGAGGGTGAACTACTTTGTCACCGGCAACAGCACCTTTGAAAACATCACGGGTCGCCTTTTCACGGAGAATATCCGCGAGCCGGATAGAAACCTCCTCTATAGCCAGACCAGTGTTCCGGGTAGGGAGCCCCAGACGACCACGGTCGACCTGGAGAGCAATGATCCCATTGAATGGATCGAGCGTTATTATCAGCAGAGTGAGCAGCGTCCTGCGAAATGCTTCCGCCTCGACGATGAAAAATATGCGCTTGTTGCGGCCCAGCCTGATTACGACGAGGAGTGGTTTGACGGGTTGGATGCGGCGCAAGCCGCGGCGATCACCGAGACCGAGGAGACCAAGGTGCTGGAGACACGCAAGTTCCACTTTAGCTGCGGCTGCAGCAAGGAGCGGATTCTGCCCACGCTCAGTTCATGGAAGGATAAGCTCGACGAGCTGTTTCAAGGCGACGATTCCATCAAGGTGAACTGCCCGCGCTGCGGGGCGCATTATGTGGTGAAACCGGGTGACCTGGCGTAAGGTCGACGCACTTCCGTATTTACTTACACGGAGAATTCCCTACACAGAGCGCGCCGATGAATCAGGAAATAGAAACGATCCAGACCGATGCCCTTGCCGCCATTGCCGCTGCGGGTGATGAAAAATCGCTTGATGACGCCCGGGTGGCCTATCTCGGGAAAAAGGGTCGCCTGACGGCGGTGTCTGCCGGCATGAAGGATCTCTCCAAGGAGGATAAACCCGTGATGGGCCAGCTCCTGAACGTGGCGCGTCAGGCGATTACTTCCGCGATCGAGGAAAAACAGTCGGCGCTCGCCGACGAGGCCGACCAAAAGTCGGTGCAGGGCATTGATCTCACCCTGCCGGCCCGATCGCTTTCCGCGGGTGGCTTGCATCCCTTGACCCAGGTCAAGGACCGTGCGATCCAGGTGTTGCGCCGGATGGGCTTCGCGCTCGCCGACGGGCCGGAGATTGAAACCGAGTACCATTGTTTCGATGCGCTCAACACGCCTGCAGACCACCCTGCCCGGAATGAGAAGGATACGTTTTATTTCGACAGTGGAAAACTGCTGCGCACCCACACTTCAAGCGTGCAGATCCGGACGATGGAAAAGGCGGTTCCGCCCGTGCGGATCATTGCGCCGGGCTCGGCGTATCGGCGGGATGAGATCGACGCCACCCACCTGTCGGTTTTCAACCAGCTCGAAGGGCTTTACGTCGATACCGATGTCAAGCTGGGCGATCTCAAGGGGACGCTGGAGTACTTCCTGCGCAGTATGTTCGGTGACGCCACCGAGGTGCGGTTCCGGCCTCACTTCTTTCCTTTCACCGAGCCGAGTTTCGAGATCGACATCAAGCTGCACGCCAAGGGGCAGGAGCCGAAGTGGATTGAGATTGCCGGCTGCGGCATGGTCGATCCTGCGGTGTTTGAGTCGCTGTGTGAAACGCGGGGCGATGACGTTTTCAGTCCGGACAAGGTGACTGGTTTTGCCTTCGGCATGGGCATCGACCGTCTGGCGATGATCAAGTGGGGGATCAAGGACATCCGCCTGTTGATCGAGAACGACGTGCGCTTTCTTAAGCAGTTTGCGTAGCATGACCGTCTCGGTCATGACTAAAATCCGGCGGCTGTGCCGCGTAGTCTGCACGACGATGTCGCGGGTGTCAGATCATGACCGGGACGGTCATGCTACGGACGCAGGTGTTCAACAGCCTCTTGAATATCATCAAGGGTGACTTTACCGGAGACCTCCGCAGCACCCGGTGCTGTGAGCAGGACGAACTTGATATGGCCGCCGGTGAATTTTTTATCCCGACTGAGCTTGTTCATGATCGTGTCCGTGCTGATGTCGTCGGGCAGGGTCAGGGGGAGTCGGAATTTTTCCAGCAGCCTGAGGATACGTCGACTCTCCGCCGGCGGGAACCCGTTGATTTTTTCGGAAAGGAACAGGGCGGATTTGATGCCGAGCGCGATGGCTTCGCCGTGCAGCATGGCGCCGTAGGGGAGGGCTGCCTCGATGCCGTGGCCGATGGTGTGGCCGAAGTTGAGCAGGGCGCGGGTACCTGTGGTTTCGCGTTCGTCCTCCTCGACGACTCGTGCCTTGATGGCGAGGTTGCGGGCTAACAGATCGGCGGATGGATGTTGGTCGGCGGGGTCGAGGGCGGCGAGGTCGTCGATCATGGCGGCATCGCGGATGGCGGCGTGCTTGATGGCCTCGGCATAGCCTTCGCGGTATTCGCGTCCAGGAAGGGTGTCGAGGGTAAGCGGATCGACAATCACAAGGCGTGGCTGGTGAAAGGCGCCG
>JBFERY010000003.1:0-77250 GCA_041548785.1 Oceaniferula sp.
ATAGCAATGCGTCCGCGCCCAAACTGCTGGCCGGCGAGTTGCAGTTCTTCGCTGAAATGGACGCTGAGCCGGACTCAAAGGACGCACCGCGCGCGCTCAAAGCCGGGAAATTCAATTACGCGCTCATGCCGCGCGGCGATCTGGATTATTTCAAATTCACCGCGGAGCAGGATGGTTACATGCGGGTCAAGTTGCAACCCAGCGGTATTAGCGGACTCAATCCCGATCATCACCTACAAAATGCTGCGGGTCAGAAACTGGGAGTATCTGAACTCCGCGTGACTAAAGGCCAGGCCGTCACAGTGGTCATCTGGGACGATTACAGCAACGCGTCGGCACCGAAGCCGCTGGAGGGCGTCCTTGACTTCTTCCCGGAGATGGATCCGTTTGAGCCGAACAACAGCTTTTCTGAAGCCAAAGCCATCGTGCTCAACACTCCCTTTGAGGTGAGTATCATCCCCAGAGGCGACCAGGACTTCTTTGCCATTGATGTACCGTCTGCCGGCCCGCTCTGGGTAGAGTTAAGCGATTCGGCCAAAACGGCGGAACTGACCACACGGTTCTACGACCCGGCCGGGCAGTTGATCGGTAATCATAATGCAGCCCAGGCAATCGGTCCGGGCCGTTATGTTGTTAGTGTCCATCATCGGCATTCCCGTCTGTCACAAACCGCGCGATATGGCCTCACAATACGTCATGGTGATGAGACGGATGTTAATGAACCCAATAATCTGCCGCAGGTTCCGACTGAAATTGCCATTGGCGAAGCCTTTCAGGGCACCTTATTTCCCGCCGGGGATGCGGACTACTTCGCAGTTGAGACTAGCGAAGCCGGTTATCTGGAGATCACGACTCATACTACCAAACCATTGCTTGAAGGCTTTGCCCTGTGCAAACCGGATGGTGCCGTCCTGGCATCCGGCTATCAATTCAGAGTAGGCAAAGGCAAGCACCTGCTCAAAGCCGTTGGCCGTGTTAGCAGTGAAGTCTATACGGCAGTCATAAACTTCCGCCCGGAAAACGATGAACTCGAAGCCGACGCCGGCGTCTATGTTCCTGTGGAATTGGGTAAGACCTACCGCACGGCGCTCTTCCCCGCGCGGGATGTGGATACGTTGACGCTGACGCTGAACGAAGGCGGCCAGATCGAGCTTGATATTCTCGCCGTTCCATTGGATTTTGCACCGTCAGTTGCGGTTTATGATGAGACAGGTAAATACCGGTTCAAGGCCGGCCGCCTCCTTTATCTCGAAAAAGGAACCCATCGCCTGGCGATATCCGGCAAACATGTGCTCAAAGAGTATATGATGACCTTGCGTTCCAAACCATTTGCAGACCGCCATGAACCGAATAATACGCCGGAAACAGCCACTCCGCTCGCCCATGGCAAACCACTGACGATTCAGTTGTATCCGGCCGGCGATGTGGATTGTTTCTCCTTTTCGCTATCAGAGACGCAGTCGGTCAGCCTGAATGCTTACTATGAACACCTCCGGGCGTTGGGGCACCTCTACATCACTGTGCAGAGCGCCGATGGTAAACCGGTAAAAGCGGTCGAGTCCGTCACTGGCCGCTGGGCCGGAGAGCTTACGCCCGGCAATTATACGGCACGACTCACGGCTCAACGCGTCTATGAAACTCCGATTCATCTAGTCCTTAATATAGGCAAACCGGTCGTCTATGACGATGCCATGGCCGTTGCGGTCGTTGGGCTGAAGCTTAATCCAAATCAACGGGCATTAACCAACTCAATGGCAGAGGGCACTGGCAGCATCCGGTTCAATAGTGACCGGTCGATGAGTATTGACACGGCCATGGCGAAGGCCGTAAAAAGACTTGTTCAGAAGAAACCTGACCCGGCCAACATAAAATTGGCCAACAACTTATTGACCACCGCAGAGGATAAAGCGGTTAAAGGGAAAGCCCCTGATTCTGCGGAGGATTCAAAGGCAACCATCACGAAACAAGCGGATACCGAGACCGTCCCATCGGCCACAACATCCGGACTTCCCGCCTGGATCTGGCTGGTAGTTCTTATCATCATCGTGATTCTGGTTGCCATCACCCGACGGAAACAGAACAGTTAAAGCATCGCATTCAACAAAGGAGCCCCCAGATAGGGGCCAGATGGGGTCAGAATCTCCTTGGCAGGTCTGTTAGGTTGTGCTATGTGTCCGTGCAGCTGAAATCTTGTTAGACAAGCCAACACGCACTCACCCATGAAATATATCGTCACATCCGAAAAATCGATTGATCAGGCTGCGGCCGATCTTGAAGCCGCAGTCAAAGCCAATCAATTTGGAGTTCTTAACGTGCAAGATCTTCAAGCCACATTGCAAAGCAAAGGGATCGATTTCCAGCAGCCTTGCCGAGTCTTTGACGTCTGCAATCCTCACCAAGCCCAGGCTGTTCTCACTGAAGACATCAGCATGAACATGGCACTCCCTTGCCGAATCTCCATCTGGCAGGAAAATGGCCAAACCAAAATTGGCGCCATCAGCCCCAGGTCCATGCTCGCGATGCTCTCGGATTCTGAAAAACTAGCCTCAATCGCGGAAGAAGTCGACGGGGTCATGCAGCGGATAATTAACGCCGCGAAATAACCACCTGTCTCCGCCTTGCATGATGCACTCGACCACCTCACCCCCAAAGAAAATCCCGAGCAATGGGCAGCCAAAAAAGAAGCCTACCCGGGTCTGCGAGTCGTTTTGCAAGTCGTTTTGCAAGTCGTTTTGCAAGTCGTTTTGCGAGTCGTTTTGCGCTCGCGCAGCACGGTCAGCAAGGTCTCGACATCGGCTCGCCAGACTGGCGATAGGATCGTGATCAGCCATGCTTCGAGATTGGTGATGGTGACGGCGGCCAGCGCGACCCGCAGTGGCCACAATTCCCACTGCCCGAACAGGCATGCCGCGCCCACCAGCATGAGGAACCATGAGGTTTTGGCGGCGCGGGTGTGATAGCTCGGCCAGCGCCGGTATTTCCAAAAACCCGCTCCGGTGGAGAGCGCGTAGCTGGACAACGCGGGCAGGATCCAGCCCAGCTCGGACCGGAGGGTGTCTCCGTGCAGAATGATCGCGCCAATGAGCAACGCCAAATAGAGCGTGGCATCGGCCCAACTGTCCAGTCGCGGCCCCCAGACCGAGCGCTGGTTCAGCAGCCTGGCGAGTTTGCCATCGACCCAATCGCTCATCGCCAGCGCCAGGAAGAGCCAGAGAAAGCCCGTGCCGTGTCCGGTCGCCGCCAGCACCACCAGCGCGGCTGAGCCGACCAAACGGATCACGCAGATGATGTTCGGGATGGTGGCGAGCCGGTCGGTGCGCTCGCTGCCGGTTGCTGTGTTCTGCCTGCTATGGTTTGTCTTATTCACAGCATCCACCATCCCATTAGGTAAACAAAGGCCGGCGCGGTGAAGGTCAGGCTGTCGAGCCGATCGACCAATCCGCCCATGCCGGGCAGCAGCTTGCTGCTGTCCTTCACGCCGCTGTCTCGTTTGATGCCCGACATGTTGATGTCGCCAAAGAAGCCCGCCACCGCGATCACGAGTCCTGTCAGCAGGGTCTCGGAAAGCCCGTTCAGCGTGGTGAGCCAGGGTGCCAGCAAACACGCCAGGGTGAGGGTTGCGAGCATGCCCCCGAAAAATCCTTCCCATGTTTTTTGGGGAGAGACCGTGGGAGTGATGCGGTGCCGCTTGTGAGCTCCGATCGAGCGGCCGACGAGAGCCTGGAAAATATCGTTGGCCTCGGTCAGGATCAGTAGATAGAGGAACCATCCGGCCGGCCCGGCCGGCCCGCTGGCAAAGGCCGGATGGATGAACAGGTAGGCCGCGTGTCCCATCCCGTAGAACAGGACCATCATCCCCCAGAAGATGCCCCCGGTAGTGCGGATGTAGCCTGTTGTCTTCCCCTGCAGTAATTGTACCAGCGCGAGAGTGGTGAGGGCGCAGAGGGGCACAAAGACGACAAAGGCGGCGGCCTGATCGAAGAGGATCAGCAGGTAATTAATGCCCCCGATGACATAGGCCGCAATCAGGGCGGGGCGTTCGCTGCCGCGGATTCCGAGCAGGCCGGCATATTCATAGAAGGCGACCAGGCTAGCGACGGAGAGCAGCAGGCAGACGCCCAGACGGCCGGCCAGCAGACAGCCGCACAACACCAGCGTCAGGATCCACCATGTGCGTAGGCTGGCGAAGCGCTTGCGGCGTAATACCGCATCCGCCCCGCGCAGGCTAACGACACGTGCTGCCGAACCCACGACCAGTGAGGCGGCGAGTGCGGCGAGCATCCACAGCAGAGTGGGAGAGGGGGAAGTGATCATCATCTTCAGGATTGAGGGTTTGGTTTATCGAGTGACGATCGGGAGGTCGGAGTCGGCATCCTTCAGCAGTCCCAGCTTGCGGGCCAGCGCGCGGAATACGAAGGGGAAGACCGCGCTCAGCGCGAGTGCCGTGATGAGGGGCGCGTCGATCAAGGAGCCGGGGCCGTTTTTGACCAGTTCATCCAGCGAGGGCAGGCGGGCGCCGACATAGCTGAACACCACGGTCCCGGGCAGTAGGCCGAGACTCGTCGTCCAGCAAAAGGTCCGGCCGCGCACGCGGCTGGCGCCACTGGCGAGATTGATGATGGAGAACGGGAAGTGCGCCATTCGTAGGGTTAGCAGATAAAAGGCGCCTTCCTTTTTCAGGTGTCTGTTCAGCGCGGCGAGGAAGCTTCCGTAACGGTGCTCGATCCATCCGCGGAAGACGTAACGGCTCAGGTGAAAAATCGTCAGCGCGGCGGTGGTCAGCCCCAGGATGATCAAGAACACCCCCTGCCAAAATCCGTAGAGCCAGCCGATGACCACCGACTTGCCCGAGGTGCCGGGGACCAGCGAGGCGACCGTATAAATCGCGAGCCCCATTCCGAATGAGCGCCATGGACGCTGCGCGATCAACTCGCGCATGTGCGTTTCCTGCACCACCAATTGCTCCAGTGTCACCTGATTTTTGACATGCCAGCCGAGCGCTGCGAGGGCACCCGCTGCCACCACCAGCACCAGCAGCTTACGTTTTATCCCGCCAGCCGTAATACGCGCACTCATGAGACTGATTTGGGGATTGGTGGGGAGGTGGTCAAATCGGCAGGGTCGAATGGCCGCCCCATACGCGGGAAGCGATGTTCGCTGATCGGGGCAAACCGACCCTGCGCCTCGACATACATGTAGTGGGTCACGGTCAACAAGTGCGGGCTGACATCGATCAGGTTGAATGTGTTTTCGTTGCGCTCGCGTCCACGGCCGCGGCTGGAAGTGGTGGTGCCGCATTGCACGATGATGATGCCGCGGTCCCGGTGGGTGCCCGGAAAAAAATCGAGCGAATTGCCGATGTAGGACCGGTGCAGATGGCCGCCGAGGATCATCTCGACGCCCAGCTCCACGAAACATTCAATCGCCCGTCGCGCTCGCGGCATGGTGCGGTCGTGCAGGTAGTCCGGGCCTGGCGCGAAGTGGTGGTGGGCCACCACGATCCGGGTGGTTTGCGGCGGGACTTTTGCGAAGATTTGCGCACAGCGTTCCAGCTGGCCGCGATGGATCCGGCCGTTGGAGATGGCCTGCCGCGGCGAGGTCGAGTCGATCCCCGCCAGCACCACTCCATCGAGTGTGAGCACCGGGTTCAACTCCGGATGGATCAGTTCGCAATAGAGGGCGTGGGGTTTCAGCAACCGTTCGGCGACCCGGTAGAGCGGCACGTCATGGTTGCCGGGGATGAGGAGGCGGGGCAGATCCGGCAGGCGGTCGATGAAGCGGCGGGCATGCTCAAACTGCCGCCGCTGTGCCCGCTGTGAAAAATCGCCGCTCACCACGATTGCGTCAGCTTCGAGCGAGGGGGCGATGTGCTGCAAAGCCTCACCCGCCTCGGGCACATAATGCGGCCCGAAGTGGAGATCCGAAATGTGGAGGATCTTCGGCATCGGATTCAGAGGTTGAATAACCCATTGGAATACTAATGCCGAATAGGTCTGACGCCAAGTCCCGAACATCGCCGGTTTTGGTTTCCGGGAGGTAGGCGGCGAAACCGACCCCGCCGGGGGCGCGATTGAGGTTCAGCCTCGCTGATATGGTTCCAAGGACGTCTCACCGCGCTACAGCCAAAAACTCGACCAAGGGGGGCGGGCTGTCAGTTCTCTGGATAGTGGCACTGGCTGTGCGCGGCGCCGCGGGTTATTGCGGGCCGATGAGTTGGCGTGCCTCGCCGAGCGGCGGGAAGCGGCGGACGATTTGTTTTCTCGGGGTGATTTCCAGCAGCGACTGGTCACTGCCCGGCCCCGCGGCATTGTTGACGATGATCAGGTTTTGGTTGTCGCGGATTTGCAGGCTTTGGATGTTGGTTTGACCGAGTTCGGGCAGGTCTTCGATCGACAGGCTCCAGATGAGTTTGTTGTCCCTGGAGTAGCGGCGCAGACCGAAGTGACCGCCGACGGTGATGTCGCCCGCATAGTTGATGGCCATGGCGGAGACCTCGCCCGGGCAGGGGATCGAGCGCAGGATGGCGCCGTGACGGTCGTATTCCCGGAGGATGGATTCGCCGCCTAACGCGACGGCCAGTCCGCGGACACTTTCCCTAACAATCCCCGAGCGGATCGGTTCGCTGTCATGTTGCAGGGCGATGGTGCTGAGCTCCTTCATGGCGGCATCGAGCAGGACCAGTCGGGCGTGGGTGGCGTCGAGGATCACCGTCTGTCCGTTGGCGAGGCGTCGGCATGAGAGAATGCGGCCATTTCCCGTGTAGGATGCGACGACGGCACCCGCGGCGTTGACCTCCTTCAGATTGTTACCGGCGCAAAGCAGGATGTTGCCATCGGGGAGCCACTGGACGTCGTTGCAGGTCGCCATGTCGATTTTCAGGATGACCTCGCCGGCGGCCGAGACTTTGGTGATGGCCTCGGGGGTGGCGATCAGGTAGTCGCCGGTTGACGGTAGCTGGCCGGCCACGCCTGTTAGCTTGGCGCAGGCCGGGGTGCTGGAATTTTTTGTGGAGGGGTAGGGGAAGCGGCGCACGATTTCTTTCTGGCGGTTGATTTCGACGAGTGCGCTGGCAACGAACAGGTTTCCGTTAGGAAGGAGCGAGACGCCGCGGGGGTGCTCGAGGTTGACGCCGGGAAGGTCTTCGGCTGTGAGTGACCATGTGACTTGGCCGGCGGGGTTGACGATCCGGATGCCGCCGCCGTTGTCGCCGTCACCGCTGATGACAATGTCGCCATTATGCATGGCCGTGATGTCATGCACGGTGCCGGGGTGGAGGATGCGGCGGAGTTGCTGGCCATTTCCATCGTATTCGCAAACCGTGTGGTCGGACTGTTGGGCGACCCAATAAGTGCCGCGCGGTCCGCGTCGGGCGCGCAGTGGCCCCTTGGTTGTTACCGTGACCGGGATGCTTGCCACGGCTTTCATTTTTCGGTCGAGGAGCCGCAAACAGCTCGCCTCGCTGTCGGTGACCAACGTGTAACCATCATCGAGACGTTCACAGGAGTGGATCGGGCCGGTCGCCTGGTAAAGGAACAAGACGCTGCCTTTGCGGTTGATTTCCTTCAGGGTGTTGCCATCGGCAAGCAGGAGATCGCCCGACTCGAGCACGTGCAGGTCGTGAACATTTTTTGCCGGGTATGACCAGGTGACCTCCCCCTTGCGGTTATATCTGAGGATTTTCCCCTGTGACGGGTCCGCGACCACGAGCGTTTGTTCTGTCGGCGGGGCGGGATGTGCGTCGGCACCTGAGAGCGCCGGGATTTGGCTCAGCTGCCATGGGTCGGGCCAGTTGAATTTCTCCCGGCGCGCCGGTGAGCCGTCGGCCGGGTTTTTATTGATCAGCTTGCCGTGGTAGACGCCGTTGAAATCGACCCAGGTGACCAGGGCGTACCATTCCTTGTCGTTCAATCGTACGTCCTTATGGCCGTTTTTGAGGGTGGTGATCAGCTTGCTGGCATGGGAGCCGAACACCTTCGCCTGGGTCACACTGGAGTCGCTGAACCGGTCGGCCAGGGTGACCAGGGATTTTTCCCCGATGCCCAGCAGGCTCGGGCCGAGCAGGCTGTGGTAGGAGCGGTTGAACATCCCCTGGTTTTCGGACGCCATCTTGGTGGCGCTGAGATCGAGCGGGGTTTCCTTGTCTTTCCCGGAATGGCAGCTGACACAATGTCGGTCGAGCACGGGCTGGACATGGGTTTCATAGTCGAAGGCGTCGTAGCCCCAGGGTGCTTTTTCGGGCATGGTCGCCGGCCGGTTGATGGCGATGCCTTGGTGGTAGGAGGGTGCTGCGTTGCTGCGCGTTTCGTGACATCCGGTGCAGCTGCGCACCTCGCCGGGTTGGAATGAAACACTTGATCGCATCCGTTTGACCTCCATGAAATCCTTGTCGAGCGCCTGGAAATAAACCGAGGCATTCGATGCGGTCGGCACCTTGAAATGCGCCGAGCCGTCGGGCTCGACCGGGACCAGGCCGATCTCGCGCACCGACGTCCAGCGGGTGGCGCCGGGTAGTTTTGTCCACTTGTTGCCGTAGGCGAATTTGCGTGCCCGCCCGTTCGCGTCCAGCGGCGTCGGCAGGTGTTGGGCGATGCGCAGATACTTGATGGTTCCCGGCGTGATATCCTTCGCCATCCCCTCGTAGATGTTGGGAATGATGCAGGTTGCGTGGTTTTTGTCCGGCGAGGTCGTGTCCGGCATGATGTGCGGTCGGGGGCGCGCTTTCAACGGGGCCACGTCGACGGAGCAGAGCATCGGGTCGCGGAAGATGAGTTCCTTGTTGCCATAGGCATCGATCAGGTAGATGCCGAATCCATTGGACGGGGTGCCGGGTGCGCCGGAGGTGGTATGCCGGGCACAGTAGGCCGAGGCGTAGGTGTATGAGCTGAGCATCACGGTTTCGGACAGCGGGTACGGGTTGCGGTAATAGCCGCGGTGGTCGGTGACGCCGCCCCACGGGACCGGGCCGGTGGCGTCGTTGATGTTCCCCTCTTGCGGGAGGACGCCGGTGGTCATCAGCGACATCGCGTCCGGGTTGTTGCCGCCCTGGTTCGGGTCGATGACGACGATCGGCCCGCGCGAATAGCAGTGGTGGCCGGCGGCGATGGCGACGAGTTTGTCCGTGTCCGGGATGGAGCGCACCTCGCGCAGTGCCCACGGGTAGGGGATGTGCGATTTGTAGTAGGCGTCCGCATTGGTGCCGTCCGGGCGGATGGTCCAGATGGAATGGTTTTCGTTAAAATGTCGTTCCTGGTATTCCCAGTGCAGGTAGGCCAGCAGGCCGTTATTGAGGAGCCGGGGTGTCATGTCGACATCGCGGTGATTGGTGAGCCGCCTGATACTTCCTTGATTGCGCTGATAGAGGTAAAGGTTGGTATCGGTGATGTCGTTGTTTTCCGAATCACAGGGGGGCGAGTGGCTGGAGCGTTCCGAGGTGAAGGCGACATCATCGTTCGGGCAGTAGACGGGCTCGGTGTCCGACCAGACCGGGTGGCTGGTCAGCCGTTGCAGGCCACTGCCATCGGTGTTGATCTCGTAGAGGCCGACGCCTTCGAGGTCCTGGCGCAGGTGGAGCGCCCAGTTTGAATTTCCCGGTTGTGGGTAATGGGCTTCGCGCTTGGGGGGCCAGTTGAGTTGTTTGCCGAAGCCGAAGACAAGTTTCCTGCCGTCGAAGTGGAGGTCCATACCGTGCACGTGCCCCTGGGGCAGCTGGTCGCCGATGACCGCGCGGACGTCGTGGACTGCTTCCAGTCCGCGGACGATGGTGATGTCGCCGCCGGGCTTGTAGGTGCCGTTGTGCTGGATGCCACAGACGTTTGCCTTGTGGTGCGGGGCGTGGCGGGTAGCGAAGATGAGGGCGTCGAAATCGATGGCCTGGTGCTGGAAGACGAGCGGGCGCAGGACGCGGCGGGCGGCGAGCCAGCTGTCGCGCACCTCGCGATGGGTTTTGAAATTTCGGGCCGTCCGCGCCAGGGTCTCGAGTTGGCGGACCCCGCTTTGGGCGGCTTGCTCGGCGGCGGGCTTCAGCGCGCGGCTCTCAATCTGTCGCTGCAGCCGCCTGGCCATGGTCTCGATCTGGCTGATGAGTTTGTCCGGGTTCCGGCTGATACCTGCGGCGATGGCCTGTCGGCACCAGTCCATCTCGACACGTTGTGCCAGCGGGATGTCGCGCCATTTGACAAACCATGCGGGGTTGGATGTCATCGGCCATTTGGCTTGGTCGAGCATGTTTTCGTTGCCGACCTTCAGTGACAGTGCCCATTCCGCCGCGGCTCGGACAAAGGGGTCATCGTTGGTGAGCAACTGCCCGGCCTGCTCGGCCATGGCATCGGGCAGCAGCGAGTGGTCGGAAACGTCCAGGATTTTTTCCGCGCTGGCCAGTGCCGTTGCGGCTGACTCGTCGGAACCCGGGGTGGGACTTGGCGGGGAAGTCTGGGCGGGCACCGTGCCGGCGGTCAGTGCCGCGGATAAAACAATGAGGAAGGATTTCATGGCATCTCGAAAAAATCGACCAAGTGCCGGCAGTGTAGGGCACACTGGGTAGCGTGGCAAGGCTGCATAACCTGGAGCTGGAACCGTGGCAATCAAGTGGGTATTATGCCGGCGGATGCCCGCTGCGCTTTCATCGAGGCAGGTCCACGGGTGATTGGAAACAGGATACGATCTTTTTCCCCTGCTTGTGGCCAAGTCCGGTGTCGACAACCGCACCAGCGCATGAGGGGGGGGAGGGTGCCAAAGGTGAGTATCAGCCATGGGGGGCGTTTCATGCTGCCTGCTGATTCCTGCCTTGCGGCGATGGGCTGGTGCTGCATGATGTCGGCCTGTCCCGGGAAGAGGGGCGCTCCGACTATGGAACTTCTTGATGTATCCGCGATTTTGCTGACTCTGGCCGCTTTGTTTTCCTACGTGAACCATCGTTGGATCAAGCTGCCGACGACCATCGGCATCATGCTCATCAGTTTGGTCATGAGTCTGGTGTTCATCGGGATCGGGCAATTCTCGCCGGGACTGACCGAGGCGGTGGAAATCTTTGTGGCCGACATCGATTTTAACAAGGCCCTGATGAACGGGATGTTGAGCTACCTGTTGTTTGCCGGTGCATTGCACGTGAATTTAAACGAGCTCAGGAAGCAGGGGAGGATCGTCAGTATCATGGCGAGTGCGGGGGTGGTGCTCTCGACCTTCCTCATCGGCTCCGCTTCGTATTATCTGTTCCAGGCGTTTGGCATCAACCTGCCGTGGATCTGGTGCCTCGTCTTCGGCGCGTTGATTTCACCGACCGATCCGGTCGCTGTTTTGGGGATTCTGAAAACGGTCGGCGCCCCCAAGTCCCTGGAAACCAAAATCACGGGTGAGTCGTTGTTCAACGATGGTGTCGGCGTGGTGGTTTATCTCGCCCTGCTGGGGATTGCCGGCGTGGGGGCGCATGGTGACGGCGGCCATGCGGCCTCAGACATTGCCATGCTCTTTGTCAAGGAGGCCGGCGGCGGGGTGTTGATCGGCGGGATGCTCGGCTACATCAGCTACCGGCTTTTGAAATCGATCGACAACTACCATGTGGAAATCCTGATCACCCTGGCGCTGGTGACGGCGGGGTATCGTTTTGCCATGT
Organism: Oceaniferula sp.; assembly: GCA_041548785.1. Lineage (GTDB taxonomy): Bacteria > Verrucomicrobiota > Verrucomicrobiia > Verrucomicrobiales > Akkermansiaceae > Oceaniferula. The sequence goes on from JBFERY010000003.1 coordinate 11,609, forward strand.
GGCTGCATATGAGCGGCCCGCTGGCGATGGTGGTGGCTGGGCTCATGATCGGGAATCATGGACGTGAGGAGGCCATGAGCGAGAGAACACGTCTGCAAGTCGACACCTTCTGGGAGTTGATTGATGAAATACTCAACGCGCTGCTTTTCCTCCTCATCGGTCTTGAGGTTTTTGTTCTCGATTTCTCCACTCCGGTTCTGGTGGCGGGGCTTGTGTTGATTCCCATCACTCTGCTGGCGCGCTTCATTGCTGTGCTGATCCCCATCAGCATTCTGAAACGGTGGAGGGTCTTTACCCCCGGCGTCACCAAGATCCTGACATGGGGAGGTATCCGTGGCGGTATTTCCGTCGCGCTGGCACTGGCGATTCCCACCAGCATGGGTGAGGTCCGTGATGTGATTTTGTTAGTCACCTACATGATCGTCATCTTCTCCATCTCGGTGCAGGGATTGTCGCTCAAGCCACTGGTCGCCGGCACGCTGGCCAAGGCAAAAAAATCCGCTCAAGCCGAAGATGCCCGCTAAAAAGAAACCCTCCAACAAGCCGCTCGCCGGCAAAGAGCTGATCAAGGAGGTTTGCCGTCGTATCCGCGTGGCGCGCAGCTACTGGGACGCGCACAACAACCGTGCCTGCCGGGGCGAGCGCGAGAAGGCGATGGCGCTTTATGAAACGCTGACGAAAGAGCAGCGCGCAAAGGTGCCGCAGGTGTTGCGGGTCTGGTTGCGTTACCGCAGCGAGAAATACTTCGGCGAGCAGCGGACGAAGCCTGGGGGCAAGAAGTCCGGTTGACGCCTGGATCGGCCGACGGGGCCTCACCCCGCCTCACCCTCTCTCTGCCTACCTCGAGCCCCGGCTTTTCAGCTGACGGGATTTGAAGACCACCGAGGCTTGCCGGGCAAGTTCGACCAGTTTGGTGATGACCGCCTCGCCATTCTCTTCCCGCGAGGCGGCGTAGAGGTCCTTTGCCTGGTCGATGAGTTGTTCGGTGGTCGCGGGGGCGTATTCAAAGGGGAATTGCTCAAAGAGGTTCGCCCCAAACTCACGCTCGAGCAGCGCCTGGTCGTCTTTGGGTAACGTCCGGGCCGCCGCGCCCTGCTTGCTGGATATCCATTCAATGTATCGGCGCATACCGTCACCGAGGTCCTTCAAAAAGAAGAGGTCTTGAAACATCAGCAACTCGAGCTGTCCCTCACTCCGGACCGAGATGAACGGCACAAATGGCGCCAGCAAGGGGAAATAGCGGTTAGGGATCACGCGGGCATGGAAGTAGCTTTCGACCACGGAGATCACTTGCTCCCATGATTCCAGGTTCTGGTAATCCAAGTCCGTGATCGGCATCCACTCGAGGAAGGGCTTTTCCGGATCGACGGTATCATTCGCGGCATCGAGATAGAGGTTGCCAATCTGGATGGCGTTCTGAAAATAGCGCCCGTAGAGGATGATGTAGACATTCTTGAAGACCACGCCCCGGCTGACGAGGTCTTGTATCAGCGGTTGTTGTGACAAATCCGCGAACACATCCTCGCAGATGATTTTGCAAAAGCCGATGGGGTACTGCGCCAGGTCCCTGTCGCCCTCGGCAACCTGCACGGGCCGGCGCGCATTTTTTTCCATCCGCTGCCGATGGCGGAAATCCGTCTTTTCCCTGGCGGCTGTGGCCAGGCGGACCACCTCCGGCATCGCCGGCATGACCCATTCCTCGGTCAGGGCGCACTGGTTTTCCTGGTGATTGAGATCACCCTCCAGCGCCCGCGCCACCAAATCACTCACCGACATAGCAGCACGGATCGTTGTTTCCGGATGGGCTTAGTCCTGCCGCCGCCTCAGGAAAGTCAGCGAAGCCAGGCCCGCCATCGCCAACAGGCTCGATGAGGGTTCGGGCACGATGGTGATGCTCCCGTTCGGTGTGCTTTCCCACTGTGAAGTGGCCGCAATGATGCTGTCGCCTGATTCATCATAGCTGCCGCCATTGAGGGTGGTGTCCAGTCGCACCCATCCTTCCTCGTAGCCGCTTCCTCCGGCGAAATGAATGCCAAAGTAGACGGAGCCTTCCTTGATGATCGAGGTGGCCGCATTCAGCGGGCTGTGCAGAATGTGGGGGCCACCCGCCAGATAGGATTGATTTGCCGGGTCGATCACATCCCCTATCTGCAACGACTTGACGGCCGATGTGGCGGAATCAACCACGATTTGACTCCGGCCCAGGAGTGTGATGTACAGGATGGAATCGTTGGCGGGCGAGCTAATCACAAAATCGTCCACCGCGTCCCCATTGAAATCGAATGCCAGAGAGATCGGCAGGGAGTTGTCCCCCGTGTTGCTGACGACAATGGAGTTATCGATGGTCGTGGAGGTCATGACCGCTCCCCCGGACGTCTGACTGCTGGCACAAAGGGCCGCCAATGCGCTGATGGTTCCTAATGATTTTTTCATGGGTGTCTCGGCATGGTGGTGGAGCGACGGCATTTTGTCCAGAAAATCAGCCGCCGACCGAAAACCACTTAAGGGGAAATGGTGCGTGCACGCCAGCGCGCGCAGGACGATGGGGGTGGGCAGGGAAGCGTGCAAGAAGCAGAAAATGCATCGAACCTGTGCTTGGCCCGAGTGGCAATTGGTTCAGCCGATTTACCGCGTTCGCCAACGGAGTTAAAATCATACCAGCCTCGGGAAAAGGCAGCGCCTGCATCCCAAGATGAACCGTCAAGATGCGTATGATGGCCGAAGGCCAACCTCATGCGCCCGAGGTCATTGTATCAGCATGAGTCTGGCCTTTAGCCAGAAAATTTCTTCTTATGATTTCCTGGGGTTGCGCTCCTTTGTCGCATCACCCCAGGCTGATATGAAAATGACCTTCAGTCAGTCACTCCAATTACACGTAAACCCGCTTAACTAAGTGCCATTCGGGACAGGCATAGCAATGGTGCATGCTTTTGGTGCATGCTTTTGAGTGGCAAACCCGTCCCCCTCCCCCAAGGAGGACAGGCTGCTGACAACACAAGCAGGGTTAACTGCACCCCTGGCTGGTTCCGCATTGGGTGCAGCAGCCGCAGGCGCCGGCGCGGATGACTTTTTCGCTGCCGCAGTTGGAGCATGGCGTATCCATGTAGGCGTTGCCGAGGGCGACGCTGACGCGTTGGCGTGCGTCATGCGCGCCGTTCACGGGTTCGCTATCGCGGGTGAGTTCGGGTACGGGGCGGTTGACGGCTTTTTTCTCCATGACCTCGATCTCGGGCATGGGGAGCTCCACCTGGTTGTGGTTGGGCGAGGTGCTTTCGCGGTATCCGGGGATGAAGGCGCAGCCCATCCAGCGGAACACGTAGTCGGTGAGTGAGAAGGCGTTGCGGATGTCCGGGTTTTTGGTGAAGCCGCTCGGTTCGAACCTTTGGTAGGCGAATTTCTGCACGAGTTTTTCCAGTGGCATGCCGTACTGCAGGGCCATGGAGGTCAGTGTGGCGATGGTGTCCATGAGGCCGCCGATGGTGCTGCCCTCCTTCGCCATCTGGATGAAGAGCTCGCCGGGCTGGCCGTCGGGGTAGAGACCGACCGTGATGTACCCCTCGTGGCCGGCGACCTCGAACTTGTGGGTTTTCGAATCGCGCGTCTCGGGCATGTTCCTCCGCACCGGCTGGTCCGCCTTGTGCTTGAGTTTTTCATTTTCCATCGCGAGTTGGGCGAAGCCCTCCTCGAGCTTGGCGATGTGGTCGGCATCGACGCTGGCGGCATCGATTTTGCCGCCCATGCCCTCGGTTTTCTTGGTGTTGAGCGGGGCGCTGCGTTTCGAGCCGTCGCGGTAGATGGCGATCGCCTTGAGGCCGAGTTTCCAGCCCTCGACGTAGGTTTTCATGATGTCCTCGACGGTGGCGTCTTCGGGCATGTTGACGGTCTTGGAAATGGCGCCGCTGAGGAAGGGCTGGGTGGCGGCCATCATGCGGATGTGGCCGAGGTAGTGGAGGCTGCGCTTGCCGTGGTGGGCTTTGAAGGCGCAGTCGAAGACATCGATGTGCTCGGGTTTGAGACCGCTGTGGATGGTGGCGCCGGTTTGTTCGTCGACGACGTCCTCGATGGTGTCGAGCTTCTCGATGTGGGCGAGGATGGCGGTGATTTCGGGTTTGCTGTAGCCGAGGTATTGCAGCGCGGGCGGCACCGTTTGGTTGACGATTTTGAGCATGCCGCCGCCGGCGAGCAGTTTGTACTTCACCAGGGCGATGTCGGGTTCGATGCCGGTGGTGTCGCAGTCCATGAGGAAGCCGATGGTGCCGGTGGGCGCGAGCACGGTGACCTGGGCATTGCGGTAGCCGTGGCGGCGTCCTTTTTCGCTGGCGGCGTCCCAGGACTTGGTCGCGGCCTGCTGGATGTTGGCGAACCGGTCGGACGGCGCGATGTGCTCGAGCATGGAGCGGTGGCGGTCGATGACCTCGAGCATGGGTTTCTGGTTGGAGGCATTCTCGGGCTTCAGGTTGCCGCCGTAGCGGGCGTCGTGGTAGCCGGGGAAGGGGGCGGTGGCGGCGGCCAGCTCGGCGCTTTGTTCGTAGGACGTGCCACACATCACGGCGGTGATCGAGGCGGCGAGGGTGCGGGCTTCGTCCGAGTCATAGGGCAGGCCGTAGCTCATGAGCAGGGCGCCGAGGTTGGCGTAGCCGAGGCCGAGGGTGCGGAAGACATGCGAGTTCTCGGCGATTTTTTTGATCGGGTAGCTGGCGCGGTCGACGATGATTTCCTGGGCGGTGATGAACAGGCGGCAGGCGGCCTGGAAGCGTTCGACGTCGAAGCTCCCGTCCTGGTCCTTGAAGCGCATCAGGTTGAGGGAGGCGAGGTTGCAGGCGGTGTCGTTGAGGAAGAGGTATTCCGAGCACGGGTTGGTCGAGTTCTGGCGCCCGGACGACTTGCAGGTGTGCCAGGTGTGGATGGTGGTGTCGAACTGCATGCCGGGGTCGCCGCAGACGTGGGTGCCCTCGGCAATTTTCATCAGCACGTCCCGCGCGTTTTTTTTCTCGCAGGGTTGGCCGTCGCTGACGTTGCGGGTCCAGTATTCCTGGTTGTCCACGGCGGCCTGCATAAACTCGTCGCTGGCGCGCACGGTGAGGTTTTCGTTCTGGTACATGACGGAGCCGTAGGCGTCGCCGTTGTAGCTGCCGTCGTAGCCTTGCTCGATCAGGGCCCAGGCTTTTTTCTCCTCGATGGTCTTGGCCTCGATGAACTCCTCGATGTCGGGGTGCCAGTCCTTGAGGGTGTTCATCTTGGCGGCGCGCCGGGTTTTGCCCCCGGATTTGACGACGTTGGCGACCTGGTCGTAGACGCGGAGGAAGGAGAGCGGGCCGGAGGGGGCGCCGCCGCCGGAGAGTTTTTCGCGCGTCGAGCGCAGCGTGGAGAGGTCGGTGCCGGTGCCGGAGCCGTACTTGAAGAGCATGGCCTCGGACGAGGCGAGCTGCATGATGTCCTCCATGTTGTCCTCGACGCCCTGGATGAAACAGGCGCTTCCCTGCGGGTATTCGTACTGGGTGGAGGCGCGCACGGCCTCACCGTTTTTTTCGCTCCAGCGCCACCCGCCGACGCCGCTGTCCTTGCCGATACCGTATTGCTGGTAAAGCCCGACGTTGAACCAGACCGGTGAGTTGAATGCGCCGTGTTGGTTCAGGCAGAGCCAGGTGAGGTCGTTGTAAAAGGCCTCGGCGGAGTCGCTGTCGGCGAAGTAGCCGTCTTCTTTTCCCCAGTCGGTGATGGTGCGTGTGACCCGGTGGATCATTTGGCGGATGGAGTTTTCGCGGCCGCCGTTGCAGGGGTCGGTTCCCTGGCTGATATCGCCGTAGAAGTACTTGGACACGGCGATTTTGGTGGCGAGCTCGCTCCAGGACGCGGGCACCTGGACGTTCTCCTGGCGGAACATGATGGCGCCGGAATCGTCGGTGATTTCGGCGGTGCGTTCCGACCACTCGATGTCGTCAAAGGGGCAGGTTCCCGGGGTGGCGAAGGTGGCCCGGAAGGTCAGGCCTTTGGCGGCTGGGGAAGCAGGGGATTCGGGCATGGCTGCGGATGTCTTTGAGGCGGGCTTTGAGGCGGTGGCAGTATTGGGTGGGACGGACATTTTACAATGGGTTTTAGGTGTTATGGCGGGCTTGTTTCCGGCTTAGATGACGAAAAAATCGTCTTTTATTGGGTCAACATGTGGTATGTGGCGATCATTACTACCCCAACATGTCGTTGGTGATCAAGGCAAATGGAGTATTTTTTCTCGATCGTTGATTTTCAGGGAGTTGTCGAAGGTCTGGCGGAGGTTGGCGGATAGGGTGCTGTGTGAGGCGCAGCTACAAGATGGGTGTTAGGTGTGGCCACGGGATGGGTGAACCATTGAGTCGGGAGACTATTTTAGGGGGTATCAATCCTGCTTCGTTTGTCAAACCACGAATGGTTTTTTGCAGGGCAATCAAGCGGGTGGTGCCTACCCCGCGGAACAATAACACTGTCGTCGCGAAAAGAAACAAACCAGTGCCCGTTACTCCGTGGATTACGGGACACTCGCTTGATTGCCCCGGGGGCTTCTCGGTGGCATCCCGGACGGGGGCGTCGGCCGGCGTTTGACGCGCGAATGGGCAGGTGCGGTCCCGCCCGCAGAGTGCGCTTGAAAGAAAGAGAGGCCCCCAGCGGAGCAGCTGGAGACCTCTGTCTAATGCTCTGCCGAAACAGAGCGCTCTGCGGTTTGGCAGGCCGCATCCCTGAGTCGGTTGGCGTGCAATGTCAATGCCGCCGGTGACAAAGGGTATTTTTCAAGGCGTTTTTTCTCACAAAAAAGCTAATAATCCGGGTTCATCGGTGTCATCAGGGTTATGAAGACCACCCTTGAACCACTCCCTTTTTCGTTGAAAAAGGACCCTGAGCTGAGCTGGTCTGAGCGGCTTAGCACCTCGGTAATCATTGCTCTGATCCAGGGCGAATTGAAGCCTGGCGATCCATTTCCCGCGCCATCCGCGCTGATGCGGATGTGTGCAGGGCACCACCAGGACGTGCTTGACAGCATCACCCTGCTGCTCGCCCACCGCATTCTCCAGCAGGACCGGTGCGGGAATTTACGGATTCACCCGGCAGCCACCCCGACGACCGAAATGAAGCAACAGGCGTTTCTCGTATGTGCGCGCCAGCTCGTCCGTCAGGCACGAAAATGGAATCTACCCCGCGAAAGTGTCCTGCTCCTGCTGCTGCGCGAACTTGCGCAGCTTTCGGCGGCAGGAGAGTACGGGGCCGTCAAGAAGGGCTCTGCCTCAAGCAGCATGGCAAGCATGAGCTGGAACACCGATATCGCTGAATGACCAAGCCCCCCTTATAGCCAAAGACCCAAAGAATCTGAAATCCCAAGCCCGGGTGATCAAGCCTCTGGTCTGCCGGATCTCCGGGCGTAGGAGCAAGTCCCTCCGTGATTTCCATGTCTTCCGTCGGGACAAATGAAGTAGCAACTGAAATGTCCCGTCGTGGCCATGGCGCAGCAGGTTGGGAGCTGCGTCATTTTACGATCGTTGGGTCGGGTTGGCTTGTGGTGGCTGTATCCAAAGCATTGGCGGGCACGCTGCCTGGTTCCACGCAAGCAGGGGCGGCTGCGGCGAGCAGCTGGGGGCTAGGTTTGGCACTCCGCCGGTTCTTTGCAGTCGCATACAGGACCTGCCTTGTCAAAGCCTCGGTGCGTGGTTATGCCTTCCTTTGACATGAGAACACTTGCCATTGGAGGCGCCCACGGTTGCCCTGCCCCGCTTCGAGAGCTTTGGAAGCTGATCGACCCCCAGCCTGAGGCCCGTATTGTTTTTACAGGCGACTACATCGCCCGCGCCCACTGGCAGTTCCCGCGCAGAAATCGCACCTTCCGGCCAACCTTGGCCACGCTGTCTGTATCGAGACCGGGAGCTGCTGGCAGACGAGCATGGCAGGGGACCACCGCGAGGGGTGATTCAGGTGGCCCCGGCACGACGGCGACCTGACTGATGGCAAAACTGATCCACATCGATATGGACTGCTTTTACGCGGCCATTGAGGAGCGGGAGAATCCTTCTCTGCGCGGCAAGCCGGTGGCGGTCGGTGGCGGCAGCAGGCGCGGGGTGATCTGTGCGGCCAACTATGAGGCGCGCAAGTTTGGCGTCCACTCCGCGATGCCCGGATTCAAGGCGCTGCAGGCCTGCCCCCAGCTGGTCATGCTGCCGGTGCGCTTTGACCTTTACCGGTCGGAGTCGGCCAGGATTCGGGCGATCTTCGGTCGGTTCACCGAGCTGATCGAACCTCTTTCGCTCGACGAGGCCTATCTTGACGTCAGCCATTGGCGGAGTACGGCCGCGGCGATTGCCAAAGAGATACGGGCGCAGATTCACGAGGAGACAGGCCTAACGGCATCAGCGGGCATTGCGCCTAACAAGATGCTCGCCAAGATTGCCAGCGACTGGGAAAAGCCGAACGGTCAGTTTGAAATCAAGGCCGAGGACATCCCTGGCTTCATGCACGGCTTGCCGGTCAAAAAACTGTGGGGGGTGGGCAAGCGGATGCAGGAAAAACTCGCCCGGATTGATGTGGTGACCTGCGGTGACCTGCAGAAGCTCGACAAGATCGCGCTGTCCCGTCGATTCGGGAAGTGGGGGCTTGAGCTCTACGAATTGAGCCGTGGTCGTGATGACCGCGAGGTCAAACCGCACCGGAGTCGCAAGTCGATCAGCAAGGAGCACACGTTTGTCGAGGATGTTGTCAACATCGAGGCGCTGCTGCCGCAGCTCGGGCAGATGCAGGCGGCCATCCGGCAGACCTTGGAAAGCAAATACCGACACCGTGCAGTCCGCGCGCTCGTGATCAAACTGAAGTTTTCCGACTTCACCCGGACCACCACCGAGCGTGCCCATCCACAGCTCGACGACGGCATTTTCGCCGATCTGTTAAACGAGGCCTGGGCCCGTGGCCAGGGGAAATCCGTGCGTCTGTTCGGCATCGGTGTCCGGTTGGTGGATGAGAAGGACGACCCGCAGATGGAGATGTTCTAGACTTGAGGAGGAGCGGGACGGGAGACGGATGTTCGGCCGGGTCTGCACCATCGTTCCGTCGGCTTTGGCGGACAAGTTGCAGCCGGCCATCGGTGGGTTGGGTCTGGGTCGGAGGCAATTTCCGGTCATTGGGTAGCAATCATTGCATAGCGTCGCTGGTATGCATGGGGTTGGTTGTCCATCATGAAGCATCGGGCTCTCAATCATAAAATCAGGTCGGGCACTGGTGTGTTGTTCGCCTTCCCGGTACGGTCGCCCTGGGTCATGTCGGTTCGTGCCCTGGTTCTGGCTGTCATCGCTTTGCTGGCACCGCCGCCGTCTGTGTCGTTCGCCAAGGAACCGCCACCTGCGGAATCGTTGTCGGCGGTGGCGGAGCGTCTGTCGGATGTGTTCCGACAAGCGACACGCATCGTTCAGCCGTCGGTCGTAAGCATCACCGCGGAGGCATCGGTACCTGTTTTCAATGGTGGACAATCGGGTTGGCCGCGTATCCCCGATGAGTTCCGGCGTTTTTTTGGTGATGATCTAGGGCCTTTTTTTGACCCCTCAGCTCCGGGGAAGCGGGGAGTCCGGCGTGGTTTCGGCAGTGGTGTCATTGTGTCATCGGATGGGTATATACTAACTAACAACCATGTGGTCGCCGGGGCGGAAACCCTGAGTGTCCAACTTCAGAACGAATCAACTCACAAGGCCAGGGTGGTTGGCACGGATCCCAAAACCGAGCTGGCGGTCATCAAGATCGATGCCGCCGACCTCACGGTTGCCCGTCTGGCTGATTCCGAGAAGGTTAGGATCGGCGACTGGGTGCTGGCGATCGGCGGGCCGTTCGGTCTCAGGAATACCGTCACCGCGGGGATCGTGAGTGCGAAGGGGCGGGATACGGTGGGCATTGCGGACTATGAGAATTTCATTCAAACGGATGCGGCAATCAACCCGGGTAATAGCGGGGGGCCGTTGATTAACATGCGGGGTGAGGTGATTGGCATTAACACGGCCATTGCCACCCGCTCCGGTTCCAACGCGGGGGTGGGTTTTGCGATCCCGAGCAACATGGCCGGCGTGATCATGCAGTCGCTCATTAAGAACGGGCATGTTGCTCGGGGATTTCTTGGCGCACTCATCCAGGATCTAACACCTGAGCTGGCGTCGTCCTTCGGTTTTAAGGGCAAGCATGGTGTGTTGATCGGCGACATCAGGGCCGACGGCCCGGCGGACAAGGCCAAATTGAAGGCGGGCGATATCATTACGAAGCTTAACGGTGAGTGGGTGAACAGTTCAAGGCAGCTCCGAAACAGGGTGGCCGAGACGGCACCGGGCACAAAGGTCGAGCTTGAGCTCTTCCGTGATGGGCGGACTCGGTCCGCGCAAGTCGTGTTGGGGCGCCTGAATGAGGATGATGGCGCGGGCCCCGGGCGCGGGGAAAGTATGGAGGCCGAAAAACTGGGGCTTGAGGCGACGGCGTTGACGGCGGAACTCGCCAGCGAACTCGGTTTGAAAGAGGGCCAGACCGGAGTGGTGATTACCAGGATCACACCTCAGGGGCTGGCCGAGCGCTCGGGATTGGAGGTGGCCGATGTGATTGTTTCCCTCAACGGCAAAGCGGTGTCGGACATACCAGGTTTTAAGAAGGAGCTTGCCCGGAGTAATTTCAAACGCGGGATTCGACTGCAGGTGATCTCCAACGGTCTGAAGCGATACCTGTTTATCATGAGCGGTTAACCGGGTCCATCAATGCCCGCGTCCGGTCCGGGCGGATGGTAGGTGAGATGAGGGGGGCGTGTACCGGGCATGGCCCGAAGAAGCCGATCCAGATGTCGATCATCACCAAGGATCACCCGGCGCTTTCCGGACGGCTTCACCACCGGCAACACCGAGCTCTATAACAGCGCTTATCAGCTCGACAGAGGGATCCGTTTTCCGGCAGGGCGGAGGTGGGGCGGCGCCCTGGCGGCCGACCGGATTCAGTCTGAACGGGCGATTCGCGGGAATAGGGTGCATATATGCGCATGTTGGCATATGTCACCCGACCCAAGGAGCGGGCGGCTTCACCGGGGCGGCGGTGCAAGGCTGCCACGCCACCGCTGGGCGGGGTCGGTTGGCTGAGGTCGGCGGGGTTGGCGTGGCGGTTGTGATGTCCGGGGCCGTGACGGGCAGGGTCATTGGATCAGCTTCATGATCTGGGACGTGGTCAGGGTGGCCATCTCGTTGCCGTGTTTATCCTTGAACCATTGATTGACCTGTTCGCGGTGCGAGGGCATGGGTTTGATCAGGATGCCGTTCCTGCTGACCTCGACGATGAGTTCGGCGTCGGGGTGTAGCCCGAATCGGTCGCGCAGCTCTTTGGGGATTGTTATCTGTCCGGAGTGGTTGATTTTCATAATTCCAACCTAAATCCGGCGAGCCTGATCCTCCATGCATGAGCTGTCTGGTTTTGTGCATGATTTGTCCTTACGGTCTGCCGTCCCCGGACTTCCCGGTTGGCGGTAAGAATGGAATATGGTATTCGGGGTGTCGTTATGCGTGCCAGGGATCAAAAGCGTCTCGTTCTCTATGTTGTGTTACTTTTGGCGGTGCTGGCGGGCATGGTTTATCTCAGCCGTGTAGCCACGGTTCCTGCGGTGTCAGATCGCGGGTTGTCAGGGGGAGCCGGCGCGGTTGCGACCGGGCCGGCGGTGCCATTTGCGCCCACGCCGTATCCTTACGAAAAGCGTGAGGCGGGACGTGACGGGACCGGGAGGATTTACATGGGGCGGGAAATTTCAAGAGTCATGGGACATGCGGGCATTGACTGGCTGGAGCGTGTCGAACGGGAGGGTGAGGAGTCGCCGGGCCGGGCGGTTGAGGGCCTGGAGCTCAGGCCGGAGGCGGTCGTTGCGGACGTGGGTGCCGGCACGGGTTACTACACCTTCCGGATCGCGCCGCTGGTGCCCCGGGGGAAGGTGATCGCTGTCGACGTCCAGCCGGAGATGGTTGAATTTATAGCGAACAAGGCGCGGAAGCTCGGGGTGGACAACGTGGCGTCGCACCTTGGCGCCATCGATTCCATCGGACTCCCGGCGGCAAGCATTGACGCGGTGATTCTGGTGGATGCCTACCACGAGTTTTCCCACCCGAATGAGGTGATGCAATCGATAGTGCACGCCCTGCGTCCCGGTGGCCGTGTGTATTTATTGGAATACCGGGCGGAGGACCCGGACGTGCCGATCAAGCCACTGCATAAAATGACCCAGGTGCAGGCGATCGCGGAGATGGAAGCGGTCGGTTTGCAGCACCTGCGGACGCATGATTTTTTACCCCGGCAGCATTTGATCGTCTTTGGGAAGTGAGCTGTCGGGTGGCGCTGCCATTTTTTGCTTGCTCATTGCGGAATTGGGCTCATACGGGCGTTCGCGATGGATGGTATCCTTCGTGACGCGGGCTTCACACTCGCAAATGAGTTCGGGGGATTTTCGGATTCCCCGGGCTTCGCCGCTACTCCTCACGGGGTAGCGGCAATTTTTTGTGGCGTATTTCTGCCGTGACAGGCGGGCGGCACCGGGCGTGTGGGCAAATCGAGCTGGGTGGGGGGACACCGCTATTCGGGGCTTGCAAGATGCAGGGTGCCGAGGTTTAGCTGGGCGCATGTCCGACCTTTCCTGCCCAGTCTGTACCGTTGATGATGTCGTTGATCACAAAGACAAGCATGAGTGTATGACCTGTGGTCACGAGTGGGAGAAAGTGGTCGTGGAGGAAGAGGCGGGCGTCGAGGACCGAGTGGTGAAGGATGCTTACGGCAATGTGCTGGAGAAGGGGGATGTCGTCCAGATGATCAAGGACCTGAAGCTCAAGGGCACGTCCAAGGTGCTCAAGAGCGGGATGAAATCGAAGCCGATCCGGCTGGTCGACGGCGATCATGAGATCGACTGTAAAATGGATGGCGTATCGATTGCGTTGAAAGCGTGTTTTGTCAAGAAAGTGCCGTCGTAACCCGTCGACCCGAGAGAGCGGGTGAGGGGTCGCAATGCCGGGGCGCATAGCCGGGACGGAGTGCTGCCACCTGAGGCGGGCGGGCGGGGGATTTGTAAATTCCGGGTTGCTATTGCTGAAAGAAACCTGTCTTGTAGCGGGTAAAGAGCCATACGATGACATCCTCCTCCAGCCCCACTTCCCGGCGTAGTTTTATCAAAAAGTCAGCCATTTTCGGCGGTCTTTCCATTCTCCCGTCGCACATGGTCCTCGGGTGCAATGCTTCGTCCGGTCGGGCACCCGGTGACCTTATCAAACTGGCGGCCGTAGGGATTGGGAACAAGGGGCTTGCAAGCATCAAGATGGCTTATGGTACCGGCCTGTGTGATGTTGTGGCACTCTGCGATGTCGATTTGAAAGGCGAGCACACCCAGGAGGCGCTCGGGCTGTTTGCAGGGACCGGTAACCCGTCAGGCACCGCATCAGGCAAGGGGGTGGCCAGAACCAAGGCCAGGATCTTTACCGACTTCCGGAAGATGTTTGACGTCATGGCTGATGACATCGACGCCGTGCTGATTTCCACCCCCGACCACGCCCATTTTGCCTGTACGATGCTCGCCATGTCGCTGGGTAAACATGTCTACACCGAGAAGCCGTTGACACATACCTTCGGCCAGGCTGAGCGACTGATCCAGATGGCGGCTAACAACCCGAAGCTGGTCACCCAGATGGGGAACCAGGGCTTCTCCGGCGCGAACTACTTCCAGTTCAAAGCCTGGGCTGAAGCGGGGATCATCAAGGACATCACCCGGATCACCGCCCATATGAACAAAGTGCGCCGCTGGCACGGCTGGGGTGCCACCGTCTCCGGATATCCGCAGGGGCAGATACCTGATGGTCTCGACTGGGACCAGTGGATCGACAGTGCCAGAAACGAGCATCCGTTCAGCAAAAGCCTGCACCCGCAGGAGTGGCGTTCGTGGTATGATTACGGCAGCGGGTGTTTTGGCGATTGGGGGCCGCACATTTTCGACAGCTGCCATCACTTCCTCAAGCTTGGGCTGCCGGAAAAAGTGACCGCGGTCTTTCGTGACGGCGTTAATGCCCGTGACCTGGTTTACCCGCAGGCCACCACGATCAAATTCGAGTTTCCCGAGCGCGGCCCCGGCTTCCCCGCTTGCGCCGTCGACTGGTTCGACGGGATTGACAACGTGCCCGAGCTCGAAGGAGAGTTCACCAGTGACGGCAAGGACAAGCCGCTGACTTCACCGGGCAAGGTGCTGTATGGGAAAGACATCACCTTCCAAGGCGGGTCGCATGGCTCCCCGCTGCGTATTGTGCCGCGTCAGAAATACATCGATATGCGTGCGACGCTTCCTAAGTTCCCGCAGAAAAACTCGGACCACTATACTAATTTTCTCCTTGCCTGCAAGGGGGAGGAAGAGTCCCGCGCGCCCTTCAGTATTTCGGGCCCACTCACCCAGGTCTTCAACCTCGGGGTCCTTTGCCAACGCTTCGGCGGGGCACTGGAATTTGATCGGGAGACAAAGCAGATCACCAATAACCCCGCCGCGAACGCGCTGCTGGATCCGCCGCCCCGTAAAGGCTGGGAGTCGTACTACGAGGTGTAAGTGAGGGCGAGGTCAGGCATGGATTGATCAGTGTGTTTTTCCACGTGCGCTTGACGGCCCGGTGTTTCCGGGTCGTTCTACCAAGTAGTGAAACATCCGGAACTCTCATTGATCACGAAGTGCTTTTCCAAATACCTCAACAATAATCAATCGTCTCGTCTGTTTTGCGGAGTGGTATTACCTCACCCGCCTCAATTCCTGCTGCAGGTCGATGATGCTTTGCCTGAGCTGCATCAGTTTCCGAAGTTGCCCGGGGTTGATTTTCTGCATCATCGGAGTGGTTTCATTGACTAGGGCGAGGACGCGTTTGAGGTGCGCGATGGTGAAGCCGTTGTCGTCGAATGTATGATCGCCGCGATAAGCTGACAGGGCGCCGGACAGCTTCGCCCCGATGTTGGCGACGGCGAACCACAGCTCGCTCTCCAGGCTGTCTTGCGCGTTTTTGCGGCTGGTCATTTGGTCGAGGAGGTCCGATGCCATGGTGCGCAGCGGGTGTTCCGGCGGCTCTTCCATGTCGTCATCTGACAGCGGGTCCTCCAGCCAGGCATCCTCGAAGGGCTGGACCTGTTCCGGGCCTGCGGGTGGTTTTTCCCAGCCCATCAGCTCATCAAGGGTTTCCTCGTCATGGCCAAACTTGTCGAGCAATTCCATGTAGCGGTCGGTGACTTTGTCGGAGTGCTTCATGAGTTGTTCCCACTCGAACTCGTTGAGGTTTTCCTTTCCCGCGGTCATGGTGTCGATCTGTTTCCGGGACGCCTCCAGATCGACGAGCTGATCCATGAAGTTGACCAGTGCCTCGCGCGCATGTTGGTGCGTTTCCTTCTCCTCCTCCTCCGTCATGATCCACTCCGGCTCGCTGAGCGTCATCTCGAAGTCGGTGGCTTCGAGCACGATCCTGCCACCGTTCAGGGTGAACCACTCAAGATAGAGTGAGTTTTTCCAGACGTGGCGGGGAGGCCCTCCTTCATGCCCGGGCTTGAGGGGCTCCTCGCCGGGATCCTGGAGCACCTTGACCTTGCGCGCCGCGGTGATGTCACCTGCGATCCCGTGATCGTTGGTGAGCAATGAACTGGGGTGCGGCAGGGAGCTGTCGGGTCTCGGGTTATGCAGTGTCAGCACGCGCCCTGCGACATCCCGCCAGGTGTTTCCCTTCAGCGAGATCTCGGTGATGAATCCGCCCGGGCACTCGAGGCGCACCTGGGTGGTGCCCTTGATTCGGTTGTCGATGACTCCTTTGAGCACACTTGCTGGATCGATTCGCACTGCCATGGTCGAAACCCTACCAAACCAGCTGCCCAGGCCACAAGGGGAGAGTGCTGAAAATCGAACCGGGGCGGAGTGGCGGCTCGCGGGGGGGCGGAGGGCGCGATCCTTTTTCCCGATTGCGCTGGCCATTTCCGCCATCAAGCGTGCGCTGTGCGCGTGCCAGGCGAGGCCGATGCATGGGATCGGGGTCTTTGGTTTGTAAATGGCGCGCCAGTCGCCGAACGCGCAATCCTTGTCGGCCGTACGCTTAAACCCCGGGTCGCGGCTGCGCCGGAATTTCATGAATTTCCCCATCTTGGGCCAGTGCCTTCAGGATGTCAGGCCGGTCTGTGACAAGGTCCTGAAAATGGCGCGAAGACAAAGCGCGCCATCGGGCCGCCGCTGGGAAAGAAGGCATGAAGTTAAGGGGTGTCGCTGAAAGGGTCGGAAACCGGTTGATTGTCGGCAAAGGGGTCGAAGGGATCGATCTCATCGGACGAGCCAAAGGGATCGTCGGCATCAGCGTTCTGGCGTTCGGAGATGACCCGGAGGGCGATGCCCTTGAAGGCGGGGTCCTTGACTTGATCCACGATCCACGGGATGGCATGGGCCTCTTTTTCCAGATCGATCGCAGAGAGAACTGCGGTGTATGCGATATCGCGTAAGGCTAAGGACGGGAGCCGGACGATTGCTTTCCATTGGCTCGGGTCGGCGACGATCCAACGGCGGATGGCCGCATGGCGCAGTGGTTGCCACTTGTCGCCATCCGGGAGTGCCAGCCCCCAGTTCCTCCACTCGACGGCATCAGCCAGATGAGAATTGTCGGGTTCTTTGCTGTCTACCTGCGCGAGAATGATGTATTTCGCGCGATCAATGTGACCCTCGAGCCAGCCATTTTCGAGGTAGGCGGTGAGCGATGCGCGCTGGTAGGATTGACTGCGATGTGAGATTTGCGGCATCCACTCAATGACCTCTTTGAGGGCGCGGTCACGCGTATTTTCCGGTAGTAAGTCGAGCAGGGTGACATCTTCACGATTGGAGAGGATGTGGTAACCAAAATCATGGATGATGGTGTCGAGTTGCAGCGACTCGTGAAGCTCCTTGAGCCGTGCGAAGTAGATGTCATGGAGCTCAAGTTCAAGCCAGATTTTAGCGGTAGCGGTGAATGCCTCGGTTCGCCTTTCCGGGTCATCGATACGATCGATATTGAGGTGGAATTGAGGGTCGGATCGTAAGCCGTTGGCGAAAAGCGTATTGAACTCACTGGCTGGGATGGAGCCCGGTTTTTGGGCAAGATAGAGATTCAGGACGACGTAGGGGGCCCCGCGGGAACTGAGCGTGTGTAGCGCTTCGAGACAGCCATGCTGTCTGGCATAGTCGAGGAGGTATTCAGGCTGGGATTGGGCGAGGTTGGCGAAGGCATCATTGCCACAACCATGCCAGGCACGGCCGTCCAGATAGTTTAACAGGCCGACGGGATCGCTGCCGGCCCAGTCCCGGTAAATCCTGTTTTTGATGCCCTTTCGCAGATTGGGATCCATTGCGGTATGGGTAAGGGCGTTGAGCAGGCGCTTGGGCGTAGGACGGCTTTTGAAATGCGACGAAGTCCGGTCGGTTAGCCTTCCGGGTTCTTGGACCGAAGGGGTGCCAGAGTCTCCGTGGTTTGCTAACGAAAGCAGCATCCAACCTGCCGCGAGAGCGAGTGAGTGGGTAAGGATGGAGAAAAAGTTCATGATGAGTTTCTCCTTGATCACTGATGACTCCAGATCGGGTGATTGGGGTCGATTGGAGACGTGGCTTTGGCGGCGGCTTCGGGATGGATCGCCGCCCATTTCTTGAAATGGGTCAGGAATCTTTCGGATAGATGTCGTGACTTCCTTCCTTCCGGGAAATCGGGTTGGAAAACCTGAACCCATTCGGCGATGCGGTCAGCCCGCGGTTCATGATTGCTTCCGGTGAGGGAGGTAAGCAGTTCGATGGTGTCTTCACGCAGGGTTCCAGGGGCAATGTTTGTGCGTGCCCAAGTGGATGCGTTCGACGCATGGTGGGGCGCAAGATGGGGGTAAATCGCCCGGGCAAGGGTTTCGGGATAGGCATCCACCCCCTCGATCTGCCACTGCATTGCCGAGGTGATTTCTTGGGCGCTTAGTGCGCCGCGCGCGAAGAGTTCCGGGTAGTCCTGACGGCGAAAGAGTTCCTCCCCAACAAGCTGTTTGATAAGGTGGAAGGCCGTCGCGGGATCCATTCCAGACTGAAGGGCGTCCGGCGCTGAGGGGGTTACGGGAAAGGTATCGTTGAGAGTCAGATCGGTGCTTGCCGCGCGATCGCGAAGCTCGGTAAGGAGTTTGTCAGGCACATCGAGCTTGGCATCAAGGAGAGCGGCCGAAAAGTCGTCGGTCCACGCAAAATGAGGGAGGGTGGGGCGTGAACTGAAGGGGATGCCCCCCATGCCACACATCCCTCCGCCGGGTTGGTAGTCACGCGCGATTGCCTGAAGGAGGAGGGTGCGGTGTGCCTTTGTCATTTTCTGGCTGATGAAACGGGCGGCGGCAACCCCGTCATCGGGTACCCAGGAATCGACGAATGTATTGACGAGGCTCTTGCGCTGAGATTCGTCGAGGTGTTGTAGGGCATTGGAAAGCGTCTTCAGGTCATCGGCGCCAGCTAACTTGCTGCCGAGGTGATAGACAAGGTATTGTCGGAAGTCGTCAGGGCGGTCTTGTCTGGCGGCTTGTGCAATGATTTCATCATTGGATAGATGGAGGAATACGGCGGGGTATAAGCACTCGTTGCACCACCCCTTGTGCCTGGCAAGAACGTCGAAAGCTCCCTCGGGATTGCGTCGATGCCATTCCAGGAAAATGGCACAGGCGGCATCTTCCTCATTTTTAATGAGCGCACCGATGAGGGTGGGTTTCAGGTCATCGATGCTCCTGTAGTTGGCGGTGAGTGCGAGCAGGCGGTTAAGTTCAACGCGGTTCTGCTGATCGATCTCAGGTTGTTCTGCGATGGCTTTGAGCGCTAGTTGCCGGATCGATTGGGTGCCGTAGGACTGGTCGTTCCACGGTTGTTCACTTTCTTTCTGGGTTTTTGTCATGTCTGCCAAGGCGAGCTGGTCGTCTTCCGGGACACAAGTGGAGACTCTGGACAGGTGTCGTTGGGGACGCGCCGACGTTGGGGTGTCGGCTTCCGTGGCGGTGAACAGATAACACCCACCTCCAGCCACGACCGCAAGGAGGTGGGTGGCGATACGGCGCAGTGTGCTGAAACTCATAATCCGGATGTTAGCCTAGCCCTCCGCGGGCGGAGAGACAAGTTCGAATCTGAAATGGATAGCGTCATGGAGGGATGCGGGATATACCCACCAGGGCAAGCTTCTTCAGGGTAAAGCAGAGAGGCTGAGCCGCACGGGGTGGTGGTCCGAGGCGGCGTGACCTTGCACGCCCGGGTTAATATCGATCTTGAACCGGCCGTTTTTGATCGAGGCCGAGGTGAAAATGTGGTCGATGCGCAATCCTGGCATGAGTGCGGGTTTCCACTGGTTGGAACTCCGGGCTTGCTGCTTGCCGTGGTCGGTGAGGATGCCGGAGGTAAGCAGTTGTTGCACGGCGGGGTTCTCCGTGCTGGCATTCAGGTCGCCCATGAGGATGAACGGATCCCGTTGATGACTGCGTGCCTTGATGGTCTCGAGCATCAGCGCGCCGGATTTGACCCGCGCCGGCTGGCTGCGGTGGTCCCAGTGGGTGTTGTAGATGTAGATGGCGTGTCCTTTTTCAGGGCCAGTCAGTTTGATCAACCGCGCCCAGGTGCAGATGCGGGTGTAGCGGTTGCCCCAGCTCCGACTGTTGGGCACGTCCGGGGTGTCCGACAGCCAGAAAGTGCCGTGCTCCTTCGGGTCGAGTTTCCAGGTTTTGCGATCATAGAATATAGGGGAGTATTCCCCGCGTGTTTTTCCGTCCTCCCGGCCGACACCGACATGGCTGTGGTCGGGCAGGGCTTTGTCGATGTCGAGCAGTTGCTTGTGCCTGACCTCCTGCAGGCCGATGATGCTGGCTTTGTTGTTGCGCAGGTAGGCGGTGACCATGCCTTTTCGCTGCTGCCAGTCCCGCGGCCCCCGGTCACCCGGGATATCCTGGCGGATGTTGTAGGAAATGATGTTGAGCGGTGCGTTGCCTGCCCACAAACCGGTGCAGGCCAGAAGCAGGAGGGCAAGTGGACGCGTGATCATGCCTGGAGAATAGGCGAGGAGTGCGGGGCACGCAGGTGAAAAACAAAAAGCCCGCACGAAAAAGCCCGGACAACTGCTGGAGTCATCCGGGCTTTGAGAAAATTGGAGCGGGTGAAGAGATTGGCCTCGCTCCGCTCAGCCTGTGCCGGTCTGCAGAAATCCTCCTCCGGATTTCCGGAGGGGCTGGTGGCCGTGATGCACGGCGCTGCGCGGTGCGCTCGAACTGCGTTCTCATCTCTTCACCGATTGATTGGGAACACGAAAAAGCCCGGACAACTGCTGGAGTCATCCGGGCTTTGAGAAAATTGGAGCGGGTGAAGAGATTCGAACTCTCGACATCGACCTTGGCAAGGTCGCGCTCTACCACTGAGCTACACCCGCATTGCATGGGAGAGCGTGGAGGCTCGCCTTGCTTGCGCGGGGGTTATTTACACTGAGATCGGTCCGTGACAAGCCCTTTTTTTGGAAAAACACGTCCGGACGAGGTGGAATTGGGGCATTGTGACGCGAATTTCTCAACTTGGTATTTGGAATTTGGAACTGAGAACTTAAAGAACCTTCATGGATATTCTCAGTGAGATCATGGAGCACAAGCGCGGTGAGGTGGACGCGATTCTTCCCCACCTTGAAAAATACCGAGCCGCGGCTCTGGAGCGGAACGACTTTGGCGGTTTCAGGTCGGCGCTCGACCTCGGGCCGGACCGGCTCAGTATCATTGCGGAGGTCAAGCACGCCTCGCCGTCGGCCGGCGTGATCGATCCGGATTTCGACCCGCTGCGGCAGGCGAAGATGTACATCAACGGCGGGGCGAGCTGTATGTCAGTGCTGACGGACGAGAAGTATTTCCAGGGGTCGTTGGCGGATTTGACGAAAATTTCCCCTGTTTCCCCGATCCCGCTGCTCAGAAAGGATTTTATCCGGCACGAGGTGCAGATTTACCAGGCGATCATTGCCGGCGCGGATGCGATTCTGCTGATTGTGGCCGCCCTTGACGACGCGACGTTGGAACGACTTTATCAAGTCGCCCGGGATTTTCAGCTCGATGTGTTGGTGGAGGTGCACGATTTGCCGGAAATGGAACGGGCGCTCGAGCTGGGCGCCGACCTGATCGGAATCAACAACCGCAATCTGAAAACCTTCAAAACCGACCTCGCCACCACCGAGCTGCTTGCCGATGAAGTCGGCGACGATGTTTTGTTGGTCAGTGAATCCGGCATCCGCAGCGCGGCCGACTGCTTGCGTGTGCTTGAAGCCGGCGCCAATGCCGTCCTGGTGGGAGAGACGCTGATGCGTGCCAACAACCCGGCGGAAACGATGCAGCAGTGGTTGGATATCAGGCTGAAGTAGGGAGTGTGGACACTCCTGTCCACTGCGGAGGATAGGTGAAATAGCCCGTAGGAGGTGCGTCATTCCATGGGGCTCAGGGGGGATCGGGATTGAGGGCTTCGAAATTCCCCGGGTATTCAGTGCCTTTGGGTGTTTTTGACGTGTCTTACACCAATTACCCCCTTTGGGCGCGTGGGTATTTCGTCATTTTCAGGGCCTGGCTTGGCCTGGGATTGATGGCTCACACACAAGCTCCAGATACATCGCCACCTTGGGGGGGAGGTCGCCAACAGCGAGTCCTGTTTTGCCAAGTTGATCTGTCATCGACCGAGTGGTGCGCCGGGTGCCAAGCCGGTCGGTGAACGTGAGCTTGTCGCATTGCGGGTACTTGCCACCCAACCATTTGACGGCGTCATCCGGGATCTGGATGTGCACACCTACGAGGGTCTCGGACGGGTGCAGGTTGACCACGACAAGAAACGCCTGACCGGAGGACGGGTCGCGGCGCAGGAAGCTGTGCAGCCAGTGGCCCGAGCTGTGTTCGTGGGGGAGCCGGCCGTAGCGGGCGTTGTTCTGGTTGGCGTGGTTGAGCCCGTAGAAATCGCCGTGGGCGAAGGCGGGTTGGGCGCAGAGTTTGAGCAGGCGGGCGTAGTAGGCGCGCAGGTTTTTCTGGGCGGGCGTGAGCCGGGCGCCGTCGTAGCGGTGGTTGTTGACCCACGGGACCAGAGTCGGGAGGGAACCGTAATCGAAGATGCTGCTGCGACCGTCATCGCCGCTGAACCCTTCGGCACCGTCGGCCGGCTCGCCCGTTTCCTGGCCGTTGTAGAGCATGATGGGGCCACGGCCGAGGCCAAAGAGGATGGCCGAGACCGGGATGCCGATTTCACCGCCGCACCCTGCCCAGTTTCCCGCGGAGGCGAGGCGGACCTCATCGTGGTTTTCAGCGTAGCGCAGCGACCGGTGGAACAGGGGTGAAAACGGATTGGCGGTGGAGTCGATGTCGTTGGCCCACTTTCCGCCCTCCACCGTGTGTTTGATGATGTCGTAGGTCGGGTCGTCGTAAACAGCGTCGAACCCTGCGGCTAACAACTCTTCGAGGACGTTGCCATCAGTGAGTTTTGACGGGTCGTTGTCGTAGGCCTCCGCCATGAAAAAGGTGCCGGCGTCGCGCTTTTTGCACCGGCGTGTTTGCCAGGCCCAGTAGGCCATCGGGATCATGTGGGCCATGTCGACGCGGAAGCCGTCGACGCCCATCTCCTGCCAGTAGGCGAGGATGGCATCCATTTTTTGCCAGGTGTCCGGGGTGTCCTTGGCAGCGGCGTCCGGCGGTGGCAGCGGGTGGAGGTCGTCGCGCGGCGGGCCGACGGTGAAGTTGTGGCCGTAGTTCAGTTTGATGGTCTCGAACCAGTCGTGGATCGACGGCGTCCAGGAGATGACGTTATTGCCGGTGACGCGCCCGAAGCTGCTTTCCGGCGGGTACGGCTGGGGACCTTGTTCAGTCGGGAGCCTGAGCGGCGGTCCGCCTCCCTGATGGAGCGCGCCGAGGTAGTAGAAGTTGTTGTTGATGTCAAAAAAACTGGATGTGTCGTCGTCCTTGCCAAACGAGAGGTCGGGGCGGATGTCGCTGCTGTAGGACCGGGCGACGTGGTTGGGGACGAAGTCGATGACGGCCTTGAGTCGGTGTCTTTTCATGCGCGCCAGCAGGGCGCGGAATTCGTCGAGGCGCCTGGCGGGGTCGACGGCGTAATCCGGGCAGACGTCGAAGTAATCGCGGATGGCATAGGGTGAGCCCGCCTTGCCCTTGACCAGCAGCGGGTTGTCGGCGGGGCGGTCGGGGTAGGCCGTGGAGCTGGCCTGCTCTAACACACCTGTCAGCCAGATGTGGGTGATGCCGAGGTCCTTGATCGCGGCCAGCGCGGCGTCATTGATGTCATCAAACTTGCCGCAACCGTTTTCGGCGATCGTGCCATCGGCCGTCGGGGTCTCACAGGTGTTGCCGAAGTGGCGCACCATGAGCTGGTAGATATGGGGTCGGACAGGTTGTTCCACGGCGGGGTTGGCGGGCTAGGTTCTACAGGCAGCTTGAACGGGGCAGGGGGCTAGTAAAATTCGGCGTCCCCGGAGATCCCGAGCCAGTTGTTGAGGATCTCCACGGCGGCGGCCTGGTCGATGACGGCTTTTTGACGTTTGGCATTTTTCCCCGCCTGGTGGAGCTTGGCGGCGGCGGCGACGGTGGTCAGGGTTTCATCGCAGAAATGGAGGGGTAGCTCGGGCAGCCGCGCCTTGAGTTTTTTGCCAAATTTCCTCACCTTGATCGCCGCGGTCCCCTCGCTGCCGTCGAGGCGGAGAGGCAGCCCGATTACGAGCTGCTTGACCTGCCGCTGCTGCACGAGCTCTGCGATACGCTCGATCGGCTCGGTCGTGTGCACATGGATGGTCTCCACCGGGTGCGCCATGATCCCGACGGGATCCGTCGCGGCGATGCCAATACGGGCGTCGCCATGGTCAATGGCCAAGACTGGATGATTTTCTGTCATTTTTTAACGGCGAAAAAGGCGAAATGGTCGAAAGGGAGTGTGGACACTCCTGTCCACTGCGGAGGATAGGTGAAGGAGCCAGTAGGAGGTTCATCCTTTTATGGGGGGATTGAGTGGAGGCATGGATCTCTGATAAAACACTACAGCAAGTGATCCGGCAGTTGCGGGCCGAGGTTTTTGATGTCATCAGCCTGGTGGCGGTTGGCGATGAGCAAGGCGTCGTCTGTCTGGACGACGATGAGGTCGTCAACGCCTAGCAGGGCAATTTTGGAATCCTTGCGGGCGTTGAAAACGATGTTGTTCTGGGAGTCGATCTCGGCGATTTCGGTGTTGGTTTGGTTGTCGTTACCCTGGGTATCCAGATACTTGGCGACGGATAGCCATGAGCCGACGTCGTCCCAGTCGAAAGTTGCCTCGATGTTGAGCACGCGCGAGGCATTTTCCATCAGGGCGTAGTCGATGGAGATCGGTGTCAGGGTCGGGAATTTCTCCGCGACGGTACGGATGATGTCGGATGACTGGCCGATCTCCTCGATGAAGCGGGCGAGTTCCGGTGTGTGCTGGGTGAGTTCGTTGATCACGGTTTTGACTGACCAGATAAACATGCCGGCATTCCAGGCGAAGTTTCCCTGGGCAAGAAATGTTTCGGCCAGTTCCGGGTCGGGTTTCTCACGGAACCGGGTGACTTCGCAGGGGGTGTTGTCGAGTGTGGGGCCGCTCAGTATCGCGGGGCCGCCGCGCTCGATGTAGCCGAACGCGGGGCAGGCCCAGGTGGGTTTGATGCCGACGGTGACCAGGGTGCTGTTGTGGGCGGCCGCGCTGAGTGCGTCACGCATGACGGATTGATAGGCGGCGGTGTCGTTGATGAGCTGGTCCGAGGGCAGCACCATCATGGTCGCGTCCGGGTTGCGCGCGGCAATGAGGCCGATGCCGAGAGCGACGGCCGGTGCGGTGTCGCGCTTGGCGGGTTCGGCGAAGATGTTTTCCGCGGGGAGGTCGGAGGCGATCTCACGCACGGCGTCCACTTGCAGGGTATTGGTGAGGATCAGGATGTTCTCCTTGGGCACCAGGCCGTCGAGGCGGGCAATGGTTTGGTTCAGCAGGGTGGCCTCGCCAAAGAGGTTGAGCAGTTGCTTCGGGCGGGCATTTCTGGAAAGCGGCCAGAAACGGGTGCCGCTGCCGCCAGCGAGGATGAGGGCATACTGGTTCTTCTCGGGGATAGGTGCGTGGTCGCTCATGGGGGTAGAATGAGAAGGATTTTCAGGATGAAAAGAGCGAAACCATGAAATTCTCGAAGATTTGGGTGGATTTGCGCTTTTCTCATGCAAATACGGGGTTAGGATACCGACATGCCACAAAATATGTCAGATAAGAACTGGATCGAAACCAGCGCGTCGTTCGCCCCGGCAGTGCTGGGCGCGGCTGCGGGTGTTTTTCTGGGTGATTTAATGCACCGTGATACACGCCGCCCCGTTTCCCTCGCTCTTGCCGCGCTCGGGTTATGCGCCCTGGCACCGACGGCCGTGGAAACCGTGGTCGACCTGGTGAATGGCCCGAGATCCCGCCGGGGGTCACGCCGAACCCTGCGCAATATCCGCGATGCCGGTGTCTCAGCCGATGAGTTCGGCGACCTTGAAGACGAAATCGGTGAGCAAATGTTCATCGGCTAGGCGGCATTGTCACTGGCTAGAGGCGGCCGAGGTTTATCTGAAAATCCGTTGACCCCGCGTGTGAGTGGGTGCATGATGGACCCGTATGAAATATGCTAACCTCCTCGCGCTGTCAGCTCTTGCATCGGTCGCCGCTGCACTGGTGAGCTGTGATTCGTTTAATCAACCGCTCGGCGGTGGCGACGCCTCTAACCCGCTTGATGCGCCTGGTCGTGGCGACGCGGCCGCCAATGACCCGTATGGCCCTGCCTTCACACCTGGAACATTCCTCCAGACAATATCACCTAACACGGCTTTCTTTTCCAGATTCCCCAAGGGGGCCGATCAGCCTAGCAAGACGCTTCCCGACTTTACGGATGTCAAGGTCATTTCCACCAAGGGGTCCTACGTGAAGATCGAAGTAGTTGACACCGGAGACGTGGGTTTTGTGCCCTCCGTGATGCTGGGCGAAAAGCGTTCGCCGAATGAAGTCCCCGTGACGCCGGGGGCTGGCGAGATCCCGGTGACGCCTGGGATTGCACCCGAGCCTGCGGATGTGCCATTTGTGGCACCCGAACCCGAGATTCCCGGTATCCAGCCGCCCGAGGTGATTGATCCGACCCAACCTGCCGAATAATACCAATTGAACAGCCATCATTACGGCAACCTGACTGTTCAAATGGTAGGGTGAATCAGGGAAACTCGAGAAGCCAAGCGACCTCACCCCGATCAGGTGCCGGTCGCTTTTTATGGGTGAGTGATATTTATGGGGTGGTTATTGGGTGGATTTGGTGCTAGTGCTGCACCCGTCTCCGCAGCTATGCACAACAGGAGTGACGAATCATGAACGAGCAATTTTCAGATTTTGGGGAGCGACTTTGCCTGGGGAGTGGGATTGAGGAGTTGATGGATGACCTGGGCAGTGCCCTGGCGGAGGGTGGGCCCGACACCCGAATGTTAGGTGGCGGTCAGCCTGCCCACATCCCGGAAGTCAATGCTCTCTGGCGACGTCGCCTCGAGGAAATCATGGCGACACCCGGGGCGATGGAGAAAATGCTCGGCAACTATGATTCTCCACGTGGCAATCCCCTGTTTCTCGATGCCGTCGCGGACCTCTTCAAGCGCAGCTTTGGATGGGACATCTCGGCGGAAAATATTGCGATCACTGGGGGCGGTCAGACGGCGTTCTTTTTTCTCTTCAACGCCCTGGCAGGAAAGTTCAAGGATGGATCGGTTAAGAAAATCCTCTTGCCGTTGGTGCCGGAATACATCGGTTATTCCAACCAGTCCGTGGGACAGGAAATCTTCCGTGCCGTCAAGCCGTTGATCGAGAAAATCGGCGCACACGATTACAAGTACCACGTTGATTTTGACAACCTGCACGTTGACGATGACATTGCCGCCATCTGTGTTTCACGTCCTACCAACCCGACCGGAAACGTGCTTACCGACGGCGAGATTTCCCGACTTGCCGCGCTTGCCGATGAGAAGGGTATCCCGCTGATTATTGATAACGCCTACGGCGCGCCATTCCCTAACATCATATTCACCGAGGCCACACCGGTGTGGAATGATAACATCGTGCTGACGCTCAGTCTGTCCAAGATTGGTCTGCCCGGCACCCGTACCGGGATTGTGGTGGCACGTGAGGAAATCGCCGCCGCGGTGGCATCGATGAGTGCCATCGTGGGACTCGCCAACGGGAACATCGGTCAGACGATGATGGAGCCGCTGGTCCGTAGTGGCGAGATCCTCAAGCTCAGCAACGAGGTGGTGCGCCCGTATTATGTCGAGAAATCCCGGCAGGCGCGTGCGTGGGTGGATCAGGAGTTCGATCCGGAACTTCCTTACCGCGTCCATCTCAGCGAGGGTGCCTTGTTCCTCTGGTTGTGGTTTGAAGACCTGCCAATCAGTTCGCGTGAGCTCTATGAGCGGCTCAAGGCGCGCGGGGTATTGATTGTTTCCGGGCATTATTTCTTTTTCGGCCTGGATGACGATGAACCCTGGCGGCACCGCCACGAGTGCATCCGCATGACCTATACCATGGACGCGAATACGGTGCACGGGGGGATAAAAATCATTGCCGAGGAGGTGGCGGCCGCGTATGCCGCCGGGGCACGGCGCTAGCGCTCCGTCACGCTGCCCCCCGACACAGCACCCGGGCTGTGTTTTCACGACGGGACCTAGACAAAATCATCCGGCGTCTCCGTTTCATCATGTGGACGCCTCGATGATGAGGCTGAGCCCGCCATGACCCATTGCCTTCATCGCCTTAAAATTACGGCCCTTGTTTTTGCCCTGTCCCTCTGCCCCCTATGGGCCGGTGGTGACGGTTGGATGAGCCATTTTGCAGAGGCCAAAGCCAGGGCGGCCGAGCAGGGCAAGGACCTGCTTCTCAATTTTACCGGTTCCGACTGGTGTGGCTGGTGCATCAAGCTTGAGAAAGAGGTGTTTTCGCAGGACGGGTTCGAGCGGAATGTGGCGCGCGATTTTGTGCTCGTGGTCCTCGACAACCCCCGCAAGAGAAAGCTTCCGGAGGCAGTCGAAAAGCAGAATCAATCGCTGCGTGATCTTTACGCGGTGACGGGGTGTCCCGTCGTCCTGCTCTGCGATGCCCAGGGGCGCCCGTACGCCAAGACCGGATACCGTCAAGGTGGTGTCGACGATTACCTCAAGCATCTGACAGGGCTCAGGCGGCAGAAAAGCGAGCGTGACGCCGGACTTGCCGCAGCGGTCGGCCTCGACGGCCCCGCCAAGGCGCGGGCCCTTGAAAAGGCGCTCTCGGTCGTCCCCTGCCAATGCCTTGCCCTCTACAACAATGAGCTCGCTGCCATCGCATTGGCCGACCCGGATGACATCAGCGGGTTCACAGCCAAGGTCAAGGTCGGGGCGACGGCGAATGCGCTCAGGGTATTGATTCAGCCGCTGTTCATCAAGCGTGATTTCGAGGCGGCGTTGGTCAGGGTGGATACCTATATCAGGGAAAAGAAGCCCGCCGGCGAGGCCCTGCAGACCGCGATGCTTTACAAACTGCAGGCACTTTATATGGAGCGCAAATTCGACGAAGCCATGCAGCTGGCCGAGGAAGTCATCGCCATCAACGACACCAACCGCCCGGCCCGTTTCAGCAGTATGATCAAGAAACGGATTGAGCGCCTGCGGAGCAAGAAGAGTGAGTAGGTCCTTTTTTTAGGCAGCAGGCCGAAGCTCCAGGGGAGCAGGCGTCATCATATCATTCGGCGTCCCTTCGGCTCAGCTACGCTGACTATTTCACCCAACCTTAAAGAGCCATCATCATGGTAAGATGACGGTTTAATCGATAGAAGCTGCAAACTCCAAGCCCCTGCGCCAAAGGCACCGGCGCGGAAAAAAAGAAAAGAGCGGCAGACTCACGTCCACCGCTCTTCACACCTACGATCCCAATCTCCAGTAGGGTCGTTTGACGGACACCACCTTCGATTGTGTTTTATTTTATGAGGCCTCCGCCAGGGGTCCTGTGTGGGGCCCGGGCATTGGCTTCTCCTTCCTATGCAAGGATTTGCGCATCTTTTCAAGCGCAATGTTCTGCAACTGGCGAATTCGTTCACGGGTGACGCCGAATTCGACGCCTACCTCCTCGAGCGTCATGGGTGTTTTGCCGTTGAGCCCGAAGCGGGCATCGATGATGCGATGCTCGCGTTCATCGAGGACATCGAGCAAGTCATCAAGCTCTCCATACATGTTTTTGCTGTCGAGCGCTTCAAACGGATTGACCGCATGCTCGTCGCCGATGATGTCGGAAAATTCCGCACTATCGTCATCGTGGACAGGGGCATTGAGTGACGTCGGGCGCTTGGCGGCGCGCTCCAGAAGTGCGAGCTTCTTGCGCGGGATTCCCAGTTCCTCGGCGAGTTCAGCCTGGGTGGGTTCCCGGCCGAGCTCCTCACTGAGAAGGGTGGAAATACGGCGCATGCGGGCGATCTTGTCAACCATATGGACCGGCAAGCGGATGGTTTTGCTCTGGTTGGCGAGGGCGCGTTTAATCGATTGCTTGATCCACCACGACCCGTAAGTGCTGAGTTTTCCGCCCTTGTTGGGATCGAAACGTTCCACCGCTTTCATCAGGCCGATGTTTCCTTCAGAGATAAGATCGGCGAGCGGCAGGCCGTAGCCGGAGTAGTCCTGGGCGATTTTCACGACAAGACGGAGGTTGGCCCGGATCATCTGGGAACGCGCTTTTTTGTCGCCCTTCTTGATGCGGGCGGCTAGCTTCACCTCTTCATCCGGGGTGAGCAGGGCGGTTTTTGATATTTCCCGCAGGTAGAGTCGCAGGCTGGTATCGGATTCAAATCTAGACATGGTATTGGGGTAGCTGGGGGTGATTAAGCGTTGCTTGGGGGATTTCGGCTGCTCGGAGCCGTGTGGCATCCAACGGGGTTGGATTCGATCTGGATTAATGGATTGGTGAACTGAGGGGGGCGGCAGGGCGATTGTTTTGGCGGTGTTTTGCGGGTTTTACGATTTGGCTAAGTTTTCACTATGGGGCTGTCTCCATGATGTTAAACGCCATGGCGGCGGTTTTTGTTGTATCTATGTGTGTTCACTATGTAAAAACACCTTCCTGTTGTATAAGATGCACCAAGAGGGTTTTTTGTTCATTTTATTTTAGAATGATTCTAAATAACTGACATTAGGAGGGTTGTGCGAGAGCTTTATTCCTTGAATTGCGCCGCGGGGTGCAATTCGTGACGCAGTGAACTTTTTTGGCCGGGCTTGCCGGACAAGCCCATCCTCCCACGGAATGATTGGCGGGCAATTACAATGGCAGACCGCCTTTGGAATCAGGAATTTGAAACACATCCGGATGTGCGGGTCAACGGGTGTGTGACGACCAGATGCGGGGGACCGGGCGGCGTGTTGAGACAAGGTTTACAACGTCAAAAGCATGAATTTGATCCTTCGTGACGGGGTGTTGACGGCCACGGCGGTGCAAATGACTTGCTTTTCGCTCTTTACGCACGCCTGATAGGTGTTAGCATGAACACATGATTGTGCGTGTGTATTCATCGGCCTTGCTGGGTGTGGAAGGCATTGAGGTGGAGGTGGAGGTGAGCTCCTTCAACGCGGAAAAACCGGCGATTAACGTGGTGGGCCTACCCGATGCCGCCGTGCGCGAGAGCTCGCAGCGCGTGACCTCGGCACTCAGTACCTCGGCCCTGACCTGGGCCAAGGGGATCAAAACGGTGAACCTTGCACCTGCGGATATCAAAAAAGAGGGGCCGCGGTATGACCTGCCCATTGCCCTAGCCCTCGCCGAAACCGCAGGCGACGCGCGTATTCAGAACCCCGAGCGCTACAGCATCGCGGGCGAACTCGCCCTCGATGGCATGGTGCGACCCGTCCGTGGCGTCTTGCCGATGGCGCTCGAGGCCAAACGCCGTGGCAGAACCCGCCTGATCGTTCCCGCCGCCAATGCGGCGGAAGCGGCCGTAGTGGACGGCTTGGAGGTGTATGGTGTGGAAAACCTTCGCGAGGCGTGGGACTTTATCACCGGGCAGAGAATCCTCGCGCCGTACGATCTCGACCGAAAACAGCTCTTCGACACCCGCCGTCACTACGAGGTGGGCCTTGAAGATGTCAAGGGCCAGCACCAGGTCAAGCGCGCCCTCGAGGTCGCCGCGGCCGGCGGCCATAACCTGCTGATGGTCGGGCCGCCGGGCACGGGTAAATCCATGATTGCCAAACGACTTCCGACCATCCTTCCTGACCTCACCGAGTTGGAGGCGATTGATTCCACCAAAGTGCATTCCATCGCTGGTTTGTTAGGCAAGGAGAATGCGCTTGTCGTGACCCGGCCCTTCCGTGCGCCCCATCACACCATCTCAGACGTTGGTTTGTTAGGTGGCGGCACCAACCCCGGACCGGGAGAGGTTTCACTGGCTCATAACGGGGTGCTCTTTCTCGACGAACTCCCTGAATTCCGCAGGCAGACTCTCGAGGTGATGCGTCAGCCCCTGGAGGACGGCTATGTCACGATCTCCCGGGCCGCAGGCACGCTGACTTTCCCGAGCCGGTTTATGATGGTGGCCGCGATGAACCCTTGCCCGTGCGGATACTACGGAGATTTGAAGCGCGAATGCAGATGCTCGCCGCCGCAGATCGAGAAGTACCGGCAGAGGATCTCGGGCCCGCTGTTAGATAGGATCGACCTTCATGTCGAGGTTCCTCTGGTCGAGTACCGCGAACTCGCATCGGAGGTGACGGGTGAGACATCCGCCACGGTGAGGGGCCGGGTCGAGGCCGCGCGCGTCCGGCAACTTCAACGTTTTGCCACCCACAGTAACATCACCTGCAACGCCTCGATGCCGAGTAAGGTGATGCGTGAGCACTGCCAGATCGATGCCACCGCGTCGGGCTACCTCGAACATGCGATGACCGAACTCAATTTTTCCGCCCGCGCCCATGACCGTATCTTGAAGGTGGCGCGGACGCTCGCGGACCTTGCGGGTTGCGGAGGCATCCAGGCGGAACACATCCTCGAAGCGATCCAATACCGCACTCTCGACCGCAAGCTGATGCTGTGACCTGGCGTTTTTTTGCCGGTCGATGGTATCACTCGATAGGATGATTTTTCAACTGCCGCATCGAGTAGATCCGTTGCTTGCGTTGTTGCCACCCGACACCCCGCATCGGGCGCGCACCACTCGTGCGCTTCTTCCCGAAACGGGTAAGTGATTTCTCGAAAACCCGGTCGACAAATTTCCGGCTTCCAACCGTCATCCCATCACTGAAATAACGCACCCTGCAACGCATCGTCTCGCCAAAGCTGAGTTTCCCGCCCTTGGCTAACACCTTTTCAACGTCTTTGCGTTTGAACCCTTTCCTTACCTGTTTTATGACATGTGATTCAGGTGCCCCGCCAGAGTGGATGTCTTCGGCAAACGCCTCTTCCCCGTCGGCAAACAGCATCATACGATAGCGCGCTGCCACGCCGCTTGCGCCGCTCCATTTTCCTGCCAGCGAGATATCCCGCTGCTGGTCAAACCCGTCGGCGGATGCCAACACCCGGCAAAGTCCTTCGCGTGCCTTGGTATTCTTTCCAGGTTGCATGGCCTCGCCGTATGAACACCACTTGTAGTCCTCAGGTTTCGACACCATACCGGCCCTGATCGGATTCAGGTCAATGTAGGCGGCCATCACACGTGCCGCGTAGCCATTTTCAACCAGAACACTCTTAAAACGACCTTCCCACAAAGTGCCGCGTCTCTCGTGAGTGCCATTGTACCACTGCGTAAAACGTTGCTTGAGCCCCTTCATGAACTCGGAAAGGTCGTGCATCCGGCAGGTATACCTGGCCTTGAGTTCCTCTGCCGCCTGATCCGCTCCCTGACTGCGTAAACGTTCCAGCACCTGCTCCAAGTCCCGATAATAAACCGCCGAATACATGGCCTTCATCCGTCGAAGAAAGTCATCATCACCCATCTCAAGTGCCTTGCCTTTGACCTTGGGGGGCACTTCCACAAGCACGTGGAAATGATTGCTCATCACACAATAGGAAAGCACCCGAACCCCGCAAAACGCTTCGTATTTCCGCATCATCCGCACAAACACATCCTTCTCCTCACGCCCAAACACAAACCGCCGGTCCACCACTCGCGAAACACAGTGGTAAATGGACGAATCCGACTCCGCCCAAGGGGAAATGAAACGAGGCTGGCGCATGACGAGGCCAGTAAACCAGTGAGCAGTGTGTAGTCAATCTGTTTTTCTATAAAAGGCCTGTCCCTTTATATAAAAATGGCATTCCTCCCATGACGATCAACGGACAGCGCCTTTAGGGTGCGAAGAAAAACAGGCGATAAAAGACGGAGACTCCGGCCGGAACGGAGGTGTCGGACCAAGTCTGGCTGTCACTTGCGGCTGTAAAACCATGAATGTCCGACCAGGTCGCAAGGTCCGTACTCCGCTGGACGGTATAGGGAGTGCCGACGATCAGGCTGCCCATGTTGATGTTCACGTCGTTGCCCGAGGCCTTGGCGGCAATCACGGCACGAGCCACACCATTGACCCGCCATGCCAGGGAAAAATTGGCCGTGCCCGAGGAGCTGTTCACCCTCAGGCTATACGAGGTGTTGGGAGCAAGCTGGGTGTTCCAGATGTGTTCCACATTGTCCAGGGTGCTGTCGCTGGTCTGAATGGTTGCCCCCGCTTGATCGCGGAGCTCGAGCCGAAGGTCGGCCAGGGCATCGTAGGTATAATTGGGGCCGCGGGAGGTGACGCCACGCTGCCAGACAAGTGCCGCCGAGAGTGTGAGTGGTGGTTCGTAGTCGGGTGTTGTGAATGTGTAAGTGATCGGCTGGGTGTCGTTGGCGGAGTTTCGCGCCCACCCATGAAATCCAGTGGCGCCTTGGGACGACTCCTCTTTTTCGATGATCCTGTAGCTATGGAACACATTGAGTTCGCCGGCTCCGAATGTTGTGTCCAGTGGCTTGAGCGAGCTTTGTATCCAAGCGGGGAACTCCTCCTTGGTCGCGCCAGCCAACAAACAAGCCTTGATGGTGTCGGGATGGGTGGCATTGGCATTATTCGCCAGTTTGGCCTTGGCATGCAGGAGGGTGGCGGCCGAGGCCACTGCCCCTGTTGCGTAGCTGGTGGCGTTGGGGAATGCAGCTGCTACAATCTCAGGTTTCTGCCGCCCGGGACCGGGGTAGTTCGCGGGCGTGGAGCCATGTGAGTGCAAGCCGTCGGTGCGGCCGACCGAGATGGCATTGTAGGAGCTGCCGAAAAGAGGCGGCACGACACTGCTGCTGCCGTTGTTCATGCCGACCACGTTGACAACACCGGAATCCTGAGTGAAGAAATCGAATCGCTTGATGATCTCATTCAGGGCCGCTTCCAGTTCAGGATCGGCAAAGTCAATGTAGGCGTGACTCATTACGGCTGCCGAACTTGTGCCGACTGTGCCGGTTGTGCCGAGAAAGCCACCGACGAAATCGTCGGCGCTTCGGATCCCCACCGTGTCGATGCCGGTCAGTAAGCTGGTGCTGTTGCCGTAGAAGTTCAGGCCGACTTTTGTGGCGTGCGACGATATGTTGGAGCTCGTATTGGTGATGTTGGTCATGCTGATCCCCGTAAACGCGCTGTGGGCGCTGTCGGGCATGTAAGCAGTCCCCGCTTCCGCCATTTCCACCGGAATTCCGCTTCCGCTGGGGAGGTTGGCCCCGGCATAGAGCTGGAGTAGGTTCCAACCGACCTCTTCACGCCAGTCGGCCTCACCGGTGGTGCTGGTGAACAGGTGGGTTAGGCTGCAGATCAGGAAAATTTTAATAACGCTGGGCATTTGTAAGCATAAGTGGATACGATGCCAATCGTGTGAATTGACCCTGTGCAAGCCGGGGTCATAGCAGGGAAAGCATCGTGAGAATAGGTTCAAGCCCAGGGGGGCGACGGCGTGAAACCTGAAGGACTAATCCTGTGTGATGAGGAAGGGTGGCAATCCCCTTAACCTGTTAACATAAAGCGGTTTAGAAAGGATGCAAGGGGAGAGTGTGGAATTTTGTCAGCCAAAGTTGCCCATGCCGGATGGCTTGTTTTTCTTTGGACGAGGGGTCTTGACTACGATATCTGAGCTCGCTATAGATGAACCATGGAAATGACACTTGGACAAATTATTGAGGAAAAAGGAAACCGAATTTGTCGGGTTGATCCGGAAGTCAGTATTGATGATGCGGCCAAGCTGATGAAAAAGGAGCGGGTCGGCGGACTCCTTGTGATGCAGGGGGAGAAGATCACCGGTGTGCTGACCGAACGTGATATTGTTTATCGGGTGCTTGCGGAGGAAATGGATCCTGCGGTCACGAAGGTGTACGAGGTGATGACCAAGGATGTGGTGGTGATCAAGCCGTCACTCACGGTGCGCGAGGCGATGAAGGTGGTGACGGAGAAGCGATTCCGCCATATGCCCGTCGTCAGTGGAGGCCAGCTTCTCGGAATTGTGTCGAGTGGTGATTTGACGCGCAGGATCGCGGCTGAGGACGAGGGGGTCATCCACTCGCTCTACGATTATATTTACGGCACCTACCCGGGTTGATTTGCAGGTGGGTTTCAGGTTTTGGCGGCCTTTTGTGTCGGCGCGATCGCGAGCGCGTTTCCCCGGATGTCCAGACGGAGTTCAGCGTCCCGGTGCTCGGGGCGCCCGGCGGTAACAGAGGGAGCAATTTTCGGAAAGGATCGGCCGTATGTCGCGGTTAAACGTCGGGTTTCCGTCGTTTGGTGGAGAGGCGGGGGCCCTGCCGCTCATGACAAGGGACACGAGGATGGCGGAGTGGTCTTTCCGCGCGGTGCATGGTTGATGAAGCCCAGGCACTTTCCGTAAGCGGGGGCAGGTCAATTGCTAAACTTGATAATGCCGTACTGTTCCGCGCGATCCCGGAAAATGAGTTCACCTTTTCCCAGGCTGGAACTGAAGGCGCGCTGTTGCCATGTGGCCTGGTCAATGGGGAATGCACGGTTTTCGAGATGTTGCCGGAACGAGGTGAGTTGCTCGGGGCTGAGCAGTTTCCAGTTGGCGTCGGCATCGTCCAGGACACGCTGGATGTAGGTGTCTTTTCTTTCCCCGTTGCGTGGCAGCAGGTCGTAAATCATGAGGGTGCCGCGCGGGCTTAGCACGAGCCGGATATTGTCGAGGATGGCGGATTTTTGCTGATTCTCGAGGTAGTGGAGTGAGTAGCCTGCGATGACAAAATCGAACGGTCCGTGCAGTTGCCGGATCATCTCGGTGAGATCGCCATTGAGCAGTTCGATATTCCAGTTGCTTTCCTCGAAGTTGGACCGGGCGATCCCGAGGACCTCGTTGGAAAGGTCGATGCCGTAATACTGGACATCGTTGATCCCCTTGAAGATGGAGCGTGCGGCGTAGCAATCGCCGCAGCCGAGGTCGAGCACGCGCAATCCTTTTTTCTCATGCCTCCATGCCCAGGTGTGAATGGTCTGGATGATCTCGCGGTGGCACATGTAGTCGCGTGCGATGATGTTCTGCAGGAGAAGCCAGTCTTGGAAGTGGTCACTTAGCTGGGCGTTCGATTCCATGTTGATCAGTGTGGGTAGACCGGGGGGGATGTTGCGTTGCGTGGGTTTGGGTGTCGTGGTTGTGCCTGGTGGGGTGCCGGGTTCAGGTGGCTGGGGTGGGTGGGGAGGGAAATAAGCCGCGTGGCATGAGGCGGCGGGGGTTCACGCCCTTGCTGCGCCGGCGGCAATGGGGGGGGCGCAGACAGCGTGACGGGTGAGGAATTCATCGGCGCAGTTGCCATAGGCCTGGCTGCCGCTGCCGGCGGGATCGTGTTCAAAGATGGTTTTGCCGTGGCTGGGGGCCTCGCCAATGCGGATCGAGCGGGGGACAACGGTCTTATAGAGCTGGGACGGGAAGTAGTTGGCCACCTCCTCGACGACCTGGCGGGACAGGTTGGTGCGGCCATCGTACATGGTCATCAGGATACCCTCGAGGATGACGTCCGGGTTGGCTCCGGTATCGCGAATTTGATCGATGACCTGGACGATTTTGGCGAGTCCTTCGAGGCCAAACCACTCGCACTGGAGCGGGATGAGGATTTCATCGGCGGCTGCGAGGGCGGATGTCATCAGCACCCCGAGCGACGGCGGGGTGTCGAGGATGCAGAAGTCGAAGCGGTTGTGTTTCTTGGAGTTGGAGAGGAGTTTGCGCAGGCGCAGCAAATGGTCGTCCATGCGGGCCAGCTCGATTTCCACGCCGGCGAGGTCCATGCCGGACGGGATCAATGAGAGGTTGTTGAGGCGTGACGGGATGATTTTTTCCTCCATCGAGCTTTCCCCGATGAGCGGGTAATACATGCTTTCGCCGCCGTCTGGTTCGTGTCCGATACCGCTGGTCGCATTCGCCTGGGGGTCGAGATCGATGAGTAAAACCCGTTGCCCGCGGGCGGCGAGAGCGGCGGAAAGATTGATGGCGGTGGTTGTTTTTCCCACACCTCCTTTTTGGTTGGCGATAGCGACGATTTTCATTGGATGGAAACAAGACGGAGCTGAATGGCTGCGCGAGCGGAGCAGATTGGAATGGAAACATGCACGATTAAGGCGTCTGACCAAAGACAAAAAACCGATGATCTTGAAACGTGTCATTGCACTGTCGGCGCAATGCGGCAGTCTGGCATGGGCACGGGGTGCCAGGTATGGGTTCCATGGAGATTACAGAACAATGGATAGGCAAGGCGGCCGGCGGCCGGGTGCTCAAGGATGCCCGCGCCTTGGTCCGGCTCGGCAAGGTGCTGAACGTGCTAAGGAAGGAGGCGGGTGATATAGTGACATTCCAAGGGTCGGTGGGCTCGGGCAACAGGCCGATGCGGGTGGTGGTCAGGGTGCTGGGGCCGACCGAGGTGAAAAACCTGTGTGGCTGTGCCATGAGCCGGTCGACCGGGGCGATGTGTGAACACGCGGCAGCGGTGATGTTGGCGGGGATTCAGGGCGGCGGAAAAGAGGTCGCCCGTGAGATGAAGCCTGTAGAGGGGGGCGGCGCAGGGCCACAACAGGAGGGGCGGGAGGTGGTGCCGCTGGAGGTGAGGTTGGCGCCCGGGTTTCCGCACGAAGGTGTGCGGGCGGTGCATCTCCGGCGTGCGCAAGGCGCCGAGCTTGCCGAGGCAGACATCGTTTTAGCAGCTTGGCTACGCCGGCACATCGGCCAGGCGGATGCGGCGATGCTTTCTCTGCCCGAGGAAAAGCTGGCGGGGTTTTACCGTGCGGCGAGCGGTCATCCGCGGGTCAGTCGTGGTGATGAGCCGGTGGAGTTGGCGGCCGGCCATTTGCGCCCCCCCCTGGAGATGGAGGTCGATGACGGATTGGCCTGGGTGCGGCTGGCGGGTGGACCGGCGGGTGGAGGCTCCGGCTTGATTGTATTGGGGAAGGGATTGGCTACTTGGGATGAGGCGGCGGGCCGGCTCGTTATCGCCACTGCGTCATCACCCGGGCAGGGGGAGTGCAGTTTGTTCACCACGGAGGATCTTCTGGGTGGGGAGTGGCTGGAGATGGAGACGCGTGCCTTGATCCAACAGCTCGCTGGATTGGGCGATGCGTATCAGCTTCCGGAGGATCTGGGTGGGTTGGATGTCCGGGAGGGGACACCTCAAATCGAGCTCGAGATTGCCGGGACGACGCGCACGCTCCAGGCACGGCTGGCGGCGGTTTATGCGGAGACCGCCCGGGTGCCGCTCGGGATTTCTGAAAGGCAGACAGCGGATGATTTCCCGGTTCCGTCCCCTGACCCGGATCATTTAACCCGATGGTTGGTGCGGAATCCGGACCTTGAGCAGTCGGCCATTGCTTACTTGATGGAGGCTGGCTTCCAGATTCTTGATGCTTCCGGCTCCCTGTTCCTCCGGGGTGAGGATGAGGTGATTGATTTCCTGACAACGTGCTTGCCTGCGCTGCGCACGCGGTGGGTGGTGAAGTCGGATGAGAAGCTGCTGCGTGTCGAGTCGAAGCTCGGACGGATCACGCCGGAGATTCAGATCCAGGGCGGGGGGAACGACTGGCTCGCCTGTGATGTCTCATGGCAGTGCGGGGGCGAGGTGCTTGACCGGGATGTCGTGAGGCGGCTGCTGCAATCAGGGAGTCGTACCCTGCAGCTGCCACGCGGTGGCAAGGCGGTGATTTCCCATTTTGACGCCGAAGTGATGGAGGGGTTTCTGCTGGATACCGACCCGCGTCAGGAAGATGGCCGGTTTTACTTTCCTGCGCGCCAGGAGGCTTACCTGCAACGTCTGCGTGGCTACTACGGGCAGGAATGTGAGGAGAAGGATACGCCGGTGCCGGCATTGCCCGACGATCTGGGACGGACTCTGCGTGCCTATCAGGGCGAGGGTGTGGACTGGCTTTACCGACGGGCCGTCAGCGAGGGTGCCGCGCTTCTGGCGGACGATATGGGACTGGGTAAGACGTTGCAGGCACTCGCATTTATCAAGCTCTGGAAAACGCATGGGCCTGAGGCTGCGAGATCACCGGCGCTGGTGGTGTGTCCGGCCACGTTGTTAGGCAACTGGCGTGACGAGGCGGCAAAATTTGTGCCTGACCTGACGGTGCTGGTGATGCATGGCCCGCGCCGCAAGGATTATTATGAGGTGATGGCGGCGGCGGATATTATCGTGACCAGTTTTGCGTTACTCGACAGGGATTGTGCCCACTATCAGAAAATAAAACTGGGTGCGCTGGTGCTGGATGAGGCGAGTGCCATCCGGAATCCTGACACCCTGGCGGCGAAGGCCGCACGCAAGGTGGGTGCCGCAGTGCGTATCGCGATCACAGGCACGCCAGTGGAAAACAGCGTGCGCGATCTGTGGTCGATTTTTCAGTTTCTCATGCCCGGTTACCTCGGTGGACGGGAAGACTTCAGGAGCCGATACGAACTGCCGTGCGCCGCCGAGGTTCCCGACCGTGCTGCGATGCAGCGTTTACGTTGGCGGACCAGCCCTTTTATGCTGCGTCGCACCAAGGCACTGGTGGCGAAGGACCTGCCGCCCAAAATCGAGAGTATTGTGTGGTGCGACCCCTCGCCGCTGCAGAGGGAGCATTACCAGGGGATTCTTCGTCATGGCGCGGAGAAAGTGGATGCGCTCCGTGAGCAAGCTGGAGACAGTGGCGCACGGATGCAGATGCTTACCGTGCTGCTACGGCTGCGGCAAAGTTGTTGTGACCTGAGGTTGTTGGATGCGGAAATCAAGAAGGCGTCCACAGCCGATGTGTCGGCGAAGTTAGTTCGCCTGATGGAGTTGCTCGATGAGGCGCAGCGTGGTGGCCACCGCGTGCTGGTGTTCAGCCAATTCACCTCGATGCTGTCGTTGATCCGTGACGAGCTCGACCGCGAGGATATCGACTATTCCTATCTCGACGGTGCCACCCGCGACAGGACTGCGGTGGTGGACCGGTTTCAGAAGCCGGGTGGACCTCCGGTCTTTCTCATCAGCCTGAAGGCAGGGGGGTATGGTCTGACACTGACCGCGGCCGATACCGTGGTGCTGTTCGACCCGTGGTGGAACCCGGCGGTGGAGGCGCAGGCGGCCGACCGGATCCACCGGATCGGGCAGACCAAGCCGGCGACCATTTACAAGTTGATCACCCGGGGGACGGTGGAGGAGAAAATCCTGCGATTGCAGGAGAAAAAGCGGAGTGTGATCAGCGCGGCCATGGGTGAGGTGGGTGATGAAGTTAGCCCGATGATGAGCGGTTTGAGCGAAAGCGATCTGCGGGAGCTTCTGGGATGAGACAAAAATGAAACTTGAATACAGATCATGCAGTGTGTATTCATGAAATATGAATGCTAAAGAACTTGCAATCTCTGCATCGAGCGGAGGCAATCCCCCGGCGGGGCTAACAGATGCAGTCAAGGCGCTTTGGCTTGCCCGTGCCGGCAGATGGGGTGAGGCGCACGACCTGTGTCAGAAAGTGGAGGGCTATCAAGGTGCCTGGGTGCACGCCCACCTACATCGGGTGGAAGGGGATTTGTCCAATGCCGGCCATTGGTACGCTAAGGCGGGAAAACCCCAGCCGGAGGGTCAGTCGATGCTGGGTGAGGAGTGGATGGAGATGGCGGAGGGCCTGCTGGAAGAGAGTCCGCGACCGAGCAAGTAGGCAAGCGCCGGTGCTGTGCGCGCCGTCCCACGGGTAATAATCCCACAAAAAAGCCGAGGTCACAGAGGACCCCAGCTTGGTGAATAGTGGCAGGAAGGGAAACGGTATGAGCTGCACGCGCGGCGCAGAACAGGACTTTTCCCAACGATCCTCAGCCGTGTTAGCCGCCGATGTCGGTGCGGCCGGAAAGGACCGCGCCTTCCTCCATGCTGAGCATTTTGGTTTTGATGTCGCCGTCGAGCTTGGAGTTGGTTTTGAGCTCGCAGCGTTCGGAGGTGATGGTTCCCTCGATCTTGCCAAAGAGCTTCACTTCGCCGGCCTTGACATCACCTTTGACGTAGGCGTTTTCACCGATGGTGACCTTGCCTTTATCAGAAGTGATCTGACCCTCCACTTTACCATCAATGACCATGTCATTGCTGAACTTGATGGAACCGGTGATTTCGATTCCATTCGCGAGAACGTTGGTTGCATTCGCCATATGACCTGAACTGTGCCCCAGTGCCGCATTATGGCAACCAAACAATTTAAAAAAATTAACTAAGAAACCTTAAGTATTCAGATTGCTGCCGGCAGCGGGCATGGCACGGCTTACCGCTGGTCGCCGTCTTGGCCGTTGAATTTGCGCAGAGCCTCCTTGATTCGCCGAAGCTTCCGGCTGTTCACGTCATTATGGTGTTCGATTTCTTCCAGCAATCGCCTGACCTCGCCGATCTCATTTTCCTCGGCGGGGATGGCAGGGGGCGGGACGTCGGTGTCGGCCGGGGAGCTGTGGCTGGCATGGCGTTGATGGCTGGGCAGCGCCCTGCGGATGTCTTGCCGGGTCAGGCGACGGCTGACGGGTTGGGGACTGCTGGCGAGGACTTCCTGGACGGTGGATGTGGGGATGATGAAGGTTTTGATCCGACTGCCCCGGGCGATGGCGATACCGACGATGTTGCCGTCGAGGTTGGTGACCGGGCCGCCACAGTCGTTGCTGAAATTGTCACGAGGGTCGCGGGGTGTCGG
Source organism: Oceaniferula sp. (assembly GCA_041548785.1). Lineage (GTDB taxonomy): Bacteria > Verrucomicrobiota > Verrucomicrobiia > Verrucomicrobiales > Akkermansiaceae > Oceaniferula. The sequence goes on from JBFERY010000003.1 coordinate 53,810, forward strand.
GTCTCCCTGGATGGGCATGTCGGTCTGGATGACGTTGGGGAAGTTGCTCCGGATGCGGCTGGGGACGGTGCCCATGCGTTCCATTTGCTCCATGCGTTCGCGCGGGACCCGGCGGATGTCTGTGTTGTCGGCCCGGGAGCCCAGGTTGACGGTGGCGTCTTTTTCGAAGTGGCCGCGGCGGTAGCGCACGGTGACGTCGGATCCCGGTGCAAGGCGTTGGAGCATGTTGCGCATTTCCATGGCGCCGGTGATGTTCTCCTGGTCGATGGCGATGATGACATCGCCATCACGAAGCCCGGCCCGAGCGGCGGCGGAGTCCGGCATCACACGTTTGAGCGGGACGCCCTTGTTGCCGGTGGCGGTGAAATCCATGAGCACGCCGAGGTAGGCTTTGTCATCTTCGCGCAGGCTGCGGGCGGCGACGCTGACCACGCCAAACCCTTCGACGTTTCCATCGGGGCGGGCGAGGGTGACAAAATGACCCGGCTCGGGGATGGCGGATGCACTGAGGTCGAGTGGCGTCAGCGCTGCGCCGCGCTCCTCGATGGTCAGGAGTGCGAGGTCGTGGTCCGGATAGATTCCCGAGACCTGGGCCGGATACTGTTTTCCCTCCGGGGTAGTGACGACGATTTGGTTGCGGACCTTGGCGACCTCACTCCACTTGGTCAGGATGACGGGCTCGGTGGTGCCGGCGCGACTGACCACGGTGCCGTAAGCGATCCTTTGCCGGCGGTAGTCGATACTGACGGTGCTTTTCGCAGCGGTGGCAACCGCGGGTTTGGCGGCCAGAAAAAAGTGGACGGCCTGCTCCCTGAGTTTCACTTTTTCCGCCGGGCGGAGGTTGTCGAGGGGATCTGGGAGGCGTAGGCTGCTTTGCGCCGATGCCTGGCTGCCGATCGCCAGTAGTCCGGTTGCGATGGTGAGCAATGAATGTTTCATGGTGCTGGTGATGGTGGAGTTTGGATGATGCGGGTCAGGGTTGTTCATCGGGCAAAACATCGCCACGGCGCCCCAGGGTGATGGAACGGACCAGGCTGTTCCCACCGCGGGTGATGCGGACTTTGATCGTGTCGCCGGGCTTATACCGGGCGATGGCGGCATGGAGTATTCGCAGATTGGGGATTTTCCGGTGGTTGATGGTGCGGATGATATCCCCTGCGCGCAGGCCGGCTTGGCTGGCGGGGCCGCCGGCGAACACGTGGCGGATGCTGACCCCGCCCCGCGCGGAATCGCCCGTGATGATGCCGATCACGGGGGCATCCGGGTCGTCAAGCCCACTGCCCCCGAGGCGTCCCCAGGTAATGCCCTTTTTAAGCTTTTCCCAGTCCTGATGAAACCCTTCGATGCCGGCGTGATTGTTGGACGAGAGAGATGCGCCGATGGATGAGTGAATGCCGATGACGCGGCCATCGAGATCGAAGAGCGGGCCGCCACTGTCGCCTCCGATCAGGGTGCAGTCGGTGCTGATGAATTGGTTGGGCCCGCGGGCGATGATGCGACCGAATCGGACGGGGGGGGTGCGGATGGGGTCGAATCCGCCGGCGTGGCCGAGGGCGACCACGAGATCGCCGGACTCGAGTGATCTTGAGTGGCCGACTTCCACGTGGGGCCAGGAGCCACCGGGTGGTTGGTCGATGATTTGCGCCATGGCGGAATCGCGGGTGTAATGGGCGCCGAGAACCTTGGCGCGGGCTTGCTTGCCGTTGGGGAAGATCACGGTCATTTCCTCGGCACCGCGGACGACGTGACCAGCGGTGAGAATGAGTCCGTCCTTGCTCACGATGATGCCGCTGCCGGAGGCTCCGTTTCTGGCGGAAAAGAGGGAAACGGTGGCTGGAGTGACTCTTTTGACAACCTCGGTGACCTTGGTTTGCAAGGACTCAAGGTCCTTGAGACTCTGTACCGGTGGGCTGGCCTGGACAGGGCTGAAGAAGAGCAAAGGGACTAGTCCGATGGTGAGAAGGTTGGTTATGCGTGCCATCATTGTGCTGGGATTTCGGAGAGTGTTGTGACTTTGCGGCGCCTTTTGTTGCCTGATTTAGTGCAATGAGCGTTCCATAAATCCGGGATTGTTTCAATAATTTTGCGGCAACGCTGGCCGAAGTGTCCCTTATGGGTTAGTCTCCGCGCGCCGCTTCACCACTGGGAATCCACTGGTAAATCGGAGGCAAAACCGGCATCAATCAGTGCGCAGGTCGTGGCGGCACCCTTCAGACAGCAACTATGGCAGCTCGAAAATCCAGTTCAAAATCCACTTCGAAGAAGGTTCCGAAAAAGCGGGCGCCGGCGCGCAAACCCGCGGCACGGAAGCGGTCGGCCGCCAAGCAAGCGGGCAACCGCAGGAGGAAGCCGGCGCCGAAGAAGCGGGGTGTGCTGTTCAAGCTCGCGTTCTGGCCTGTGCTGCTGACGGCTCGTATCAGCCGCAAGTGGCATCCGGTGGTGAAGTGGCCGGTTCGCGTCGGGGCATCCATCGGTGCGGTGATGCTTTTTTGTATGGTACTCGTGGCGGCCTATTACTACGCGCGGGCATCGCGGTATGATTTGCAACAGGTGGCGGAAATGCCGGCAAGGACGCTGGTTTATGCGCGCGATGGCCGGACTGAGTTGGGTCGGCTGCACGGCGACAACCGCTATATTGTCAAGTATGACGACGTCTCGCCGTATTTCAGGCAGGCGTTGATTGCGCGCGAGGACGCTCGGTTTTTTAAGCACGGTGCCGTGGATGTCAGAGGCTTGGGGCGTGTGGCGATGCGCTTTTTCCAGCGGGGGAAAAAGGAAGGGGCATCGACGATTACCATGCAGCTGGCCCGCAACACCTATCCGCTGGGGGGGAAGAATCTGGATCGGAAATTGCTGGAAATCGCCGTCGCCTTCCGCATCGAACGGAAGTACAAAAAAACGGAAATCCTGCAGCATTACATGAATCGGATTTTCTGGGGTCATTCGATCCGGGGCATCGAGGCGGCGTCCCGGACCTACTTTGAAAAGCCGTCCAGTCGGATCACCCTGTCGGAGGCGGCAATGCTTGCTGGGATCATCCGTGGGCCGAATGCATTTTCGCCCTTCAAGGACATTGAAGCGGCGCAATCCGAGAGGGATGTGACTTTGGGGAGGATGGTGCACTACGAGTACATCACCCAGGCGGATGCGGATGCAGCCAAGAACGAGAGGCTCGCCATCAGGCCTAAAAAACGACGGGTGGTGCAGGACACTTACGTCATGGACGCCGTGCGTCGCGAGCTCGACCGGATTCTGGAGGAGGAGAATATCGAGGACGGGGGGCTGACCGTAATCACGACCGTTGATCACACCATCCAGCGATCCGCCGAACTCTCGATGGAACGCAATCTCAGCAAGGTTGAAAAGACCCCGGGCTACTGGCATCAGACCCGTAAAAAGTGGTTGAGCCTTCCTGCGGGTCGACGTGGTGATCCTGCCTACGTCCAGGGTGCGTGCGTGGTCATCGAAAATCGCAGCGGTGCCGTGCTCTCGGTGGTGGGTGGGCGCAGCGCCGACGAATCCAAGTATAACCGCGCGATCCAGGCCGAGCGGCAGATCGGTTCCCTGTTCAAACCCTTTGTCTATCTCACCGCCTTCAACCGTGGCCTGATGCCCCAGACCTGGGTGCCGGATGGGCGCATTATGCCTGGCGAGATCAACGGGGCGCCGCGATCGTGGTCGCCAACCAACTCCGATGGCAAATACGGAGGTTACATCACGGCCGAAGACGCACTGGTTCACTCGCGCAATACCTCATCGGTGCGGGTGGGGAATTATGCAGGCTTGGAAAAAGTGAATCAGACCGCGCAGGATGTCGGTTTTATCCAAGGGATTCCTAGCAACCCTTCGTCCTATCTCGGCTCGTGGGAGGCGACGCCGTGGCAGGTGGCAAGTGCCTACACGGTATTCCCTAACAATGGCGACTGGTATCGGCCCTATTTGATCCAGGAAATACGAAACGCCAAGGGTGAGCGTGTTTATCCGGGGAAGGGGGATTCGGGCAAACTGGTTGTCAAGGCTGCGGAGCCGGGTGCCACATGGTGTGCGTCTAACACACTCCAGAAAGTGATTGAGCGGGGCACTGGGAGACGAGTGCGAAGCCTTGGCTATCTTGCGCCCTGTGCGGGGAAGACGGGGACCACCGACGATTACAAGGATGCGTGGTTCGCGGGTTACACTGGCACCATCACCTGTGCCGTCTGGGTGGGAATGGACAAGCCCCAGAAAATCATCAACAGGGGTTACGGGTCCACGCTGGCCGCCCCGATCTGGGTGGATGTGATGAAGACGGCGGGTCGTCTTGGTTATGCCACTCCACGGTTCAAGCCGCTACGGCTCCGCTCTGCCGAGCTGTGTCGGTGGTCGGCGAAACGGGCAACCGGCGGCTGTAGGGCGCACCGGTCTGCCTACGCTGCTGAGGTGCCCGCCGATATGCTGCCGGCGGCGAATGACTACTGCACTGTCCATCCGCTGCGTGCTGTAGCGCCGGGGAGAAGCGGGCGGCAGCGACGCCCTCCGCCCCGGGCGATACCGCTGGAGTGAAACCCTGAACTCCAGAAACCAGAGCCCGTGCGTCCGTCATTTGGTCATGAAAGGCTGAGGGGATGTAACAACACCAAATCGTGGAACGTAACGTAACTCACATGAGCTGGAAACCTGCCGATGACTCAACGCGCATCCCAAGCTGGGTCCCGGGCTGGGTGCCGGGCTGGGTGTGTGGATTATTCCGCCGGCTGCTTAAGTGGTGCCTGGTTTCGCTGGCTGTGTTGGTTGCCGTCAGCCTGCTCTATTTTTATTTGTCATTGAAGTACGACTTGAACGAGGTGTCGAAGATTCCCGAGCGGTCGGTGATCCTGGATCGGTCGGGCGAGGAGTTTGCCACGATTCATGGCGAGCGAAGGAGGTTGATCACCCGGGAGGAAATTCCGGACGTGATGGTGCTGGCGTTGCGCGCCAGGGAGGACCTGGCATTTCCCGATCATGTGGGCATCGATATGAAAGGACTGGCTCGGGCCACGCTGCGCAACATCAGGGACATGTCATACACCCAGGGGGCCTCGACGTTGACGATGCAGCTCACCCGGAACAGCTACGACCTGCGTGCCAAGTCGTTGCATCGCAAGTTGTTGGAAATGGCGATTACCTTACGCATTGAAGCTCGCTACGAGAAAGACGAAATCCTGACCCATTACCTGAACCGCATCTATTTTGGTGCGGGTTGTCACGGGGTGGAGGAAGCGGCGCAAACGTACTTCGGTCGGTCCACGGCAGAGCTGAATACGGGAGAGTCCGCGTTGCTGGTGGGGATCATCCGCGGGCCGAATCTGTTTTCCCCCTTTCGTAATAAGGAAGGGGCGATCGCCCAACGTGACGAGGTTCTCTCCCGTATGGTGCAGTGTGGTTTTCTGAGCGAATCAGACAGCGAGGCAGCCCGGAACGAGCCGCTCCGGCTGGTCGATGTCAATGATCGCTACCGCGGCAGCTCCTATGTGAGGGAAAGTATCCGCGGCCAGTTGCAGGTCATCCTTGATCGACATGATATCCGCAACGGCGGGTTGACGATTCATACCACCCTGGATGCGAACTTGCAGCGTCGTTGTGATCAGGTCCTTGGCGCACCACTGCCAGGTCTTGACGGCGGGGACGCCGGGAAATTGACCCGACTCCAAGGTGCGGTGGTGAGTCTTGACGCGCAGACCGGCGGTATCCTGAGCCTCTGCGGTGGCCGCAGCTTCCGGGAGTCCTCCTATAACCGCGCTTACCTCGCCCGGCGTGACCTCGGCGCTGCCTTTGTTCCCTTCCTTGACGCGATCGCGCTGGAGCGCGGCAAGGTCACCATCCCCGGACAACCGGTGCAGACCGGTCGGCAGCTCGGCGTGGTGGAAACCATCCGCCTCTGCAAGCGCCTTGGGTTCACCGGTCCCTTTGCCGCCAACGAGGACCTCTACCGCGGCACAATCGCCGCCAGTCCGGTTGAGCTTGCCATCGCGGCAGCGGTGCTCACCGCGGAGGGGAATAAAATCGAACCCTACCTCATCGCCCGGATTTCCGACTCAGCGGGCCGCGTTCTTTACCAGCGTGAGCCATCTAACTCGAAGGTCCTTATGAAAGACTCCGCGCAAGAAGCGCTCGCCGGTACGGGTTTGGGCAACAACGGGTCCCTGGTAACGACGACTCATTCCCGTCACGATGCCTGGGCACTAAGCGTCCGGGAATCGAGGGTTACGGCGTTTTGGATGGGCTACGACCAGCCCCGCGCGATTGGCCGTCGTGCGGACGTCAGCCGAGCCATGCATGCAATGATCTCACGTGTGCGACCGTAGATGGCAGCGATTTGATGAATGGCTTGCGACGACGCCTTGCTGCATGATCCCGCTCGGACCTGCCTCATAAGCAGCCCGCTACTATCTGAGCAGTCTTCCTGCCAATGCGCGGCAACTGCGCGCGAGCATCCGTGCACACTGTTAAAACACTTCCTCAAAAACGCTTCCAGGCACTCATGGGCATCGCCTATCGAGAACGACTGCTTTCCTTAGCTTGAGCGCCCTGGCAGGTGTTCATCGCCTTAAAAGTTGATTTTTTGTGGATGTGTGCTAACAATAGTATCAATAAACGTCGTAGGTAATGTAGGCTAACCCTTTTTCATGCCCTTCCGGGCGGACTCCCGACCTATTGGGGAGTGTGCTCATGAATCCGGGCTGATGACCCGCGACGGAACCAAGTCAACACGATTCACAGCATTAAAAAATAATCCCATGTCTGAAAATAAATGCCCATTCAACCACGCCGCAGGGGGTGGTACCACGAACCAGGACTGGTGGCCGAACCAGCTGCGCCTCGATATTCTGCGCCAACATTCTTCCAAGTCCGATCCCATGGGCGAGGGATTTAACTACGCCGAAGAGTTCAAGAGCCTCGACCTGGAAGCGGTGAAGCAAGATCTTCACGACCTGATGACCGACTCGCAGGACTGGTGGCCGGCGGACTTTGGCCACTACGGGCCGTTTTTCATTCGCATGGCCTGGCACAGTGCCGGCACCTACCGCACCGGTGACGGTCGTGGCGGCGCCGCCAGTGGTAGCCAGCGATTTGCCCCGCTGAACAGCTGGCCCGACAACGCCAACCTCGACAAGGCGCGCAGGCTGATCTGGCCGATCAAACAGAAATACGGTCGCAAGATCTCCTGGGCGGACCTGATGGTCCTCACCGGCAACGTCGCGCTGGAGTCGATGGGTTTTCAGACCTTCGGCTTTGGCGGCGGTCGTGAGGACATATGGGAGCCGGAAAAAGACATTTACTGGGGTGCCGAGAAAGACTGGCTCGCCGACCAACGCTATTCCGGTGAGCACGAGGATCTCGAAAATCCGCTCGCTGCCGTGCAGATGGGACTGATTTACGTCAACCCGGAAGGTCCTAACGGCAACCCGGATCCGCTTGCCGCCGCCAGGGACATCCGCGAGACGTTTGCGCGTATGGCCATGAACGACGAAGAGACCGTTGCGCTCATCGCCGGCGGCCACACCTTCGGTAAAACGCACGGGGCGGGCGATGCAAAACATGTCGGGCCTGAGCCCGAAGCCGCCGGCATGGAGGAGCAGGGTCTCGGCTGGCGCAGTAGCTACCGCTCGGGCAAGGATGGCGACACCATCACCAGCGGCCTGGAAGTGACCTGGACGACCACGCCAACCCAGTGGAGCAACAATTACTTCGCGAACCTGTTCGGCTACGAATGGGAACTGACCAAGAGCCCGGCCGGTGCGCATCAGTGGATCCCGAAGGACGGCGCGGGTGCCGGGACGGTACCGGATGCCTACGACTCGTCGAAGCGTACCGTGCCATCCATGCTGACCACGGATCTGGCGCTGCGGGTGGACCCCGCTTACGAAAAAATTTCCCGTCGCTTCCACGAGAACCAGGATGAATTTGCAGAGGCCTTCGCCCGCGCCTGGTTCAAACTGACCCACCGTGACATGGGGCCGCGTGCGCGCTATCTTGGCCCGGAAGTGCCGGCGGAAGAACTGATTTGGCAGGACCCGATCCCCGCGGTCGATCATGAGCTGATCGATGCCAACGACATCACCAGCCTCAAGGCGAAGATTCTCGATGCCGGTCTGTCCATTGGCGAACTGGTTGCAACGGCCTGGGCATCAGCTTCGACCTTCCGCGGTTCCGATCTGCGTGGCGGCGCCAACGGCGGCCGCATTCGCCTGGCGCCACAGAAGGATTGGGAAGTCAACCAGCCGGACCAACTGGCGAAAGTGCTGACCTCCCTTGAAAAGATCCGGAGCGACTTTGACAAGACGGTCTCCATGGCGGACCTGATCGTGCTGGCGGGATGCGCGGCTGTCGAACAAGCCGCGAAGATGGCCGGCCATGAGGTGACTGTCCCCTTCACCCCCGGACGCATGGACGCCTCGCAGGAGCAGACCGATGTTGAATCCTTCGCGGTGCTGGAACCGATCGCCGATGGCTTCCGTAACTATCAAAAGGCCCGGTATACAGTCTCCGCGGAAGAACTGCTGGTCGACAAGGCGCAACTGCTGACCCTGACCCCACCTGAAATGACCGTTCTGGTCGGGGGCATGCGTGTCCTCAACACCAACTACGGTCAGACCTGGCACGGCGTGTTCACTGATCGTCCCGAAGTGCTGAGCAACGACTTCTTTGTCAACCTGCTCGACATGGCCACCCGCTGGAAGGCGAGCCCTGCGGATGGAGACGTGTTCGAAGGTAGCGACCGGGTCAGTGGCGAAGCCAGGTGGACCGGCTCCCGTGTCGACCTGGTCTTCGGTTCAAACTCCGAGCTGCGCGCTCTGGCGGAAGTCTACGCCACGGCCGACTCGCAAGAGCGCTTTGTCCGCGACTTTGTGGCAGCATGGACCAAGGTGATGAACCTGGATCGCTTTGATTTGAGCTGATTTCACCGGCTCCTGCCCCTCTGGTCCGGTCCCGTTGTGAAACTACCGTCGGGCCACTTTCTTGAAAATCCGCAACAGGAATACCCCCAACAGGATGGCGCCCGCACCCACGGTGATAAAGACAATGACATCCCCCTTGAGGAAGGATTCTCCGAGATAAACAGTGGCGACGGCAAAGGGCAATTCGGTGATCGCCAACGCAGCCAGGTAAAGAGGAAAGGGGTAGCGGAGAATGCCGAGGACATAGCCGGGGATTTCCGATGGCACCGTCGCCTGAAACAGCAGCACGTGCAGGAACTGGGTGCGTTCGCTGAGCTGTCGTTCCCAGCCGGAGATCTTTTCCTTCCCGATGAGCATCTCGGCCACCGAGCGCCCCATGAAACGGCCGATGCAAAAGGAGAGGATCCCGCCTAGCAGCCAGCCAAGCCAGAGCAGCGCGAGACAGCCCGCCTTGCCCCAGGTATAGACCGCCACAGGGGCCAGGATTGAGCTCGAGAAAAAGGCGACCATCGCCGACACCATCGCGAGCAGAACGAAGACCAGCATCCCGAGGGTTGGAGCCTCGGCGATCACGGCCTCGGTCCAGACAATGATCTCCTCGCTCTTGTCGTGCAGCGTGTCTGATGCGGCGAAGAGGCCCGCCACAAGAATCATCGTCCCAAGGATCAGGAGATGGCGTTGCAAGCGGATATTGATTGCCATTGCACGCCTACAATAACACGAAAATTAAGAATCCCCCCATGAGAATTTCCCTTTCCAGCACACGTCTTCAGGATCCCGGAGAAGGAGAAGGGGCAGCCACTGCCTGAACCCCCGCCCCGATCCTGCCGACCCCTCCCTGCACCTTGGGACTACGAACTCAGGCGGGCCACGTAGATGCGGTGTCTCGCCTCCTCCCATTGCTCATGGGGTTTCGCCGGGTGCTCCTTCAAATGGAAGCCGGCTTTCTTCAGCGCCATCTCGAGTTTCGGCGATGGCGCCGCCATCCAGTAGGCCAGACAGCCGCCCGGATTGAGCGATTCCCGCAGCAAGGCCAGGAAAGCTGGCGTGTAGAGCTTTGCATTGTCCTCGGTGATCAGCGCGTCGGGCGTGTCGTCGATATCGATCAGGATCGCATCGTACAGGTCACCTTCTCCGAGGCAGTCGAAGAGATCGGCCAGAATCACGTTCGTTCTCGGGTCATCGAGCAAGGGGCCGTTGTGCTCAATCAGGTAGGTGCGGTTCCACTCGATGACCTGATTCATCAATTCCGCTACATCGACAGTGGCCGGCGAACCCACCAACTCGAGAACCCGCTTGAGGGTGAACCCCATGCCCAAGCCGCCAATAAGCACTCGCGGGTGCTCCGGCCGGGTCACCGTGCCTTCCCGTAGATCGACACAGCCCAAATCCGCAAGCATCTGTTCGGACCATGTCAGGTTCGTGCTCATCAACTCCAACCCGTTGTATTCCAGGATGAATTCCCCGTCCTGCTTGTACAGGGCGAGCAGGCTTCCATCGGGCATACTGGTTTTGTCCAGCTGGATATAGGGAGTCATGGCCGCGAGTATCAACGAATCCGGCCCCGCGACAAGGGCGGATCCACCAAGATTCATACCAAAGGAGGCAGGCAAAAACGGGTCGGAGAAAAGGGGCCGGTAAATGGTGCATGCGCCGCCTGTTCCTTCACTTCACGGGGGGCGCGCATGTCTTGTGGATTGTTAGAATAGGGGGAATGCAAGACGATGATGATGCATTGCTCTGCCTTGCTTCTGGAATGAGTGCTAAGCCTTCACCCAAGTGGATTTTTAGTCAGTTGTCGCATCGAGTAGATTTGCTTTTTGGGCTGCTTCCATCCAACACCACGCATCGGCCGGGCTCCGCTCTTTCGTTTTTCTCCAAATCGACTGCGGGAGCGGTTGAATACCTGATCTACAAAATCCCGACTCCCGACCGTCATTCCATCGCTGAAATAACGCACCTTGCAGCGCATCATTTCTCCAAAGCTGAGTTTTCCTCCCTTGGCGAACACCTTTTCAACGTCCTTGCGCTTGAAGCCTTTTCTCACACACTTGACCTCTCTCAATTCAGGTGAATTTCCCGAATGGATATCCTCGGCAAAAGCCTCTTCGCCATCGGCGAAGAGCATCGTGCGATAGCGTGCAGCCACACCCTTCCCACCTGTCCATTTACAGGCCAGAGAGTTAGACCTTTGTTGATCAAAATCATCGGCTACGCCCAAGACACGGCAAAGTCCCTTGCGCGCTTTGGCGTTGTCTTTCGGCTGCATAGCCTCGCCATAAGAGCACCACTTGTAGTCCTCTGGCTTTGATACCATACCGGCCCTGATCGGGTTCAGATCAATGTAGGCAGACATCACACGAGCCGCGTGTCCATTTTCCACAAGAATACTCTTGAAACGTCCCTCCCACAGGGTCCCACGCCTCCCATGCGAGCCATTGAACCACTGTGTGAACCGCTGCTTAAGCCCTTTCATGAACTCGGAAAGATCGTGCATCCGGGAGGTATATGTACCCTTCAGTTCCTCCGCTGCCCTATCAGCCCCCTGGCTACGTAAACGTTCCAACATCTGCTCAAGATCACGATAGTAAATAGCCGAATACATCGCCTTCATCTTGGCTAGGAAGTCCTCATCTGACATTTCCAAGGCCTCTCCCTTCGCCTTGGGTGGCACTTCCACAAGTACATGGAAATGATTGCTCATCACACAGTAGGAAAGCACCTGGACTCCACAAAAGGCCTCATACTCACGCATCATCCGTACAAAGACATCCTTTTCCTCACGCCCAAACACGAACTGCCGATCCACCACACGGGAAACACAGTGGTAAATGGCGGGCTCCGACTCCGCCCAGGGCGAAATGAAACGAGGCTGACGCATGACAGGGGCAGTAGAACAGATGGGAGGCGAGTAGTCAATCTACTTTTCTATAAAAGGCCTGTCCCTTTATGTCATTAGGATTCGGTGTAGCGGGCTGCGGCGACGTTGGCGTCGCTTTATGCAGGTTGCCGGCTGCGGGCGGCGATGCCCATGAGGGCGTAGGTGAGCTTGGCCGCGGTGTATGAGCAGGAGTGGAGTTCGGGGCGGGGCGCCAGCTCAACGATGTCGAGGCCGAGGATTTTCCTGTTTTTGGCGAATGCCTCGCAGGCATCGAGTGCTTGCCACCACGTGAGTCCGCCGGGTTCCGGTGTGCCTGTGGCGGGCATGAGCGAGGCATCGAGGCCATCGACATCGAAGGTGAGGTAGATGTTTTTGGGAAAATCGGCAGGCAGCAGGTTGGCGGGAAACCCGTTGCGGTGAATCTGACGGGCGTCGAGGTGGCCGATGTGACGGGCCGCGCGGCAGTCGATTTCCTCCGTGCAGAGGTTACGGATGCCGACTTGGAATATGGGGATGCCGAGCTCGTGGATGCGGCGCATGACGCAGGCGTGACTATTGGGGTCGCCCTCGTAGCTGTCGCGGAGGTCGGCGTGGGCATCAATCTGGACGACGCCGAAGTCCTGTCGGATCGCATGGAGGGCGCGGACGGGGGCGATGCTGAGCGAGTGCTCGCCGCCGAGGGTGACTGGGATTTTTTCTGCCTGATAGGAGGAGGTGCAGGCGGCCTGGAGGTTGGCGAAACAGGATTCCGCATCGCCGGAGCAATCGATGGCATCGGTGGTGTGGATACCGAGCTCGCCCGGGTAGGATGTACCGTCGAAGGCTTCAAGCTGATAGGAGGCCTGGAGGATGGCCTCGGGGCCGAGGGCCGTCCCGCCGCCGTAGGAGACGGTCTGTTCCAGCGGCATCGGGATGATGTGGAAGAGGGCGTCTTCGGCTGCGGACTGGGGGTATTCTGACGAGAGGAAGTGCATGGGACGGGAGGAGGTGTGAGTTAGGAAAGGCGGTCGCGGTAGTCGGCGTAGGTGAACCGGCGGTCAATGATGACCTCGTCGGTCTCGGGGTGGTAGCGGGCGATGGCGGGGTGGTCGACGCCGTTGAAGTGGTTTGTTTTCACCATGGAGTAGTGCGCCATGTCGGTGAAGATGAGTCGGTCGCCTATCTTGAGGTCGTTGTCGAAGGACCACTCGCCGATGACGTCGCCTGCGAGGCAGGTGGTGCCGCCGAGCGTCAGGGTGTGGGCTTTCTCTCCAGGCTCGCCGGCTCCGACGATTTCCGGGCGGTATGGCATTTCCAACACGTCGGGCATGTGGGCGCTGGCGGAAGTGTCGAGGATGGCGATCGGGTGGCCATCGGAGTCAAAACGGTCAATCACACTGGCGACGAGAAAGCCGGTGTTGAGCGCGACGGCTTCGCCGGGTTCGAGGTAGACATCGAGATCGTAGGTGCTGCGCAGGCGCCGGACTAGGCGGACCAGCCTGTCCCGGTCGTAATCGGGTCGGGTGATGTGGTGGCCGCCGCCGCAGTTGAGCCATTTCATGCGGTGCAGGAGGTGGCCAAATTTGGCTTCAACGTGTTCGAGTGTGCGTTCCAGGGTGTCCGAGTTTTGCTCGCACATCGTGTGGAAGTGGAGACCGTCGATGCCCTCCAGGGTGGTCGGGTCTTGTTGGTCCAGATCGGCTGCGGTGATACCAAACCGGGTGCCTTTGCGGCAGGGGTTGTAGATTTCGGTGGTCACCTCCGAGTATTCCGGGTTGATGCGCAGGCCGAACGACGCCGTGGTTTCCTCTTGTCCGGCGAAGTGCTGGAACCGCTGCCACTGGCTCAGGCTGTTGACCGTGATGTGGTGGCAGCGTTTTCGCAGGTAGTCCATTTCGGCGTCGCGGTAGGCAACACAGTAGGCGTGGACCTCGCCGCCGAATTTTTCGAAGCCCAGTTTTGCCTCGTTGAGTGAGCTGGCGGTGGTGCCGCGGAGGGTTTTGGCAATCTGGGGGAAGGTCGACCACATCGCGAAGCCCTTGAGCGCGAGGATTATGGTCGCTCCGGACGCGCGCTGGACCTGGTCGATGATCTCCAGATTGCGGGCCAGTAGGGACTCGTCCACAAGGAAGCAAGGTGTGGGGACCTCCGGGCGCTTGCCGATTTCCTGGATGTCATGGTGCATGCCGGTGTTGCTTGGTGGACGGGAGAGGGGCGCCTTCGCTGCGCAGTTACGGGTTGTGTTTTTGCAGCTGTGCGAGGAAGGGTGCCCCGTCGACGACTTCCCAGGGGAGGCCGTATTGGTTGAGTGCGTCCATGAACGGATCGGGGTCGTTTTGCTCCATGTTGTTGACGCCGGGTTTTTTCCAGTGGCCGTCGAGGATCATTTTGGCGCCGATCATGGCGGGCACGCCGGTGGTGTAGGAAATCGCCTGGGATTTGGTTTCCGCGTAGGCCTCCTGGTGGTCGCAGACGTTGTAGATGTATTTTTGGAGGCGTTGGCCGTCCTTGGTGCCATCGATGACGCAGCCGATGCAGGTTTTGCCCTTGGTGAGCGGGCCGAGCGAGGCGGGGTCCGGCAGCACCGACTTGAGAAACTCGAGGGGCGCGATCTGTTGGCCTTGGAAGTCGACGGGCTCGATGGCGGTCATGCCGACGTTTTGTAGCACGGTGAGGTGGTTGATGTAGTTCTGCGAGAAAGTCATCCAGAAGCGGAGGCGTTTGACCCCGGTGAGGTTGCGGCAGAGGGATTCCATTTCCTCATGGTAGAGCAGGTAGATGTCCTTGGTGCCGACTTCGGGGTGGGGGAAGTCGAACGGCTGACTGATTTCCAGCGGGGCCGTCTCCTGCCATTCCCCGTCCTGCCAATAACGGCCTTTGGCGGTGATTTCGCGGATGTTGATCTCGGGGTTGAAATTGGTGGCGAAGGGGAGTCCGTGGTCGCCTGCGTTGGCGTCGATGATGTCGACGGTGTGGATTTCGTCGAAGAAATGTTTCTGGGCGTAGGCGCAAAAGACATTGGTGACGCCGGGGTCAAAGCCGGATCCGAGCAGGGCTGTTAGTCCGGCGTCGACAAAGCGCTGGTGGTACGGCCATTGGTATTCGTAGGAAAAGCGTGGGTCGTCCTTCGGTTCGTAGTTGGCGGTATCGAGGTAATCGACGCCTGCCTCAAGGCATGCCTCCATGAGGGTGAGGTCCTGGTAGGGAAGTGCCACGTTGATGAGGATGTCGGGTTTGATCTCGCGCATCAACGCTACCGTGGCCGCTACATCGTCGGCGTCGACGGTGGCGGTATCGATGGGGTGGTTGATTTCAGCGGCGATGGCGTCGCATTTCGACTTGGTTCGCGACGCCAGGGTGATTTTGCCAAAGGTATCCGGAAGTTGGGCGCACTTGTGGGTGACGACGCGGCCTACGCCTCCGGCTCCGATGATGAGTGTGGATTTCATGATGGCGATGTGGGTTTTCTAGGTGTTAGGTGATTCGTAATAAGTGTAACCGTGGATGCTCTCGCGATAGGCGTCCATGATGTGGCGGCGTTGGCTGGGGGTGATTTTCCCTTCCTCGACGGATCGTTCGGCGAGGCTTCGGAAGCGGTCGACGAGATTTTTAGTATCGTATTCCACGTAGGAGAGAACATCCGAGATGGTGTCGCCTGCAAGCTCGCGCAGGTATTGGATGTTGCCATTTTTGATGCCGACGCTGACGACGTTGGTGTCGCCTAGCAGGTTGTGGAGGTCGCCGAGTGTTTCCTGGTAGGCGCCGACGAGAAAGGCGCCGAGGAGGTAATCCTCGTTGTCGTTGAGCGGGTGGAGGGGGAGGTGGTTTTGGTGTTCGCCGTGTATGATGAAATTATCGATGCGGCCATCGCAGTCGCAGGTGATATCGGCGAGCGCGGCCCTGGCTGTGGGCTTTTCATCAAGCCTGTGGATCGGCATGACTGGGAAAAGCTGGTCGATTGCCCACGAGTCGGGAAGCGATTGGAAAAGGCTGAAGTTACCGTAATAAACATCAAGAAACGGGTTGCCCTCGGCGAGGGAGTCCGGCGCATGCTCCATCGTATCAGCGATTTCATGGATGCGTGTCATGATGCGGGTGAAGAGTGAGTTGCAGTAGGCTCGCTCGCGAAGTGTGACATTGCCGTGCCTGAACAGGGAGAGGATTTCCTCCCGGAAGTAGAGGGCGTCGTTGTAGCATTCCTGGAGGTTGGCTTCCTCGAGGTAGCTTTCCACCTCACTGAGTTTGATCAGAAACGGGTGTGGTTTGCTCGGGGCATTCTGCGCCAGGGAGTCGGCGGAGGGGCTGTTGACATCAAGAATGTTGAAGATGAGGACGGAGTAGTAGGCCGCGACAGCGCGTCCCGACTCGCTGATGATGGTGGGGTGGGAGGCTTGTGCCTCGTCACAAACGGTTTTTACGACATCGACAATATCAGCGGCGTATTCCTGGATTCCGTAGTTGCGGCTGCTCTGGCTGTCACTGCGTGAGCCGTCGTAATCGATGCCCAGGCCCCCCCCAATATCTAACAATCCCATGGTGGCGCCTTCATTGATGAGTTCGATGTAGATGCGTGAGGCCTCGGTAGCTGCCTCGCGGATCGATCTGATATCGGGGACCTGTGATCCTTGGTGATAGTGGAGGAGGCAAAGTGTATCCAGCATCCCTTGTTCCCGTAGCGTATCCACTGTGTTGAGGATCTGGTTGGTGGTGAGGCCGAAGACGCTGTTCTCTCCGCTTGAGTTTGACCAGTGGCTATTGTTGCAGGTGGAGAGCTTGGCGCGAATTCCTAAGATGGGGCGGATGCCGAGGGCTTCCGAGCGTTCGAGGATCAGATTCAACTCGCTTGGCATTTCGATCACCAACACGATCTGCAGACCCATCTTGGTGCTCTGCAGGGCAAGGTCGATGAATTCCTGATCCTTGTACCCGTTGCAGATGATGTAGGCCTCCGGGTCGTGCATGTAGGCGAGCGCGGCGAGGAGTTCCGGCTTGCTGCCCGCCTCAAGTCCGTAGTGGTACTGCTCGCCGAACTGTGTGATTTCCTCGATGACCTGCTGTTGCTGATTGACTTTGATGGGGTAAACGCCGCGGTATTTGCCCTGATAGCCTGACTCGGTGATGGCCGAATTAAACGCGAGATTGAGGTTGCCAATGCGGTCGGCGAGGAGATCGTGAAAACGGAGAAGCAGGGGGGTGTCGAGACCGCGTTCGCGGGTGCCGGCGACGATATCGGGCAGGCTCACCGATGTTTTCTGATCACCGTCGTTGAGGTGGACATGCAGGTGGCCGTTATCGGAGATGCTGAAAAAATCGTTTGCCCAGTTATCGACTCCGTAGAGGTCATTGGCTTGACGGGTATCCCATGAAACAGGATTTGGGGACTTGCTCATGATTGAGTGACGGGTGGATGGGCGATTTGGATTTGATGTCTGCTATCGGGTGCGGAATATAATGGCTGTTTGTTGCTTGTGAACAGAGAAAATATGCGAAAAGTGTCCGCTGTCGTCGTGGCGTCAACCACCGGCAGAAGATGGCTCCAATCAGTCCAGATGAGCTCTCATGACCGCGATTGGGCTCACCGGCGCGTTCACGGCTGGATCATGCCCGGATCATGCCCGGATCATGGGAATCTCGCGCTGGCGCAGTAGTTCATCGACAAGTGAGCAAATTGAGTGGATTCTCAAGCGGTACCGAATGCATGAATCATGGTTGAACAATCAAGTTCTTTGAGGCGAGGGTCTCCCGGGATGCTGCCCGTCAAGCGCTGGAGGCATAGGCACCGCGTCCTGAGTTTGCTGTCGGTGATAGCCGTGCCCGTACTGCTTGTTCTGACATTAGCTAATTGGCGATACCGGTTTGAGTTCGAGCGAGGAGGGGCCATTGGGTTTCCCGAATCGAAGAGCGAGCTTAACGGGTGGAGGTTACTTTACCCCGACAGGATTAGAGTGGGCGAGGATGCCGGGGATCCCATGCTGCACCTTGAACATGGGGCAGGGGAGGAGTCGGCAATGGCTACTTACCCGTTGCCGAGCATGGACGGGGCGAAGTTTGTAAGGGTTCACGCCGTAATGCGTTGTTATGGCAAGCATAGGGCACCAGGGTGGAAGCGGGCGCGAATTCAATTGTTAGGTTATGATGGGGGTGACAAGCCCCTTTTCAAATATCCCCATGAACTGGGATTCTTGGACGGGGAGGATGGCTGGCAGGTTGAGGATGCCATTTTTCAGTTAGCTCCCGAGATGAGGCGATTGGAGTTGCGTGTTATTATCAAGGAGACTTCTAATCTGCAGATTAAAAAACTGAAAGTGCAGGTGGCTCGTGAGCGAAGGGGGTTGTTGGCATACCGACCTGTCACGGTCATGCTTGGTGGCATATGGCTTTTTACCCTGGCTCTGGTGGCCAGGGCTTATGGCGGAACGAGGATATGGTGGAGAGCTTGTCTGGTATCGATCATTATCATTACTGGGTTTGTCACCCTCGTCTATCCTGCCATACGCAGGTCGGTGAGACCTCCCTTGTCGAAGCGGTTTCACGCGAAGAGCACATTTGTTTGGGAGCGTCGGGATGGCATCGTTGAGGCATTCAAGTCGCCAACTCCCGTCGACTATGATTCTTCCGAGAGGCGGGTCCCCCCCCGTTTTTCATGGTTGAATGAGCATATGGCAGGCATTCATGTTTTGCTTTATTCATGTTTCGCCTTGGTGGTGTGTCTGGCCGCATGGTCGTGGAAGTCGTTTTGGTTAGTTGGGGGGGTGGCCTTGCTTCAGGAAGCTCGCCAGATATGGATTGATCACAGTTCGGATTGGGGGGATTTGATGGATCTGACCCTCGATGCACTGGGGTTGGGGATCGGGGTTGGAGGGTTTCTCGTCATAAGGCATCTTATTTCTCGATCAAGGCCTCGAAGAGGGATAAGTAGAAAAAAGATCAAATGAACGAGTTCCTCATTATTCCATTGATACTCATGTATCCCCTCGGGGTTGATGAGGTGATTAAGCTTGGCCTGACCCACCGATGAACAATCTCATACATAGTCTGCAGCATCTCGTTTCGGAGGCCTCCGCGGCTTCATCACCCCAGAAGCGTGTTGGCGGCATTGTGTCCCAGGTGAAGGCTCTCATGGATGTGGGTGTTTGCAGTCTTTATCTTGCCGATGCGGAAGTAATGACCTTGGTGGCCACTGAGGGGCTCAATGAGGCATCCGTAGGGGCAATCAAGCTTCGGATGGGAGAAGGGTTGGTGGGGCGCATTGCCAAGACCCAGCACCCGCTCAATGTGGAGTGTGCAAGTCAGCACCCTGCATACCGCTCTTTTCCGGATTCGGGGGAGGAGCAGTTCGAGGCATTTCTGGGGGCGCCCGTGGTGCACGGGGGGGTCTTGGTCGGGGTCCTGGTTGTCGAGCAGAGGACGCGCCGGAAATTCAGTCAGGAGGAAGAGTCCTTCATCACTACGGTGGCGGCGTATCTGGGGGATCTTGACCCTGATGATTTTCAATGTCAGCGCGACGGTGATCTCATGAATGGGCTTCGTGGCAAACCTGTGGTGCGACGCATCCGGGGGGTGCAGGGTGCATCGGGTGTGGGAATTGGACGGATCGTTATCCTTACCGGTGGCACCGACCTGATGGATGTGACGGATACTGAAACGGATGACATCCAGGCTGAGTTGAAGAGTTTTGGCCGCGCGGTAAGGGCCGTGCTGGATGATCTCCATTCGGGTCAGCAAAAGTTAGCCAAAAATATCTCTGCAGATGTTGCGGAAGTGTTCGATGTCTACAGGATGCTGTTGCAGAGTTCCGAATTTTCGGGTTTGGTGATCAGGAGGATTCAAGAGGGGAATTCGGCACCGGCAGCGCTGCGCGCAGCTGTTTCTGAGTATCTTGAGAAGTTTGAGGCGATGGAAGACCCTTACCTGCGCTCGCGTGGTGAAGATATTCGTAATTTGGGAAACAGGGTGTATGCCCGGTTGCGTGAGTCGGGTGAGTTGAAAATCTCTGAGGAGGAGAAAGTTGTCCTTGTAGGGACGATTGTGAGTATTGCTGATATTGCGGCTTATCCGACGGCCCAACTTGCCGGTATTATCTCCCTCGAGGGCTCTGCCCTGTCTCATACGGCGGTATTATCCAAAGCCCTGGGCTTGCCTGCGGTGATGGGGGTTGGGCACCTAGGCGAGTTTAAGCAAGGTCAGCTGATCATTGTCGATGGCCATCAAGGCGAGGTGATTATTTCCCCTCCCCCGACTGTGCTTAAAGAATTCGAGCAATTGATTTATTCCCAGCAAGCCCGCTTAGAGCAATTCGGTAAGCTCAGGGACCTGCCTGCCGAGACCTCGGACGGGCTGCGGATCAATTTGTTGGCCAACACGGGGTTGTTATCGGACATCACACCGGGCCTGTCTTGCGGGGCCGAAGGGATAGGGCTCTATCGCTCTGAAATGCCGTTTATGACGAGCAAATCGTTTCCATCGGAAGATGAACAGCATTTGGTTTACCGAGCCGTCATGGAAGCCTATGGTGGTATGCCGGTTTACATGCGTACTCTTGACATAGGCGGTGACAAACCCCTTCCCTATTATCCGATCGAAGAAGATAACCCGGCCTTGGGCTGGCGCGGGGTGCGCTTCACGCTCGATCATTCGGCCCTATTCATGACACAGATCAGGGCGATGTTGCGAGCCTCTGAAGGTGTCGGGGGGCTGCATATCTTGCTTCCTATGGTGAGTTTGGTTGCGGAGGTCGACAGCTTTCTTGTTATGTTAGACAGTGCCTGTGCCCAACTGGAGGAGGAGGGCATTGTGATTGAGCGACCCAGGGTGGGTGTGATGGCGGAAGTGCCGGCCATAACGTCGTTGATTCCATTTTTGGTAGGGAAGATTGATTTTGTGTCCATAGGGACCAATGACCTGAGCCAGTATGTTCTCGCGATTGATCGGTCCAATGCCAGAGTGACTCATTTGTCCGATCATCTGCATCCGGCGGTTATCGATACGGTTGAGAAAATTGTCATGGCATCGTTATCGAACGGGATGGATTTGAGCGTGTGTGGGGAGATGGCAGCGGATCCATGTAGTGTGGTGTTACTACTGGCCATGGGTGTTGAGACATTGAGTATGGCGGCTTATGGCATTCCTGAAATCAAGTGGGTTGTTAGAAATATCTCACGAAGTGCATCAAGGGAGCAGCTCAAGCAGGTTCGGAAATATCACCATCCGGAGCAAATACGGTCCCATCTGCGGGCATTTCTCATTGATCAGGGCTTGGGCGGGATTTTTGAGCCCGGCATGGGTGCCATGATAACCTGAGTGGCGAAGGAGCTGAGGGTTCGGGTTTGAGGAAAAAATGCAAAAAAGGACATTATTTTAGCGACATTTTCTCTGGTATGAGGACAATTTCGAGAATCATATGAGCCGTTTTTTTAGATTAGCCGTGAGAATGAGTGTTATTACTGGACGGGTCGCTCAGGCTCGATCATATGTTTGTTAGTGATGAATGTGCGTAGTCCGGCCCGGGGGAAAATTATCCTAGTGGGTAGCCGCAAGGGGGCGGTTGCTGCAGCGGAACGTTGTGGTTGGGAGCCCGTCGTGATTGATGTCAAGGCGCGTCGTGAGCAGTCACATTTAGCGTTCGGGGGTGGATCGGATGGGGCGCTCGGGCAAATGCGCGAGATATATCCAGAGGGAGACAGCGTTGCTCCGTTAGGAGTGGCTGCCGTGACCACGGGTGCTGTGATGGCGGCGGCGGCGATTCGTCAACATTTTGGCCTGCCCGGAATTGGGCCGGACGTGGCGCTGCGCTGTCATGACAAGCTGGTCATGAAAAAAGCGATCGTGGCGGCCGGGCTTCCCTGTGCGCCGTGGATGGAAACCGGTGAGCTTACCACGGCATCCGAGTTGATTGATTCGTTGGGCTTGCCGGTTGTGCTGAAGATGCCCATCAGTTCGGGCGGGCGAGGAGTCTGGATTTGCCATGACAGGGAGGAGGTGACGCGCCATCTGCGGCCGGGTCTGCTCGCCGAGGGTTTTGTCACGGGGACGGAAATGAGTGTCGAAACCTTCCGGTCTGCCGGCGTAAGTATTTTCCAGAATTTCACCCACTACCTTCGACCCCGCTGGGCCAATGTCGTCCCGGCCGACCTGGCTCAAGATGATGCGATGCGGGTGAGCGACCTGGCTGAAAAGGTGCACCAGGCACTGGGAGTCAGCAGCGGCATCAGCCACATGGAAGTGTTTCTCGGTGAGGATGGGCCTGTTTTTGGCGAAATTGCGGCACGTCCTCCGGGTGGATACCTGATGGATTTGATTCCGCGTGCCTATGGCTTTGATCCGTGGGAAGTTCTACTCCGACTTGCGGTGGGAGAAGTCCCGCAGCCCCTCCCCGAAGTCGCAGCCCGATATGCCGGGGTGTGGTTGGTGCACCCCGGAGAGGGAGTGGTGTCGGCTATTGACGGCCTGGACCGGGCGCGTGCCATTCCGCATGTCGTGCATGCAAGCTGCAAACTGCGCACGGGTGATGCTGTCGCTGACCGGGTCGGGAGTGGCGAGTCCAAGGGTTACGTGCTCGCCGAGGCGCCCTCTCTCCAGGCATGCGCGCATGCGTTGCAGCAAGCGGTCGAGGCCATCCGGGTTACTCACCGACCTTGAATAATTTCCACGGGGGCGGCGAAGTGTGCGACCGACGCCGCCGAGGCGATGGCGGGGATCGAAGTTTTAAGCTTCAAACTCCAAATGCCGGGGAAGTGCGTCCTGCGGACGGGGGGTTGATCATGACCGGGACGGTCATGCCACGGCTAGGTCCAGTCGATGTCGACTTGGGTGATGTTGCCGTTGCGGTCCTTGTACTTGAGGTGGCCGTGTCGGATGCCGTATTCGTGCACCTCCTTGGTGACCTTGACGTCGTAGCAGCAGTATTCGGCAATTCTCATCATCGGCGCCGGGTTGCCGGATTTTTTGTATTCCTGCCACCAGCGCAGGGCATCGAGTCCGTCGGCGGATTTTCCGGTGCCGAGGGATGCCTCGGCGAGCGAGTCGAGTTTGAGTCGGTGCCCGAGGGCCTTTTCCACCTCGATGAGCATGTCGAGGTTGACGGTGCTGTCGGCGAGGTCGAGGATGGTGTAGCCTTGGAGCACGGGGTAGTCGAAATAGAGGTGGTTGTATCCGACGACGAGGTCGGCGCGGGTGAGCATGTCCACGAGTTCGTTGGTTTGGTCCTCGCCGAAGATGTGGTATTGCCCGGTGCGGGTTGAGTAGGCGACGCCCACGGAGATGCCCATTTTGTCTTTGTTGGCGGCGCCGCCGACGTCGCCGAAGCTGCGTTGGGTTTCGAGGTCGAAGTAAACGATGTCTTTCATTGAAGTTTTGAGATTGAAATGCCAAATGCCAATTTCCTTGGAGCAAGTGTTGTTGGTTGCACCACGGAATGCACGGAAAATGCGGAAATTTTCAGGGGGTATATGGAGCTGGGAGATTGTCTGTTAGGTCTTCTGGGCGGGAAGTGATCCAGCGGGGGGCGTGGGTGATGTGGGTTTGGCGGGCGTCAGAAGGAGCAGCAATGGGAGGCTGCGCAGGGCGAGGATGAGGGACCGGGATGACATGGATAGGCAAAGTGATCAGTTGTGTCGTTTGGGCACGTGCAAGTTTTGAATACGTAAGACGGGCTCACATATTTC
>JBFERY010000004.1:0-75997 GCA_041548785.1 Oceaniferula sp.
TGACTAAGGAGAAACGCAGCCAAAGGAGTCATTCATCCGGAACTCTCATTGATCACGAAGTGCTTTTCCAAATACCTCAACAATCATCAATCGTCTCGTCTGTTTTGCGGAGTGGTATAAGTTCTAAACTCCAAATACCAAGGGGGATAAGATCCAAAAACCAAGTAAGAAAGACTGGCTAGTTCACCTATCCTCCGCTGTGGACAGGACTGCCTCGCCCACTCGGCTATGCTGGTATGCAGCCCTCCTCCGTCGGGCAGAAATGAATTCGTGCGTTGTCCACTCTCCCTATTCAAACCCGCTTCGCAGGCCGAAGGCCAAGGGAGGAGGGACACTCCTGTCCCTCAGCAACCCAAGTCTTCCTTTCGCGATCAAAAAACGAAATAAGCCCATAACCCGCTAAGCCCCCGCCATCGCCGCAAGTTTGTGATTGAGCGCAATCGAGCTGCGCAAGCTCTGCATCTGGGCGATCAGGTGGGCATGGTCCCTGCAAATTTTCGCACAGACCGGATCGGTGCCGGCGTGATTGCTGACGTAGCGGCCAATTTCGCAGTGATGATGCTTCATCTCGATCTCGAGCAACCCGATCTCGGCGGACAATTTTGATCGATCGCGGTTTGCCTTACCAATGCTCTGGTAGGCGCTCGACGCCTCAACCCGCAGTTTTTTCCGGTCCTCCGCAATGGCGCTTTCAATCCTCATGATTTGATCATCGAGCTTCTGGATTTCCGCCCCGACCTCGTCACGCATTTCTTTCAGCGACGCAAAATCAACTTTATAGGCGGCCAGTTTTTTCCTCTCGTTGTCGATGATTTCCAGGGTGTCCGCCTCACCACTCAGGACCTGCACCTTGGTGCGGGAGGCGTCAAACTTCCGCCGGATTTGCTGCGCCCTGGCAATCACCCGGTCGCGCTCGGCAATGAGCACCTCGGAGTGGCCAATCAGCTCGTCACGTTTTTTCTCGAGGGCAAGGCACGCTTGGTTCGTCTGGTTGAGCACGGCATTCCGCTCCTCGTGGGATGTATCGAGTATGGCCCCTGCCTTGTTCAGGGCGTCCTCAAGCTCGCGCTGCTTCAGGATCAGCTTGCGCAGCGTCCAGTACTCCACGCTGATTTCTTCAATCTCCTCTGCCTGCTCCCAGACGTCCTCGCCGAGGATTTCCTCGGCTTGGCGCAGGATGTGCATCTCGTCCGCCGCCTCGGACAGACGCTTTGTCTTTCGGTGGATACCAAAAGAAAGCGCCAGGCGGGCGATCATATAACGGGAACTATTCATTGCTATCAGACAAAGGGATGAAGGGTGGTGCCGCTCACTTTTTACTGACCAGTTTCTGGAGATTCTTCACGACACTGATGTCTTCCAAGGTGGTCATGTTGCCGGTGGCCTCGCCGGTGGCAACAAGTTCCTTGAGCAGACGGCGCATGATCTTACCTGATCGCGTCTTTGGCAAGGCCGGGGTGAAATAAATATCATCCGGCTTGGCGATCGCACCGATGACCTTGCCGACATGGTTCCGCACCTCCTTGAGCAGTGCGTCGGTTTCCTTGATCGCGCTTTTCAGCGTCACAAAAGCGCAGACCGCCTGGCCCTTGATCTCGTGCGGGCGTCCGACAACCGCAGCCTCGGCCACAGCCGGGTGGGAAACGAGCGCACTCTCCACCTCGGCAGTGCCGAGGCGGTGGCCGGAAACGTTCAGCACGTCATCGAGACGACCGACAATCCAGAAGTTCCCCTTTTTGTCACGACGGGCGCCGTCGCCAGCGGTGTACATCCCCGGGTAGTCACTCCAGTAGGTGTCTTTGTAGCGTTTTTTATCGCCGTAAATCGTCCGTAACATCCCAGGCCACGGCTTGCGGATGACGAGTCGGCCACCTTCGTTGGCCTTACACTCCTGGCCGGTTTCATCGAGGATGGCGGCATCCACGCCGAAGAAGGGCAGGGTCGCGGTGCCGGGCTTGATCGGGGTGCAACCGGGCATCGGGGAGATCATGATGGCACCGGTCTCGGTCTGCCACCAGGTGTCCACAATCGGGCAGCGGCCGCCGCCGATCTTGTTGTAATACCACATCCACGCCTCCGGGTTGATCGGCTCACCCACGGTGCCGAGGAGGCGGAGCGAGGAGAGATCGTGTTTTTCCACCAAATCATCACCGGCCTTGATAAAAGCGCGGATAGCGGTCGGGGCGGTGTAAAAAATGGTGACTCCGTATTCTTCGACAATCTGCCAGAAGCGGGAGAAATCCGGGAAGTTAGGTGCACCTTCATACATCACCTGGGTGACGCCGTTAAGCATCGGCCCATAGGTGATGTAGGAGTGGCCGGTGATCCAGCCGACGTCCGCCGTGCACCAGTAAACATCGTCGTCACGCATGTCGAAAATATACTTGCAGGTGCTGTAGGTGTTGATCATGTAGCCGCCGGTGGTGTGCAGGATCCCCTTGGGCTTACCGGTCGATCCGGAGGTGTAGAGAATGAAGAGCGGGTGCTCGCTGTCAAAGGCCTTGGCCTGGTGCGTCGCGGGGACCTTGGCCGCCTCGTCATGCCACCAGACATCGCGACCTCGCTTCATCTTGACCTCATTTCCCGTGCGCTTGAGCACGATCACTTTTTTGACCGTCTTGTCCTTTTGCAGAGCTTCATCAACGTTGATCTTGAGATCGATGATGCTGCCACGACGCCAGCCGCCGTCCGCTGTGATCACGACCGATGCCTGCGAGTCTTCGAGGCGGTCTTTGATCGACTCGGCGGAAAAGCCACCGAAGACGATCGAGTGCACCGCACCGACCCGTGCGCAGGCGAGCATGGCGATACTGGCCTCGGCGACCATCGGCATGTAAATGAGCACACGGTCCTTGGGCTTGACGCCATTGGCTTCCAGCACGTTGGCAAACCGGCAGACCTCGCGCTGCAGCTGCCGGTAGGTCAGGGTGCGTTTGTCCCCGGGTTCGCCCTCCCAGATGATGGCGGCCTTGTTGCCGCGGCCTTCATCGACGTGACGGTCCACGCAGTTGACACAGATGTTGGTTCTACCACCGACAAACCACTTCGCGTAGGGCGCTTTCCACTCGAGCACCTTGCTCCATTTTTTATCCCACTGAAGCTCATTGGCTTCGCGCGCCCAGAAGAGGTGGGGCTTTTCGATCGACTCCTTGTGCATGCGCTTGTACTGCGCCATGCTGGAAACGCGGGCTTTCTTGGAAAACTCCTTACTGGGCTTGAATTCGCGGTCTTCGCTAAGATGGCTCTCGATGTTATTGCTCATGTCTAATCGGCTGATTCAGTACTACCGGGGGAGCCTAAACAGGCTGACGCCAAAGGACAACCCTACTTTTTCCCGCGGCGGGAAACTTTTTTAGCCCCCTTCCGGGCCGGCCTGCGGGCGGCTGTTTTCCGGGCGGTCTTTTTCGCCGCGCGGCCCGTGGATTTGCGGCCGGTCTTGCCGGTCTTTCGAGCGGCGGGGCCGCTCTTGGCTGCCCGGAGGACATCCGCCGCCGGTCGGCGCGGCTTGGGGTTCAGCTGAAGCGCGACAATTTCGTCCTCTTCAAGCGCACGCCAGCTGCCCAACTCGAGGCCGCCGCCTTGCAGCAGGCCGATGCGGGTCCGGACCAGCTTGGTCACCTTAAGATGCACCGCTTCAAACATGTAGCGGATCTGGCGTTTCAATCCGGTTTCGAGAACGATGCTGACACGGCGTGGCGAGATGCGCCGGATCGACTTGGCACGGGCACGGCCCTCGGGCGTATGGACTCCCGCGATGAGCTTATCGATCAACTCGTTGGAGAATGCCTGGTTCAGGGTGACCAGGTATTCTTTTTCCACCTTCTGGCGAGGATGCGTCAGTTTGAGCGCCAGGTCGCCGTCGTTGGTGAGAACGAGCAGCCCCTCGGACTCCTTATCGAGGCGGCCGACGTTTTTCAGGTGGCGCAGGTGGGGTGGCAGGATGTCGTAAATCGTTTCCCGGCCAAGCTCATCGCTGGAGCTGCAGACAAGTCCGGGCGGCTTGTTAAAGAGGATGACCTCGGTGGTCTTCGGGCTCACGATTTTCCGGCCAACCCGCACGACATCGTCGGCATCAACTCGGGTGGCGGGATTGGTGCAGCTGCTGTTATTGACAAAGACTCCACCCTCCTGAATGAGAGCGTCACATGCCCGGCGTGAACCGACGCCACAGGAGGCGAGGTATTTATTGAGACGGATTCCTTGGGATTCTGCGGTCATGATGATGATGTGTGTAGCTTTTAGGTTTCAAATACCAAACACCAAATACCGGTGTCCGGGTTGACGCGGCGCATAAAAAACCCGCCCGATGGTTACCACGGGGCGGGTTAAATGTGATTTGTTGGGTTCGTCTGGACTTCAGCCCCGGGCTTGGTTCATCGGAAAACCTACGCCTCGGGCTTGGTTCGTCGGAAAACCTACGCCTCAGGCTTGGTTCGTGGCAAAACCTACGCCTCGGGCTTGGTTTTCGGCAAGCCGATCGGGCTTTTGCCTGCTTTCCACTGACCGCGCTCCTTGAGGAGTTTGATGCGCTCGAAACGCTTGAGAACAGAACGCTTTCCACCAGCTCCGCCGGCGATTTTGAGTGATGCGTGTTTGGACATGATTCGTTAGAGTAATAGGGTTGATGGTCGTTTGGATTAACGCTTGGAGAATTGGAACTTCTTGCGCGCGCCGGGCTGACCGTACTTCTTCCGCTCTTTCTGGCGGGGGTCACGGCGCATGAGGCCGGCCTCCTTCAGGGCAGGGCGAAGCTCCTCGTCCTGCTCGCAGAGTGCGCGTGAGATACCCAGGCGAATCGCTCCGACCTGGCCAGCCATTCCGCCGCCTTTGACAACGACTTTCACATCGAATTTATTAACGAGCTTGGCATTCTGAAATGGTTCAAGCACGAGGTTTTGAAGGGTTACCGTGGGCACGTAATCTTCGAAATTACGTTTGTTAACGGTGATCCGTCCGGTTCCTGGAGTAACCCAGACCCGGGCGACGGATGATTTGCGGCGACCTGTGGCGCAATAGGTGGTGACTTCACTCATGAGATTGTTTGGTAAATGTTAAAAATGGAAAAATGGAAAGTTTCGTCCGGTTAGGCGATTTCGTAGGCTTCCGGCTGCTGTGCCTCGTGGCCATGTTCGGCACCGACAACAACCTTGAGTTTCTTGTAGATGGCATCACCCAGTTTGTTGTGGGGGACCATGCCGCGGACAGCGCGCTCAAGCAGGAGCTCGGGACGGTGGGCGCGGACCTTGCGGGGGGTCTCGACCTTCTGGTTGCCAACGTAGCCGGTGTAACGGGTGTAAATCTTTTCAGACTCCTTGTTCCCGGTCAGCACGACTTTTTCAGCGTTGGTGATGATGACGAAATCACCGGTGTCAACGTGAGGCGTAAAGATCGTTTTGTTTTTACCGCGCAGAAGATTGGCGGCCTGAACTGCGACTTGACCAAGCACCTTGTTTTCGGCGTCGATCACATACCATTTGCGCTCAACATCCTGAGCTTTGGCTGAAAAAGTTTTTTTCATTGTGTTGTTGTGTGGTTGATAAGTAAGTCGGTGGGCCATCGCCGGTCTGGCAGTGAACTCACCGGATTCCCAGGGCAGAAAAATCCACCCACCCCGCGTTGAGGGGCGCGCAAGCTAGGAGCGAGGCCGCGAGATGTCAACCCAAATTTTGCCGCCGCCCGAAATATCCCGCCACGCGTGCAAACCGGCCGCCCAGTTGGCACCCTCGGCCACCAGGCAGCGTCAGCTCATGCCGGCGGCCCGCAAGGCTTCATTTGACAAAAGCATCTGCCAATTGCATGATCGGCCGCGTGCACCCCGCTCAGGACAATCAAGCCCAGGACAATCAAGAGAGCCAAAACGAGGGCGATCGGCCCGGCTCCATGAAACACCGGCTCTGGGAGATCGTCTTCGAGGCCGAAACCCCGGCGGGCAAGTTCTTCGACGTCGCCCTCCTGTTCCTGATCGGAGCCAGCGTGCTGGCGGTGATGCTCGAAAGCGTCGATGCCATCGAGGTCCGGCACGGCACCCTCCTGATCATCTTCGAGTGGATATTCACCGTCATTTTCACCCTCGAGTACCTCATCCGCATCTGGCTGGTGAAACGTCCGGCACACTACATCTTCAGCTTCTACGGCATCGTCGACCTGATGTCCTGCCTGCCCAGCTACCTCTCACTGATCTTTGCCGGCAGCAGCCACTTTGCCGTCATCCGCCTGCTGCGACTGCTCAGGATGTTCCGGGTCCTTAAAATGGTGGGCCATGTCCGGGGCGCCAACACCATCATGCGCGGGCTTGCCGCCTCAAGGGCGAAAATCACGGTATTCTTCTTCGCCATGATTATTTTTGCCATGATCGCCGGCACGCTCATGTATATCGTCGAGTCCAACGAAGGAGGAACATCGGATTTCACCAGTATCCCCGTCGGCATCTACTACGCGATCGTCTCCATCACCACCGTGGGATATGGCGATATCACCGCCCAGACCCCGCTAGGACAGCTGTTGACCTCGCTGATGGTGCTGGCCGGTTATGCCATCATCGCGGTCCCGACCGGCATCGTGGCCGGTGACATGGTCCGAGAGGCGATGCGCCCCGATGAAACCAGCGACGCCTGCCCCGGTTGTGGCGTCCACGGCCATCTGACCGATGCCATCTATTGCCGGAAATGTGGCGAGCGCCTGCAGCCATGACTGCTGACTTGTGAGTTTGTCGGTGATTTTTGTTCACCTCCACCGCTTCTTTGTGCTTAGCTGACACCATGTGGATATGGTCCAAACTATCGGGAGCCCAGTGGATGGACGCGTGGGAGGATCGTTTCTATGGAAATCCCAATACCGTGATTTCCAAGCTCAAGACCCACAAAACCATCAGGGTCGAGGTTTATACCGAAACCGAAGAGGAGGCGGCAAAAATCAAACAACAATTCGGCGGCAGCATCCGCAAGCTGGTTCACAAGAACTGGGCCGCGGTCACCGAACCCACCCGCCCCCCGATCCGCATCCGCAACTCCATCATCATTTCAGGCTCCCGGGACGATGACGCCCGGGAAAAACTGGGCGAACAATTCCCCGGCCGACACATCATCCAGATCCCCGCCGACATGGCGTTCGGCACCGGCGACCACGCCACCACCTCGACCTGCATGCGATTCCTCGTTGATGTCGCCCGGGCGAAAAAGGGACAGGACTGGGACATGCTCGACCTCGGCACAGGCAGCGGTGTTATCGCGATTGCCGCCCGCATGCTGGGCGCCCACCACTGTCACGGCATGGACTTCGACCCCCAGGCGGTGAAAGTGGCCCGCAGGAATGTGCGGCGCAACGGCCTCAGCCTCATTCGGATGAGCGAAACCGACGTGCTCAAGTGGTCCCCGGACCGCCAATGGCCGGTCGTGGCCGCCAACATGTTCTCCACCATCCTCCAGCAAGCATTCCCCGTCATTGCCCGGGCCCTGCAAAAGGACGGCGACCTCATCATCTCGGGAATCCTCAGAGAACAGTGGGATGAAACCCTCCAGGTCGCGGAAAAATGCGGCCTGGTGTTCCCCATGATCACGCGCAAAGGCAAGTGGGTCTCAGCCCGTGGCACGCGAGTGAAATGACAGGCGCCATAAAATCGCACCCGGCAACCACCATTAGGCTTGCATCGACGGAATCATCAGCTAACTAGTGCTCAACATCTCGAAGGGGGGGTGCGCGTGAAAATCACTGTGGCCCCTTTTTCCGGGGAGGAAACACATTCAATCATTTCACACACTTATTCAACTCCATGGACTCCATCTCTTCACGCGTTGACAAGGTCGCACCTTCACTCACCCTTTCCGTCACCAACCAAGCCAAAGCCATGAAAGCACGCGGCGAGGAGGTTTACGGACTTGCCGGTGGCGAACCCGACCAGGACACCCCCGACTTCATCAAACAGGCCGCCGTCGAGGCCCTCAGCCAGGGGAAAACCAAGTACACCCCCGCTGCCGGCATCCCCGAACTCCGCGAGGGCATCGCCAACAAGCTCAAGGAGGACAACGGCATCGACTACGACCCACGCCAAATCGTCGTCAACAGCGGCGCCAAGCAGTCGTGCTTCAACGCCATCCTCGCCGTCTGCGAAGAAGGTGACGAGGTCATCATCCCCTCCCCCTACTGGGTCAGCTATCCGGAAATGGTCCGGCTCGCCGGCGCCGAGCCCGTCTTTGTGGAAACCACCGCCGAGAACAACTGGAAGATCACGCCCGAGCAGTTCGAAGAGAACATGACCGGCCGCACCAAGATGATCATCCTCAACACCCCGGGAAATCCCACCGGTTCGGTTTACACCGCCGATGAACTCCGCGCCCTCGGTGACGTCGCCCTCTACGAGGACATCATCATCCTGTCCGATGAAATCTACGAACACCTCGTCTACGGCGACACCCAACACACCAGCATCGCCTCCCTCGGCAAGGATCTCTACGATCTCACCATCACCGTCAACGGGTTCTCCAAGGCCTACTCCATGACCGGATGGCGGGTCGGCTACACCGCCGCCCCCCTGCCACTGGCACAGGCCATGTCAAAAATCCAGGGACACACCACATCCAATGCCACCAGCTTCGCCCAATACGGCGCCCTCGCCGCCCTCGGCGCCCAGGGCAAGGATTTCATCAAGGACCTGAATGCCGAGTATGATGTCCGCCGACAGTTCGTCTACGGCCGACTCAGCACCATCCCGAACATCAAAGTGGTCGAGCCCCAGGGGGCGTTCTACTGCCTGGTGGACACCGAGCAACTCGGACTGACCTCCGTCAACCTCTGCGACAAACTGCTGACCCGCTACCGAGTTGCCGCCGTGCCCGGTATCGCGTTCGGCAACGACAACAGCGTGCGCATCAGCTACTGCACCACCCTCGACGTGCTGAACGAAGGCCTCACCCGTATCGAGGAATTCTGCAAGGCGCACTAATGGGGTCCAGACTCCAGGTTTTAAGTTCTAAAGACCAAGTTTCTAGCGCGGCGCACCGGTTCGGTGGGCCGCGTTTTCTTTATCCGTAATCAACCGAATGCAGCACCAGGCCGCACGCCGGCGCGCAATAGGGCGCCCTCCCATGAGGCAGTTCAGCCGGTTGATCAAGCAGCAGGGACAGGTCATCGAGCCGCAATCGCCCCTGGGCGGCATAAACGGCGGCACCGGTGAGGAGTCGGGCCATTTTGTAAAGGAAACCACTGCCCGTGAAGCTGATGCGATATCCGCTCCCGGTTGTCTCCAGGTCACAGCGACTGAGCAGGCGCGTGTAACAGGTATCGTCGGTTTCATTGCCCCGCTTGGCGGCAAAGGCGCGGAAGTCATGTTCGCCAAGGAGGATTTCCAGCGCCTGCTCAAGCGTCGCCGGGTCGAGCTGCCTCGGAAGATGCCAGGCCAGTCCCGCCATCAGCGGAGGCAGGACCGGGGCAAGGCACAGGTCATAGGTGTATGTCTTCGCCACGGCGGCAAAGCGGGCATGAAAATCCGAGCCTACCTCGGCACAGTCCATCACCCGGATCGTGGCGGGCAACTTGGTATTCACCGCTGGCACCCAATTGAACGGATTCATCCGTAAACCCAGCGGCGCGTCAAAGTGGGCAATCTGGCCGGTGGCATGCACCCCGGTATCGGTCCGGCCTGCTCCATGAATGCGGATCTCTTCCTTCGCCACGGCGGACACCGCCTTTTCAATCAAATCCTGCACTGTGTTCCCACCCGGCTGCGTCGCCCACCCACCATAGGGCCGGCCGTCATAAGCTATCGTCAGTTTCAATCGCACGGGGAAACAATAGGCACATTGCCGCCAAGAAACAACCCCCCTGGCAGGCGCGCGACATCACCCCACCCGGCCAATGCCTAGACCCGCATCAAGTTCTGCCACCAGTCGCGGTGCTCCAGGTACCAGCGCACCGTTTGCCGCAAACCCCGGTCGATCGTTTCAACCGGCGCCCAACCGAGCTCGGCACGTATCCGGGAGGCATCCATGGCATACCGCATGTCATGCCCCGGCCGGTCCGCCACATGGGTAATCAGATCTTCGTAGCTTCTTAAGCCACCCTTGGAAACATCCGGGGGAACCAACTCGTCAAGGATGGCACAGAGTTTTTTGATCAGGTCGATATTGCGCAACTCACAGTCGCCACCCACGTTGTAAGTGCGCCCGGGCACTCCTTTTTCCAGCACAATGCGCAGGGCATGGCAATGGTCGGACACATGCAGCCAATCACGAATATGCTCCCCTGTGCCATAAACCGGAATCGGCTCGTTGCGCAGACAACAAACGATCACCCTCGGGATCAGTTTCTCGGGAAACTGACAGGGCCCGTAATTGTTTGCACAATTCGTCACCATCACCGGCAAGCCATAGGTCACCCCCCATGCCCTAACAAGATGATCCGCCGAAGCCTTGCTGGCGCTGTAGGGCGAGCGTGGTTCATAGGGGTGCGCTTCCGTGAAAGCGGCCTCGCCCGGCCCCAACGACCCATAGACCTCATCCGTCGAAACATGTAAAAACCGGAACCGCTCACGCGCTTCGCCGACCATCGACGCCCAGTGGACCCTCGCCGCCTGCAGCAGATGATAGGTCCCCATGATATTCGTCCGCATAAACTCGCCGGGGCCATCGATCGATCGGTCCACATGGCTTTCCGCGGCAAGATGCATCACCGCGTCCGGACGCACACGCCGGACAAGATCACTGACCGCAGCCGCATCACCCAAATCCGTTTTTTCAAAATGATACCGGGGATTATGCCGCACCGGTCGGAGCGAGGCAAGACTGCCCGCATAACTCAGCTTATCGAGATTGACGACCTCGTGATCGGTCTCATCAAGAATTTGGCGGACGAGATGGGATCCGATAAATCCGGCACCGCCCGTGAGAAGAATTTTCATAAGTGGCATGGTTGTCCCGACAGCCTGAAAAACAGCTCACCAGTGTTTTCTGACTGCCCAGAGGGGGTATCAGGCTACCAACCCTTCTGGGAGAATACACGCGTATACTATGGCGTAATTCGAAAAATAACCAAGGGCGGGCGTTGTTTCGCATCGGCCCAAGGCGGGGCGTTGTGCACCTTCCCCCATCGATAAACCCAGTTCGCTGGTCATTTTGGATCACAGGAACGGCCTTGTTCCACACCCCCGGCGCCATCCGCCCCCGCCGGGTTTGTCGCAAAATTTGCTTGCTCCGGAGTATATTCACGCCAATGGTGCCGTGTACTTACTTTTATTTTGCGTGGAGGCGAGAGCCTCTTTGGAGCCACTTGCTATGGCCTGCAATACCAAAAAGCTGACAACACATGAGCGGACGAGGTCATCGACTATTAAACCGGAAGTGGCTCTTCCTTCTTTCACTATTCCTGATCATCCGGGCAATAGCACTCGTGATCGGCATCGTGTTTTTTATCCTCGGGGCCTACGAACAGAACATCACCCACCTGATCATCGCCGGCTGCTGTCTGACCCTGATCCTGCTGCTGCAGATGATCCACAGCATCGAACACACAAAAATCATCTGCCCGAATTGCCGCTCGCAAATACTCCGCTCCAACCGATGCGCCAAACACCGGATGGCCAAAAAACTTCTCGGCAGCTACTCCCTGCGCCTCGCCCTTCAAATCGTCTTCACCAACGCCTTCCTCTGCCAGTTTTGCAACCAGCGTTACCAATGGCGCGGCAGAAAATCCGGCCGGCCCGCGAACCCGGAGGGCTCCTGATGCTCACCCCCCGGCACTGGACACCGTTCGTCCCCGACCCGCCAATGCGAACTTCAGCCAGATTGTCCCGGGCGGCAACAAACCAGGGAACTTGTCCGGCCACTCAACCACCACGACCGCAGCCTCGTCCAGATACTCGTCCCACCCGATGCGCAGCACTTCGTCCTCCGTGTCCATGCGGTAAAAATCAAAGTGAAAGAGCGGCAGCCGCCCCCCGCGGTACTCATGCGCCAGGTTGAAGGTGGGACTGGTCACTTCACCCCGATATCCCAGACCTGCGGCGACCCCCTTGGTGAAATGGGTCTTGCCGGCGCCAAGGCCACCCTCGAGCGCGAGCACCGCACCCGATTCAAGCCCAGCGGCCAACTCGGCACCCAGGGCGATCATGCCCTCGGGGGATTCCACCTGCCTCGTAATCTGCCTCATAATCTGCCTGTCCGCGCTCATTACTATCCTAGCCCGCTTCAGGCTTTCCTCCGCCAAAACCACGTATGGCAAACTCGATCACGTCCTCGAGCATTTCGTCCCGGTCAATCTCACCCACTTCTTCCCGCGAGCCGGAACTCAACTGAAGCGCCACCCTTCCCAGGCCGTGGTAAAACATAATCGACCCGGCCGCAAAAACCATATGCTTCACAAGGGTCACCGGCGCAACCCCGGGATAGTGCACCATGAACGCCCTGGCATAGGCTTGGAATGCTTCCGTATAGAGGTTGCGGCTCGCCGAGGGAATCGCATAGTCGCTTTCAATCAGATAGCGGGCGAGAAGACGCAGCATCAATCCCGAACGCACGCCGCACTCTTCAGGCATGACCACCGGCCGCATGAAAGCCCTCATCAAGTCGGCCAATGGCACCTTGTCCACCGAACCATGCAATGCAATGACCTCCCGGAGCAGCCTGATCCGGTACTTGTTGATCGGATTCATGCAGCGCTTCACCGTCTCTTGAATCAATCCCTCCTTACCCCCAAAATGATAACTGACACTGGCCAGATTGACGCCAGCTGCATTGGTGACGTCGCGGACAGACACATCCTCAAACCCGCGTTCCGCAAAGAGGTCCCACGCCGCATTCAGTATCTGTTCCCTTGTGTCCACCGTCTCCAGAGTAGGCCTGCAAGCACACACCAGTCAACATTAAACGACCGTATCAATCGGACTCCCCTCTTTTCATTCTCCGCCGAACATGTAGGCTCGCCAC
Source organism: Oceaniferula sp. (assembly GCA_041548785.1). GTDB lineage: Bacteria > Verrucomicrobiota > Verrucomicrobiia > Verrucomicrobiales > Akkermansiaceae > Oceaniferula. The sequence goes on from JBFERY010000004.1 coordinate 12,915, forward strand.
CATGGCAACGCATTGCAGCATTATCCATGGCGACTGCCTCATCGGCATGCGCCAGCTTCCGGCGAATTCCATCGATCTCGTGGTCACCTCCCCCCCTTATAACCTGGGTATCAAGTATGATACCTATAAGGACAAAACCGAGCGGTCGTCGTTCATCGCTTGGTGCCTCGACTGGGCAGCCGAGGTCAAACGCGTGATGCAGGACGACGCCTCGTTTTTCCTCAACCTCGGGGCTGCCCCGAAGAACCCCTTGCTGCCCCACCAACTCCTGCTCGCACTGACCCAGGCCGCTGACCCGCTCTTCACCCTCCAAAACACCTTCCACTGGGTGAAATCCATTTCCGTGGAAACGCGTCAAGGCGACACCGTCAGCGCCGGCCACTTCAAACCCATCAATAGCAAGCGCTATGTCAACGACTGCCATGAATACGTCTTCCACCTGACAAAATCAGGCAACGTCCCGCTCGAACGCCGCGCCGCGGGCGTCCCCTATTCAGACAAATCCAACATCAACCGCTGGGGCCACACCGGTGGAGAGGACAAACGCTGCCGGGGAAACAACTGGTTCATCCCCTATGACACCATCAATAGCCGCGATAAGGACCGCCCGCACCCCGCAACCTTTCCCATCGGCCTCGTCACACAATGCATCCGCATCCACGGTAAGGGGAAGCACACAAAACTGTTAGACCCCTTCAACGGCATCGGCACGTCCGCCGTCGCCGCCCACCGCATGAACATAGCCGCCTACACCGGCTTCGACATCGACCAAGGCTACCTCGCCACCACCCACGACCGTCTCGCCGCAGAAAAAAACAAACCCGCCGAACTCATCTAACAACTCTCCATTCCTCCATTTATTCATGACTCCCCCCACCCTCGTCCTGGCACCCATGCAGGACGTCACCAACCTCCCCTTCATGCGTGTCATGCAGCGGTTTGGAGGACCCGACTACTATGTCACGGAATACTTCCGCGTGCATGCCGACTCCCGTCTGGAAAAGAAGATCCTGCGCAGCATCACCGAGAATGAAACCGGCCGACCCGTCTATGCGCAGTTGATTGGCCAGGACGTCAGGGCCTTGGTACGGGTCGCCAAGGAGCTGCTCCATTACCCCGTCGCAGGGATCGACCTCAACCTCGGCTGCCCCGCACCCGTGGTCTACAATAAAGATGCCGGAGGCGGACTGTTGAGAAAAAGGAACCACATGGAAGCCATCATCGCCGCCCTGCGTGATGCGATCCCCGGCAAGTTCACCGTCAAGACCCGCGTCGGATTCGACTGCCACCACGAGTTCGATGAGCTGCTGGAAATCTTCGCCCGCCACGCCATCGACACCCTCACCATCCATGGCAGGACGGTCAAGGAACGCTACCAAACACCCGTGCATACCGACTGCATCAAACAGTCCGTCGCGCGGATGAGCTGCCCGGTGGTTGCCAATGGCAACGTGGTCGATGTCGCCACCGGCAAGGCAATGATCCGGCGCACCGGTGCCAGCGGACTGATGATCGGCCGGGGTGCCATCCGCAACCCATGGATATTTGACCAACTCCGGGCATCCTACTCCGGCAATCCCCCCCCGCAACTAACCCGCGCTGATCTGTTGGGCTATGTCATGGACCTCTATCAGGAGATAGCCGCCCACGCCCATGCATTCGACGAACCCAAACACGTCAACCGGATGAAAAAATACCTGGTCTACATCGCCCAGGGGCTTGATGACAGCTTCGAGCACCAGATCCGACGCGCCACCTGCGCCGATACGTTCCAGCGTATCTGCCAGGATTTCCTCGATAACAACGAACCCATCCCCACGCTCCCCCCGGTCGATTCCAAGCTGTTCTGCGGTTTCGATGCGTTGCGCTAGGTCACATCCTGTGTTACAAACCCAACCGTGTCCAAGCCATCACCAGAGACTCCGATCATCCGCGTGCGCGGCCTGCACCAACACTTCGGCGACAACCACGTCCTGCGTGGCATTGACCTCGACGTGCACAGGGGCGAAACCCTCTGCCTGCTCGGCGCCTCCGGCGGGGGGAAAACCGTCCTCGTCAAACACATGCTCGGCCTGATGCGTCCATACAAGGGGACCATTGAGATCGACGGCGTGGACATTTCCCAGATGCGCGAACGTGACCTCGGCCCGGTTCGCAAGAAAGTGGGGATGATGTTTCAGAACAGCGCCCTGTTCGACTCCATGACCGTCGCGCAAAACATCGCCTTCCCCCTGCTTGAGGACGGCGTCAAGGACACCGACGAGCTGAACCGCCGCGTCAGCGAGGTGCTCGAGATCGTCCGCCTCCCCGGACAGGAGGAAAAAATGCCCTCGGAACTCTCCGGCGGCATGAAAAAACGCGTCGCACTCGCACGCGCCATCGTCGACCGCCCCGCCTGCGTCTGCTACGACGAACCCCACGCCGGACTCGACCCGATCACCGCCGGCTCCATCGACAAACTCATCAAACGCCTGCAAAACGAGCTCGGCATCACCAACATCGTCATCACCCACGAACTGCGCAGCGTTTTCCGCATCGCCGATCGCATCATCTTCATGAAGGACGGCACGGTCTACTGGCAGGGCACGCCCGCCGAAATGCAGGCCAGCACCGACCCCGTGCTCACTCATTTCCTAACGGGAACAGAGAGCAAGAGCAGCGGATAGTCTCCCCCCCCACGGCACCGTTTCCCAGACCCCCGATTTTTGCCACTTGCAACAGTCGGCAATCCAAGGGAAACTGCCAGTATGCCCGTACGGGAAAAACGACGCGAAAGAACAGCTGGACTCTTTATTCTCATCGGCCTCCTGTTACTGGGGGTGCTGATTGTGGAGTTCGGGCGTTTTGGCGACCGGTTCAAGGGGCACTACCCGCTCTACATTGAATTCCCCGACACCGCCGGGATCATTAAAAACAGCGAGGTGCGGATGCGCGGTGCCAAGGTCGGACGGGTCGCCACCAAACCCGAACTGACCACCGGCAGGGCGAGTACCACCGTGCGCATGGAAATGCGCATCCGCAACGAGGTGAAAATCCCGCGTGATTCCACCTTCCAAATCGGCTCGTCCGGCCTGCTCGGCGACAAGTTCATCGAAATCACCCCCCCGGAAAAAGAATCCGGGCATTACTACCAGTCCGGTGAAACCATCATGGGCGTCGGCGCAGGTGGCTTCGATTCGATCAAGTCCGATGCGCAAAGCATCGCGCGTGACGCCAGCAAACTCATCAAGGATGCCCAGAAAACCTTTGAAAAAATCGACCAGGCCCTCGACTCGATCAAAAGCATCGGCGACAACGTCAACACCACCATGACCAAGGTCAACGATGAGTTCCTCTCCAAGGACAACCTGAATAATTTCAGTCTGGCCATGGCCAACTTCGAAACCTCAAGCCGCAACATCAAGGGCGCGTCAGAAAATCTCAAACCCACCATCACCGATGCCCGCGAGACCCTCTCCAGCATCAAAAAAGCCGCCGATGGTGCCCAGAACCTGATTGCCGATGCCCGACGCGAGATCAAACACATCGAACCCGCCCTGCGCGGCATCCCGAAAGCCGTGCGCAGCATCGACCGCGCCGCTAGCAAGGCCGAAAAAACCATGGCCGCCTTCCAGAACAAGGACAGCCTCGTCGGAACCATGGCCTATGACCGCGAAACGGGCACCAACGCCAAGGAATTCATGCGGAATCTCAAACGCTACGGCATCCTCCGCTACCGCGATGATGCCACCAAGGACGAACGTGATCCGCGCAACAAATTCCGCGGCAGCCGCCGTTAAGCGGCAGCAGATCGCGCCTGCGGCCTCTGCCCGCCCGTCGAGCATTCCCGTTTTTCAGCTGTCCATTTCCCCGGAAACATGGTTCAAGCAGCTCCGCTGACCACACTTTCCCCCACCCATCCATGTCCGATCCCAGCAAAGAACCCAAAATCTACCTTCTGCCGAACCTCATGACGGCCGGCAACCTCTGCTGTGGATTCTTCGCCGTGCTGACCATCTTCAAGGGCATGCAGATGGCCGAGTTCGCCGATGCCTATCCGTTTTATGAAAAAGCCATCCTGCTGATTTTCGGCTCCTGCCTGTTTGACCTGCTCGACGGCCGACTCGCCCGTATGGGGGGGCAGGAATCCCCCTTCGGCCAGGAATTTGACTCGCTCGCCGACGTCGTGTCCTTCGGTATGGCCCCCGCCCTGCTGGTCTCCAAGGCCGTGCTTTTCAACCTCGAGGGCCGCATCGGCTGGGCCATCGCCTTCATCTACCTGCTCTGCGGCGCCATGCGCCTGGCACGCTTCAATTGCCTCGCCAATATGCCCAAAAAAGAAGGCGAGTCGATGGACTTCCGCGGTATCCCCATCCCCATGGCCGCCGGCTTTATCGCCTCGGTCACCTTCCTGCTGATCTACTTCAGCAAAAACGACCCGGGCAGCAACCTCGGCAACTGGAACTACGTTCTCGGCGCCGCCATGCTCGGCCTCTCCGGACTGATGATCAGCAACGTCCGTTACCCCAGCTTTAAAAAAGTCGATTTCCAGACACGCGGCACCCTCTGGGGCATCGTCTGCGGCGCCCTGCTCATCGTCCTGCTGATCAACGAGAATACCCGCTGGTACACCCCGACCGCCATTTTCTCCCTCTACCTCATCTACGGACTCGTCCGCCCGTTGCTCTCCAAACGCTGGCGGCGCAATTTCGAGCAAGCGATCGACGGCGACCGGGAAAATAGTTAAGCGATCTTAACTTAACAGGTTGACTCTGCACGTGTTGCCGGTAATCTCAGCCGAGTTACCCCTCGCCCTCTCGTTTTGTTCCCGACCCCGGACCGCACCCCTCGAGCCAGCCCGCACCGATCCCCCCGATGGAGGTGCAAGCTGATGCTAGTGCTCGCCCTCCTGATGGCGACCACATGGCAGGCCCAGGCCCGAAAAATAGCACGGGTTGTGATTGACCCCGGCCACGGCGGCAAGGACAAGGGTGCCCACCGGGGCAACACCTACGAAAAGCACCTGACGCTCAATGTCGCCCGCCGGGTGGAAGCCATGCTCAAGGCAAAGGGCATGCCCGTGACCATGACCCGCCGCAGCGATCGGTTCGTCTCGCTCACCAGCCGCGCGGCCATCGCCAACCGCTACAGCAATGCCATCTTTGTCAGCATCCACTTCAACGCCCATACCGGCACCCGGCTCAAAGGGGTGGAAACCTACTACTACGGCGAACAAGGGAAAAAACTCGCCGCCCACGTCCACCTCCGCCTACTGAGCCGACTCAAACCGCGCAACGGCGACACCCGCCAGCGCAAAGACCTCGCCGTCCTCAATAAAACCCGCTGCCCGGCCATCCTCGTCGAGTGCGGATACATCAGTAACCACGCCGAACGCAAACGCATCCTCAGCTCGAGCTACCAGTACGACTGCGCCAAGGCGATCGTCGACGGCATCTGGGCGTACAAGACCTACCGTTAGTCGGCGCGCCACAGTGCGCCCCTGACTGAGCGTGCACTACGCCAGCCGGTCCAAGAGCTTCTGGTGGATGCCACCAAAACCACCGTTACTGAGCACGGCAACGGTATCACCCGGCTGGCCCTCCCTGGCCACGAGTTCGACGATGTCATCGACGCTCTCGCAGTACCAGCATGCGGTGCCGGACGCCTCGACATCACTGACAAGCTTGCCCGGATCAAGCCGATCCGCCTCCGCGACTTTTTCAGGGTTCGGGACCGTGGGTACCACCGCGAGATCCGCCTTGCCGAGAGCCAGCGCCAGTTCGTCTTGGAAAATATTGCGGCGTGTTGTGTTCGACCGCGGCTCGAAGACCACCCAGATCCGGGAGCCCGGATACTGCTGGCGGAGACTGTCGATCGCCAGACCTATCGCGGTCGGGTGATGGGCGAAGTCGTCGATGACCCTGATGCCACCCGCCACCCCGCGCACCTCCTGCCGGCGTGCGATGCCCTCGAAGGATAACAGGCCATCCCGGATTTGATCGGGGGAAAACCCTGAAAACCGCGCCGCACACACAGCCATGGCCGCATTGCGCACATTGAATTCGCCCGCCATCGGCAACGCATAGCTTTCCCCGTCCAAGTCAAACGTGCTGATCTCCCTGCCGTAATCAATACCCGTGATCCGCAAGTCACAGTGCGCACCAAGCCCGACCGTCTTGACCGGCGCCGGCGCTCCGGCAGACACCTCCATGCTGTGCACACAATCCCCGTTCACAAAAGCGATCCCGTTGCGCGGCACGACATTGAGCAGGCGCTTGAAGGTGAGCTTGATCTCGTCCAGGGAATCATAGATGTCGGCATGGTCAAACTCGATGTTGTTGACAATCACCACCTCCGGCAAGTAATGCAAAAACTTCGAGCGCTTGTCAAAGAAGGCCGTGTCGTATTCGTCACCCTCTAACACGACAAACTCGGAATCAGTAAACGCCGCGCCCTTTCCAAGATTGCGCGGAATACCTCCGATCATGTGACTGGGGTCGGCACCGGCCGACTTCAGCAACCAGGCCAGCAACGAACTCGTGGTCGTTTTGCCATGGGTGCCGGTCACGACAAGATTACGTTTGCCACGCAGGAAATGCTCCTTCAACACCTCGGGCAGCGAGACGTAGAGCAGCTTGCGCTCAAGCGCCGCCTCAGCCTCCTCATTACCGCGGCTGATGGCATTCCCCACAACAATGACCTCGGCGCTCTCCGGGATATTGCCCGCCTTGTAGCCTGGAAAAATTTGCACCCCCTGCTGTTCCAGAAAGGTGGACATCGGCGGGTAAACGTTTTCGTCCGATCCGGTGACCGTGAACCCTTTGGCTTGCATCGCGGCAGCCACCGAACCCATGGCCGTGCCGCAGATACCAATGAAATGAATGTGTTGCATGAAGTCGTACTCAGTTGGAAATATTAAGGATTCAAATCAAATATTCCGACCCGCTAAAACCCGGGGGCCGAAACCGTGCCACCCTCGATCTCATCCGTGCGGCGGCGGAGAATGGCATCCGCGACTTCGCCCACCATCTGCTCCAACAGCAACCTCAAGTGACTCCCTTCACGGTAGTCGGCGGGGGCGATGTGCTTGACCCGGTCGGCCTTGGCGCAGAGCTGATAACACTTGCGGAAGCTACCACGGGTCGGATCCTCGGCGTTGTAAACGGCGATGGCATTGCCCCCGTTTTTGCGCATCACCGTGAAACACGGCACATCAGTAGGTCCGTCACCCACGTAAATCATGTTGGCAAAGGGGATCGGCCGAAGATCGGGTGCGAGATGGTCATTCACATCCTCCTTGTAATCCAGCAAACCCTTGTTGATCCGGAAAAGATACTGGGTCTTGGTGGTGTGGGAAATGGTTCGCTTCGAGTAACGGATGTGCCCCTGGGCATCCTCGCCGAACTCACACCCGTAGATCGCGCGGAAGTCATCCTTGAGCCGGCTGCCGTCAAGCAAGGCCTTGAGCCCGGAGGAAACAATGTAGTACTCGATGGTAATGTCCTGGGCGTGATGCTCGTCACCAAGGCACTTGCCCCGCAGCTCTTGAAAAATCCCGGGCACGCCGGGGAAAAAACTCAGGTTGGCACCCAGCTCGGTCAGGCGGGCATTCGACACCTGATCCATTTCCAGGTAGTCGAGAAGGCACTGCATGTAGGCAAGCTCGCCATCCCACTCATGCTCCAGCACCAGCGAGTTGCACTTTTTCCAGAAGGCCTCCGGGTTGATCCCGAACTCGGGGAAAAGCACATCATCCTGCATGTAGCTCGGGCTCAGTGTCTGATCGTAATCAAATACGAGCGCGATGGTGTTTTGTGCGATGGCCATGGTAAAAAGCTCCTTGCTGCGAGCTGCGCCCCAGCAAACCAAGAGTAAGGCGTAACCGCAAGCGAGAAAGAGCCATACCGTAGCCGGGGCGATCCAGCCAGGGGTTTTTCGAGCGCGGAAGTAACGAAGCTCACGCGCCAAGACTGTGGCGAACCGCGTTTGGCTGATGATTTAATTCTCGCCAGCACCGGCGCGACGATCTAGCCTGCGACATGAAACAATTTCATCTGCGATTCGGGCTGGTTCTTTTGATGCTCACGCTTCTGAGTGGTTTTGCGCAGGCAGAAGACGAGGCTGCGATCAAACAAATCCGCCAGTGGTATAATCAGATCCAGGGCGATACATCGCTGAGTAAAACGGTGATCAGGACTGGTGAGGACGAAGAGCCCCATGGGGTTACGCTGACTCGCTCCGAAAACGCAGCCGGGGAACTCAAGAGGTTGCACATATCCTCCGGCGGTGACCACGGAGGTGAGGATGTGACCTACTATTACCAGGATGGAAGCCTGTTCTTTGTCTACTCGGCGTATCAATCATGGCACTTTACGCAGGGAACCAATGCCAACGGCCAGACCGCTACCATCGATAGGGGCGGACAAAGCAGATACTATTTTGCCGATGGCAAATGCATCAAGGCACTCGGGAAAAACGTCCAGACAAACGACGCCGACAAGCTGGCGGCCCTGCTCAAAAAAGCGGAAAACAAACCGATCGCGCATCACGACACAGCCCCCCTCTATTTGAAGAAATCAAAGTTGCTCGCACAGATAAGGAACCGTCAGGATCTCGAGAATTACCTGTCCCTGCGTGACTGAGCTGATGTCTGGATCAGGTCGGTCATCGCGCCATCCCAGAAAGCAGGAAGTAACCCTCGATGATACTCCCCCCAGCCGAGGAGATTCAGGTGGGGAGGCGGATTTTTGAGGTTGATGAATGCGGGCGGGACGCCCGCGCGACGCGGTAGTTTGCACCGCATTGGCTCCGCGTCATAAAAAAACCTTATTTGGTTGCGGACTCGGAGAGTCTCGACGATTAAACTTCCACAGTGAGCACGGAAACCATCATAGACAAAGCCGACGTCTACAAGGACCCGAAGGCATGGCGCAAGATTGTGGTGAAATACCAGAAGCCCAGCTTGAAGATGGCCATCGGCCAAATTGCCAACACCCTGCTGCCGATGCTCGGCCTTTGGGTCGCCATGTACTTTGTCTACGACATCTCCTTCTGGCTGACCCTTCCCCTGATCCTGCTCACGGCGGGGCTGACCGTGAGAACGTTTATCATTTTCCATGATTGCGGTCACCAGTCGTTTTTCAAATCCCGCAAGGCCAACGACATCCTGGGCTATATCACAGGCGTCCTGACGTTTACCCCCTACCGGTTCTGGCATTGGGAACACGGCATTCACCACTCCACAGCAGGCGACCTGGACGGGCGCGCCGAGGGTGACATCTGGACCATGACCGTGGAGGAATACGAAGCCTCCTCCAAGGGGATTAAACTTGCCTACCGCCTGGTTCGAAGCCCCCTCATCCTTTTTACCATCGCCCCGATGTTCCTGTTTTTGGTCTGGCAGCGGTTTCCATCGAGGAAGGCCAAAAGAAAAGACCAGCTTTCCGTTCTCTGGACCAACCTCGGTATTGCCGTCATGGTCGCCATCGGCTGCTACTTCCTGGGATGGCAAAAATATGTTATCCTGCAACTCAGCATCTGCCTGATTTCCACCACCGCAGGTGTCTGGATGTTCTATGTACAACACCAGTTCGAGGACGTTTACTGGGCCCGCAAAGATCATTGGAACTTCGCAGCCGCAGCCCTCGAAGGCAGCTCGTTCTACAAACTCCCCAAAATCCTGCAGTGGTTCTCCGGCAATATCGGTTTCCACCACATCCACCACCTCAGCTCCCGTATTCCCAACTACCGCCTCGAGGAATGCCATAACGCCGAACCCCTGTTCCAGCAGGTGCCGTGCCTGACCCTCCGCACCAGCTTGGACTGCGCGAGGTACCGCCTCCTTGACGAGGAAAATAACCGCCTCGTCGGATTTAATTACCTCAAGGAATACCGGAAAAAGCATCAACCCAAAGCCGCCTGATCGCCTGCCCGTTTTTCCTGTGGACCACACCGATAGCCCCCTGCCCATCCTCTATCAAGACGAGTGGCTGGTGGCGATTGACAAACCCGCAGGACACCTCGTCCACCCTGCGGAGACGCCCGCCGACGGGGACCGGGTCGCCATGAAAATCCTCAGGGACCAAATCGGCCGGCGCGTCCACCCGATCCACCGGATCGACCGACCCACCACCGGCGTGCTCCTGTTCGGGCTCGATCGGAAAATGGCCCGCCTGCTCCACCAAGCGCTGCAACGGCAGGAGATGCAAAAAACCTACTGGGCGGTGGTGTTCGGCCTCGCACCCTCGGAGCCATGGCAATGCCGGGAACCCATTCAAAAAACATCCCAGGAACCCGCCCGCGATGCCCACACCAGCTTCAAACGACTGGACGTCCGCGAGCCCGAATGCTTGCAATCCCAAACAACAACAACCCTCTCCCTGGTCGAGGCCATCCCGCACACGGGACGGTACCACCAGATCCGCCGTCATCTACTCCACGCGGCATTACCCATCGTCGGCGATTACCGCTATGCCGGAATCGAAACATCCGACATGTTAGGGAAATCGCTCGGCACCGGCACACGGATGCTGCTCCAGGCCAAGTGCCTCACCCTGACCCACCCCGTCCATGGGCGGGAACTCGTGATCGAAGCCCCCGTCGACCCCTGTTTCCTGCGCTGCTTCCCCACTTCAAACTAACTCAAGATGCAGCTCATCCCTCCCCCAGGCACATTCAGCAACGATGACGTCCTGAACCACTTTCTCGACTACCTCATCGCCTCGGGCATTGAGCTCTATGATCACCAGGAGGAGGCCATCCTTGAGCTTTTCGCCGGGAATAACCTCATTCTCAATACCCCGACCGGATCAGGAAAGTCACTGGTCGCACTCGCCCTCCACTATCAATCCCTCTGTGCCGGAAACACCTCCTACTACACCGTACCGATCAAGGCGCTCGCCAATGAAAAGTTCCTCGCTCTGTGCGCAACATTCGGGCCGGAAAATGTCGGCATGATCACGGGCGACGCCACCGTCAATCCCACGGCACCCATCATCTGCTGCACGGCGGAAATCCTTGCCAACCTCGCCCTGCGCGAGGGCGCCCATGCCAAGGTTGATGATGTCATCATGGACGAGTTCCACTACTACTCGGATCACGAACGTGGCGTCGCCTGGCAACTGCCGCTCCTGACCCTGCCCCAGTCACGCTTCCTGCTCATGTCCGCCACCATCGGCGACACCCGCTTTTTCCAGGAATCCATCACCACGCTCACCGGTAAGGAAACCTCCCTGGTCCAGTCCGACCAACGCCCGGTACCCCTCGAGTTCGATTACTCGGAACTCCAACTAACAGAAAAAGTAACGGAACTCGTCGAACAAAACAAGGCACCCGTCTACCTGGTCCATTTCGCCCAACGCGCCTGCGCGGAATCAGCCCAGACGCTGCTCTCAAGCAATTTCTGCAGCAAGGAGGAGAAACGGGAAATCGCCGAGGCACTGCAACAGGCCAACTTCCGCTCGCCCTACGGCAAAGAGGTCGGCAAACTGCTGCGCCACGGCATCGGCATCCACCATGCGGGACTGCTGCCCAAGTACCGCCTCCTCGTCGAAACACTCACCCAGCAAGGGTTGCTCAAAGTCATCTGCGGCACCGACACCCTCGGCGTCGGCGTCAACGTCCCGATCCGCTCCGTCCTCTTCACCCAACTCTGCAAGTACGACGGCACCGGGACCAAAATCCTCTCCGTCCGCGACTTCCAACAAATCTCAGGCCGCGCCGGCCGCCGCGGCTTCGATGACGTCGGCTACGTCGTCGCCCAGGCACCCGCGCACGTCATCGACAACATCCGGCTCGAGGCCAAGGCCGCCGCCGCCGTCAAAAAGAAAAAGGTCATCAAGAAGAAGCCCCCGGAAAAAGGATTCGTCGCATGGAACCGCGATACCTTCCTCAAACTCCAGACATCGCCACCCGAACCCCTGGTTTCCAGCTTCAAGCTCCGCCACAACACCATGCTCAACCTGCTTGACCGACCCGGCGAGGACGGCTGCGCCGAACTCAAACGCGTCATCGGGGCCAGCCACGAAACCGAGTCGTCCAAGAAAAAAATCCGCGGCCACGCCCGCTCCATGTTCATCGCCCTGGTCCGCGGCGGCGTGCTCACCATCATCCCGCCTGCCGCGCGAACCGCGGGGAACCACGGCCGCAAAGTCCAACTGCATGTCGACCTCCAGGACGATTTCAGCATGAACCAGACACTCGGACTCTACCTCATCGAAACCCTGCCCGAACTCGAAATCGACGCACCCGAATACGCCCTGAACGTCATCTCCCTGGTCGAAGCCATCCTCGAAAACCCGACCGCCATCCTCAGGGCGCAGGTCTACCAACTCAAAACCGACCTCATCAATGAACTCAAGGCCGAGGGCGTCGATTACGACGCCCGCATGGACCAGCTCGATGGGGTCACCCACCCGATGCCAGGGAAGGATTTCATCTACGACACCTTCAATGCCTTCCAGGTGAAACATCCGTGGGTCGGCTCGGAAAGCATCCGCCCGAAATCCATCGCCCGGGAAATGTTCGAGGATTATATGTCGTTCGACGACTACATCCGCAAATACAAGCTGGAGAGGTCCGAAGCCATTCTGCTGCGTCACCTCAGCGAGGTCTACAAGGTGCTCAGCCAGACCGTGCCGCCCGCGCTGAAAACCGACGCCGTGCTCGAGGCCGAGCGCTACCTCAAAGACCACCTGACCAGCGTCGACTCCAGCCTGATCGACGAATGGGAACTCATGCGCGACCCCGACTACCTCCCTGCTGAGAAACGAGTCCGCGCCGACCCGCAACAGCGGCCCGTCACCCGGGATAAAGCGAAGTTCACCCGCCTCGTCCACCACCAGGTCCTCACCGCCGTCAAACACCTCGCCCACGACAACCTGGCCGGGTTTCTCAGCTCGTTTGAAGCCGACACCTCAGCGGCAGACCCCTGGACGGCGGCGCGCCTCGATGAAAGCCTCAACGACTACTACGATCGCCATCTCAGAATCCGACTCGACCCGGAGGCACGCAACCTCAAGCATACCCACATCGAAGTCATCCCGGAAACCCGCCAGTGGCGTGTCTGCCAAACCCTCTGTGACCCGGACGAACTCAACGACTGGTCGCTCACCCTCATCGTCGACCTCGAAAAATCCGACGAACTCAATCACCCCGTGCTTTTCCTGAAAGAATTCGGCAACATTTGCCTTAATTCTGGATAACACTTCTGCGCCATACCTCGGCGCAACACCTCTGCAACCATCGCTCGTTACCCGCTCATGAAACTATCCGTCCTGCTCATCCTGCTGCTGGCAGTCACCGGCCAGGCCGCCAAAAAACCGAACATCATCTACATCCTCGCCGATGACCTCGGCTACGGCGATCTCGGTTGCTACGGCCAGCAAACCATCCAAACCCCGCGGCTCGACCAAATGGCCGCCGAGGGCATGCGCTTCACCCAGCACTACGCGGGCAGCACCGTCTGCGGGCCGTCACGCAGTTGTATGCTCACCGGCAAACACACCGGCCACTCCTACGTCCGCGGCAACGGCGACCTGCAAATGCGCCTCGACCCGCACGACGAAATCTTCCCCAGGGCCCTGCAACAGGCAGGCTACCACACCGCCATGATCGGAAAATCAGGCCTCGGCTGTAATACCGACGACAGCACCCTGCCCAACGCCAAAGGCTTCGACTACTTTTTCGGATACACGTCCCACATCGAGGCACACCACTACTTTCCCAAGTACCTGTGGCGGAACACCGAAAAAGTCACCTACCCGAACAACACCCTGCACCAGGGCGACAGCTACAGCTCGGAGCTCGTCATCAACGAGGCACTGCAGTACATCGAACAGCAGAAGGACGGCCCGTTCTTCCTCCACCTCGCCTTCCAAATCCCGCACGCCAGCCTGCGTGCCAAAGAGGAATGGAAAGCCAAGTACCGCCCGATCCTCAAGGAAACCCCCCTGCCCGCGGAACACAAAAAAACACGCTACCACTACGCCTACGAACGGGAGCCGAAAACCACCTACGCCGCCATGGTCTCGTACATGGACCACAACGTCGGCCTGCTGCTCGACAAGCTCAAGGATCTGGGTATCGCCGACAACACCCTGGTCATGTTCTCCAGCGACAACGGAGCCATGCAGGAGGGCGGACATCGACGCGACAGCTTCAATTCCAACGGCGCACTTCGCGGCGGCAAACGCGACCTCTACGAGGGGGGCGTGCGCACCCCGACCATCGCCTGGTGGCCCGGGAAAATAGCCCCCGGCCGCAGCTCCGACCACCTCTCCGCCTTCTGGGACATCTCCCCGACCCTGCGCGAGCTCGCCGGCGCCCGACCCCAGGCCGACACCGACGGCCTGTCGATGGTGCCGACGCTGCTCGGCACACCCGGGCAAAAAAAACACAGCTACCTCTACTGGGAATTCCACGAACAAAATGGCAAGCGCGGCATCCGCAAGGGCAAATGGAAGCTCATCCTGCAAAATACAGGAATCGTGCGCAAACCCAGACCCGAACTCTACAACCTGGACAAGGACCCGTCCGAACAAACCAACGTGGCCGAACAAAACCCCGAGATCGTTTCCGAGTTACTCAAAACAATCGACGCCGCCCACACTCTCTCGGAACACAAAAACTTCCGCCTCGCCACTGAAAAACCCGGGGAGGGCACAGCCCCCCATGCAAACAAAGGCAAGTAATCCCATTTCAACCGTCAGATTGCCGTAATGACGTCGGGATTACTTAATGACCCACCCTTTGGCCACCACTCTCGAAATCATCACATCCAGCCCACTCGAGGCATTTTCCGGATAGTATATTTCAAGCGTATATCGCCCCTTGGGGGTTTTTCGTAAAGCAAGCATTTCAGGATCGTCATCACTAACATCATGCATATTGCAATAACCCCAGAAAACCTGACCCGTCTTAGGATGCTCCAGTTTGTAACAACGGTAGCCCTTTTCAGACGTCCAGATTTTATGGTTGTTTTGCACGGCTTCTAATTTACATCGTACCATCCGGGCCCCACGGGGCTGCTCCCCTTGTATCTCGTCCCAATCCTGATCCTGATAGACTACAAAACTTTCCCAGTCGACGCGGTACCCTGCCGGTGTCTTCTCGATGACGATATGGTCCGACGGAGCCCCGTCTCCCCCCAGTTTAACAACAATAAAACCACCTATTTCCATTGCTTTGGGATCGGCGGCAATGTTCCTCAGAGGCTCATCCTTATGCGTTCGGTACCACCTCTGCATACGGCCCTCAATTCCGGGAACCTGACGCACAAAGGGCAATCGCTCACTCCATGTTCTCGTCTTGAAATACTCCCTCAGGAAATCAATGACACTGGCCGTGTTCAAAGCCATTGAAACATCGGGTGCCTCTTGCAACAGAAGCGGTTCTTGATTCGTGCCAGCGGCTTGAGGCGGCTTAGCCGGATTCACCCGTGTTGCAAAAGGCTCTTCTGTGTCCCTTGAAAGGACCGCCCATAATGAACAGCTCAGTACCACTATGATCAGCCCCGCCAAAACGAACAACACGCGAACCGACAAAGGCTTGTCCTCCGCTTGCTCCGTTGCCTGCTTCTGGGCATCCGACTGTTTTGTCCTCCTTGTTACGAGGAAAAAATGCCCACAACTGGGGCACTTTACATCGTTCGACTGGCGTTGTTTACTGAGTACGACGTCATCAAAAAATCCGCTGCCTCGCCTGTCCTGGGTATTGTTCGACATGGCTGGCCGCTTCTGTGACTATCGACGACGGCGCATGATTGCACACAACCCGCCAAGAGCGAATAATGCCAGTGAGGAAGGCTCCGGGACGGCTCCTGCAAAGCTTGAGTTGTGATCGATCACTGCCCAGACATTGTTAGTTCCGGCATCGAGACCCCACATTCCGAGTTCAGGGTCGGAGCCCTCTCCTCCGATAGAGGTCAGGTAACTTTCATAGCTACCAGAGAAGCGCTTGGACTGAAGGTAGGTTTGAATACCCATCGTGCCTTCGCCAGAAACCGTGACAGTGCCACCGAGAATATCCAGAACTACATTCTTGTTACCTAGAACAGCATTGACCCAAATGTCTTGCAGAGATTCGCCAGCACCGGGATCAGCATCATACTGGGTCAGCCAAACAATCTGCATGGCTCCTTCTCCTTCGGCCAGGACTGTATCATCGTAGGTCAACTCGAGCACATGCTTCTCGCCATCAAGACCTGTCAAATCCAGAACATCCGTCGCAAAATCCGTGACGGCCCCTTTTTCTCCGTAAATGTCAGTCACCGAGGCGTCCTCGATTTTATGATAGGTCATGGACACCGTGGTTGCGGAACCCAGGAGCCCGGAATCCAGGAGAGATGCCGATGTCGCGGTCGAGAAGGCCGCACTTGAATTGTCGCCGGTGTTGGTCAGGCTCGGCGCTGTATCACTCAACTTGGCGCCAGCCTCGAAACTGCCACTACCCGTGCTGCTCACCTGCTCCACCACACGAGCAAGTGTCAGTTGATGCGTTGCCAGAGTGGCATTAGCCAAATTCCACAAATCGCCATTATCAGCAATTTTGTCGTCGGCTAACCCAAGATTGCTAAAGTGTGAGCCCACATCAAAGCTGTCCTGCGTGGTATAGGTAAATACCGAAGTGAAGCTGCCTCCCAACTCTCCGGCAGCAACGTCGTCAAACTTGGCGGTCATGGTTGCCGACTGACCGGGAGCCAAAAGCGTATTACCTGCGTAGTCAATCGTCCAGCGGGCGCTGCCGTCATATGATTTGACCTGAACATCAACCGAAGCCTGATCACCCGCTGTCAAACCACGATCCGCATTCTCAAGGGTGACTACGTCGTTATGATCCATTTTGTTGTCGACCGGTGCGGTAATGTCCAAATCAGCGCGTCCAATGGTGTGGGTGTAGACTTGGAAAGTATCACTGGCAATGACGCTCTCCCCAATCAAGTTTTCGGCTGTGACACGGCCATTAGCAGAATTGACGGTGATCGTGCCCTCCAGTTTATCGCCAAGAGTTCTGGTGCCACTCAAAGAAATCGAATCGTTCACCCCAATGGCAGTATGGGTATTAGTGCTGTTCACTCGGTGCGTTTGACCGTTATTCAGTCCCGAATACCCATGGTTATAAGCTTCTTCAGCTGAGATGTTCATCCCTGACAAATTGGTATCGTCGAAGAGATAAACATGCTGGTCTTTAATATCGATCTGGTTGTCTAAGACATTCGACCACTGGTATCCGAGCGACAGACCGCTCTGCACCGACTCATTGGCCAAACCGGCACCACCATTTTCCAAACTGCTGATTTTTCCGGCTCCGGCCACCAGCGACTTGCCAAATGTTCCATTCACACTGCGATCAACCGTGAAGTTGGCGGCAAAGGCCACTTCAGCCTCTTGCCCGGCAGCACCGGTGAAAGACTGGTCAACGCCACTGTAGGAAGCGGTGATTCCATCACTACTGTCCGAGAAATCGGACAGTTGGATACGGGTGTATGCGTCATCCGAACCCGAAGATGTATAGGTCAAAGTTCCCGACTGATTGATGGTCTCCGTGGTAGCGGATACCATCGCCCGTCCGAGATTCGTCTGGATATTTCCTGTGCTGGCGGACGCAGTGAGCTGCCTGTTGTAAAGAGCCGTGCCGCTGACGCTCAAATTCACACCAGAGAGATTCAGCGAACTTCCTTGAATCACCTCCCCCGAGATCAACGAATTCACCCGCTCATTGACCTGCACGCCTCCTGCACGCGCAGCGTCGAATGTGCCCTGGTCATATTGGGTCGCTGGAGTCGGTTGGGGGGTTTCCACTCTGTTGGAGTTTCGCTCGATGGTAGGAGTCGAGCCATCTGGGTAGGTATAGATACCATTCACCCCCGTTGCCTGAAATGGAGTGTACGATTTTCCGGTCACCCGGGTCTCTGTCGCTCCGAGCACACTGCCAACTTCAATTTCGGTTCGCCAGTAGCCGCCGAACTCATTGCGCGTGGCGCCGGATGCCGTGGTGTAATTATCCGCCCCATTGGCACCAGAAAGAGTGATGCTTTGGCTATAGGCTCCAGCCGGACCGTAATAGCCCACCTGCAAATCGTGCGTTTGATTGGCAGTAGCTCCGTCGAAGGTGAAATCAGAAGCACTGGTGAGACGCACCCCATTGCCATACTGGGCAAAGCCACCTGAGTTGATGGAAATGTTGGTTCCCTCGGTTCCGGACAAAGTGCCACCGTCAAGGGTCAGTGTGCCATCGGGAATCACACCAAGCATGTGTCTGCCAGAATTAAGCGTGAGCGACCCCGTCAACAGGCGGTTCTGCACCACGTTGATGCTGGTGGTTGAGGTCACCGGGGCGGCCCAGCCTGAACCATTCATCCGCACGCCGAGATCCACTGAATCTCCCGCGCTCAGCCCGGTAATGTCGGGTTGCACAGAAAGCTTCGCAGTCCCTCCCGAGCTGAGTGAGTAGCCCGAGTAAGAATAAACGCCGCCCAAGGCCGTATCCACAGCGGGATCGCCTTGCACCAAGGATACCAATGATCCGTATTCCTTGGCAGCATTGGCCCCCAGTGTGTATTGCAGGATGGAAAAATCCAGATCCTGATCGGCAGCTCCGGTATCTGTAATGGTGTAATCCAGTAAACCGGGTGTCGTGCCCGCCACAATGCGAAAATCCTCAGGTTCTGTGAGTGTCGCCGACGTCGCCGGTGCGGCCTGCAACGACACTTGAGCGACGGACAGCAGGAAAGGAGTTGCGCCTAGCGCAAGGAGTTTTGATTTGCTTGATTTGTGACTCATGGGGAGAAAGTTGAATCCGGAAAGTAACTGCTTCCCCTCTGCCTGTATTGAACATCCATGCTTATTCGGAAGAAATCGCAAATTTTTTGGCATAGCCCGCCGGGGTGATCGCAAACCTCTTCTTAAATACACGTGTGAAATGCGGCTGATCGGCAAAACCGCACTCCATCGCGATATCCACCAGGGGCATCGCGCCACAAATCAACAGACTGCGCGCATGCGCCAAGCGCATTTCTCTCAGATACGCCGAGGGAGAAACCCCTACCTCCCGGGAGAATCGCCTCGAAAAGTGCGCCGTGCTCATTCCGACCCGCCCAGCCAATGAGAGTGCTGACATTTCTGCCGGCGATTCATTTGAGACCACCTCCCGCACACCCGCCAAAAACGGAGAGTGGAAATGATCCTGGGCCGCCACCTGAAAAAGTAACGCCTTGAAATCCCCTCTCGCCGACGGCCGGTCAGCTTTGACGATCTTTTCAACCATGGCCACAGGCACATGAACCTTCTCCGCCATCATGCCAAACTCGGCCAATGCCACATGGCTCTTCATAATATCGAGAAAAACCGCATCGGAGAATGATACCGCCGCAACAAGCCCGTCCCCCGCGTTGCCAAACGAGGGGAAATACACCCCTTTATCAAGGGCGCGCCCCCCAGCATTGGCCGCGGCTCGTTCTGTGATGACCAGACGATGGTACATCTCTCCAGCGACAACACCCGAAGCCGCACCTCGAACAGACACCCCGTAATGATGGTCTGAAGATAGAAGCGGGACATTCATAGGGAACAAAATATACCAACTAACACAATTCCGGTAGACTACGCAGTTATTCTGCGCAATCAAGGATATTCGATATATTCGCCCGAACCCGAAGGGCGGCTGGTGAATTAGCGTCACTCGCTGTGCACTGCAGACGACAAGCGCACCGTGCCAATGGCAGGTCGTGTCCGCCGGGGGTCAAATCGATACCAGCCAAGGTTACGCATGAAATCTTCCTCGTGTTAACAGTCATCACTACCCCCCCTGGCGCAACCGATCTTTGTAAGACCCAGCTTAATCGAAGCGCGGGATTCGTCCCTCTGACTCATCGATGACAAAGGGTTTCGCCGGCTGGATGCCTCGGCCGTAGAGCACGCGGCCAAGCATGTGCGCGGCCAGCGGCAGGGTCATGTAGAAGAAACCGATGACGAGGACGCCAAATACCAGATTGGTAAGGCTGGGGCTTGCCAGCATTTGGCAAAGGGTCAGCAAGGCTCCGCCGAAGGCGACGGCCTTGGTAGCGACGTGCATGCGGGCGTAGCTGTCCTTCATGCGGAGGCAGCCGAGGGCGGAGAGCAGACAGAATAAACTGCCGGCGAGCATGATGATGGAGAGCAGCAAGGCCATGGGATTGGGATGTCAGGAATCGTCGTTGTCGGCGTGGTTCAGGTAGCGCGCGATGGCGATGGTGCCGAGGAAAAGAATAACGGCAAACCCGAGCACGGCCTGGAGGTAAAAAGGATTGCCACTGGCGATGCCGGCGACCAGCAGGCCCGCCATGACCAGCCCCGCTAACAGATCAACCCCGATGACGCGGTCCGGCGTGGTCGGCCCCCGGATGATCCGGATCAGCGCAAAGACGACAGCCAGGCAGAGCATGCCCGCGGAAATCCAGACAACCGGCGCAGGGATGGCTTCAGGAGAGATGGAGGACACGATGGACATAGTTTTCCAGGAAATGTTTGCGGGTTTCCTCGATATCGTCGAGGTAGAGGATATGCAGCAGAAGGGTGCGGCGGTCGGCGCAGAGATCGAGGCTGAGCGAACCCGGCGTCATGGTGATCAGGTTGGAAATGAGCAGAATCTGGCCGTCGCTCAGGCCGTCGGGAAGATCGAGCGCGATGATGCCGGGGCTGGATTTGTCCTCGGGAGTCAGCACGTCCCAGGCGATGGACAGGTTGGACTTGATTACTTCCGTCAGGTAGAACCCGGCGAAGCCAATCCAGCCGATGATTTTCCGGATCGGGAAAAGTGGTCGATTCATGGTGTGCCTCCTTTCAATACGGCGTTAATGTAGTGGGACGGATCGGCCAGGGTGGAGGCCGCACGGGAGGAGAGCTCGAAGACGAAATATCCGCCCAGGCTGAAGACCAGCGTGAGGGCGCAAAGCAGTCCTATCGCGAGATAAGGCCTGCCGGGCGCGAGCGGCAGCGAACAGGTGTTTTCATGGCCGCCGCTTGTCGCGGGCTGGGCTTTCCAGAAGGATTCGTTCCAGATTTTGATCATGGAAAACAGGGTGAGGATGCCGACGCCGAGCGCCATGGCGAGGAACAGCCACTCGCCGCTTTGCACGCCGGCCTGGAGCAGGTTGAGCTTCGCCCAGAATCCGGAAAGCGGAGGAATGCCGCCCAGGGAAAAAGCAGGGATCAGGAAGCAGACGGCGAGCAGCGGCTGGCTTTGATAGAAGCCGCCGTGCCGGCGGATATCCGGGGTTCCGGTTTTCATTTCCAGCACGCCGCCGACAAGAAACAGGGTGGATTTCACCGCGATGTGATGGAGGATGTAGAACACCACGGCGGTGAGCGCGAGGTGGGTGCCGATCGCAAGGCCGGCGGTCATGTAGCCGATCTGACTGATGATGTGAAAGGCGAGCAGCCGCCGCACATTATACTGCGCCACCGCGCCGAGCACCCCGATGAGCATGGTGGCCATGGACAGGTAGAGAATGAGGTTGCTGGAGAAACCGTTCTCGGCCGTGAACACAACCGTAAAGACACGCAGCAGGGCATAGACCCCTACTTTGGTCAGCAGCCCGGCGAAGAGCGCGGAGATGGCGGGCCCGGCGTGATGATAGGAGGCAGGCAGCCAGAAGTGGAACGGGAACAGCCCGGCCTTCGCGGCGAAGGCGACGAAGAGCAGGGCACCGGTCGTATTGACAAACTCAGGATCCCCGATGCTGCCGAGTTTCACCGCCATATCGGCAAGATTGAGGGTGCCGAGCTTGCCATACAGCATGCCGGCGCCGCAGAGAAACATGGCGGATGCCAACAGGTTCAGAATGACATAGGTGAGGCCGCCGGCGAGCTGCTGCTTGCGCCGTTCGCGCACCATCAGGATGAAGGACGAAATCAGCATCACCTCGAACCAGACGTAGAGGTTGAAAAGATCGCCCGTTAGAAAGGAGCCGTTGACACCCAGCAAAAGCCCCTGGACCAGCACGTGCACGTGACCCGGCCTGGTGCTTGGCGGCCCGCCTTTTACACCGTAGATCAGCACAGCGAATGCAACGAATGCGCTGATCCACAACATCAGGACCGACAGCAGGTCCGCGACCAGCACGATTCCGAAAGGCGGCCTCCACCCGCCGACGGCAAGCGTAAGCGTACCATGGGCGCTCACCTTGCAGAGCAGGGCGGAACAAGCGGCCAGCAACACGGCGACTCCCGCAAGCGAGATCACGCCGGCGCATCGTTCGCGCTTGGAGCAGGCGAGGCAGGCGATCAGCAGCAACAGCGGCAGCAGAATCGGAGTGATGAGCAGCAGGTCGTTCACGGCTGATCCTCCTTTCCGAGATCGCGCACGTCATCGATCGGCATTTTCTGGAAACAGGAACGTGCGAGCACGAGGGTGAACACACTGAGGCCGAAGCCGATCACGATGGCGGTCAGGACCAGTGCCTGCGGCAGGGGGTCCGCAGTTCCGGGCAAATCCGGTGTGCCGTCCTTGCCGAGGATCGCGGGCACGCGCGAGAGCGGATCGCTGGCGGAGAGCAGCAGCAGGTTCACCGCGTGACCGAGCAGCAGGATGCCGATGAGCACGCGCATCAGATTGCGCCGCAGCAGGCAATAGGTGGCGGCAGCGAAGAGCAGCCCAATGATCAATGAAAGCACAAGTGTCATGACGTCTCCTCCCCGGCTAGCGTTCCATTCAAGAGAAGGATGAATCCGATGACCGCGAACCAGACACCGACATCGAAGATCAGCGGCGTGCCAAGATGCACGCTGCCGAGCAGCGGAAGTTCAAAGCCCGGCAGCCAGACGCCCTGCATGAAGGTCCCGCCGCCGAGCATGCCCGGAAGGGCGCTGAGCACCGCGAGACCCAGGCCGAGGGGGAGAAAGAAAAACGGCGAGAGCGAGAAGAAGCCGCGCGCGGGCCGGCCGTGGCCCGAGAGATCATACAGCAAAAATCCCGCGGCCGCGAGAAGTCCGCCGATAAATCCGCCTCCAGGCAGGTTGTGGCCGCGGTAAAGGATCCAGATCGAGACGATCAGCAGCGGCCACGAGAGAAAACGCGCGGCGATATGGAGCAAAAGGGAGTTCATGAGGATGGGGTGTCGGGGCCGGACTTGGAGGAGGGTTTGCCTTTGAGCCAGAGCATATGCACACCCACCGCGGCAAGCGCGATGACCGTGATTTCCCCGAGCGTGTCGAGGGCGCGGAAATCGACCAGGATGACATTCACGACATTCTTGCCCTTGGCCAGAGCGTAACTCCACTCGGTCAGCGTGCTGGAAATTGCCTCATGGGTCTGCACCGATTGGGTCTTGAGTGCCAGCAGCGTCATCATCACACCCATGCCAGCGGCAATGCCGATATCGACCAAGCGTGAGCGCAAGGGAACGATGGTGCGGATCTTGGGCAGGCCGCGCACCATGTGGATGAAGAGAACGATGGTGAATGTCTCGACTAACAAAAGCGTAAGGGCCAGATCCGGAGCACCGAGGCGGGCGAACAGGAAGGCGATTGCCAGCCCGATGACAGCGAGTGCGAGCAGGGCGAAGATGCGCGAACGGGTGGTCACAATGAGAAACAGGAACACCACGAAGACGGGAAGCATCAACCACTCGATCCAGGGAACGGAGCCGGCATTCTCCGGAAGCAAGATCCAGGCGAAGCCAGAACTCCACCATTTGTAGGCGACCAGAACCAGCACGCCGGTAAAGAAGCAACGCAGGTAGAAGCGCAGATCACCATTCTGCAAAATGCCACTCAGCCACGAGGCGCCGCTCATCAGTCCGCGGTGGCAGGCACCGTAGCCCCCCTCGAAACATCCCAACAAAACCGTGATCCGGTTGCCCGCCCCGGTGGGACGCGTGCTTCGGAAGATCCACCAACCAGATGCAAGCGTCACGAAACTGAGCAAGAGTGCGGGCTGCAAGCCATGCCATAACTTCAGCGAGAATGCCACCTCATAACCATGAATCTGGCTGACCACCGCCCCGACCATCGGCGAGAGCAACAGCGGAGCGAACAGACCTAACAACACACCTGCGATCGTGAGAACCACGGGCCCGGCGAGCATCAGGGGACTGAGCGGCTTGATGGCGGAGGGGTCGGCGCCGCCGGCCGGAACCTCACCACGAAAGGGCGTCAAGGCCACCCGTAGCGCGAGCGCCATGAGGCCGGTGTTGATGACGAAGAGAAATACCAGCAGGGCATAGGATTCCCCCGCGCCGGCAAAGCCCATCTTGTAGGCGTATTCCTTGCCGACAAATCCTAACAGCGGCGGAAACCCCGCCTTGGAGAGCGCCAGTCCCAGGCTCGCAACCCCCAGCAGCGGCAGTGCGCGCTTCAAGCCGCCGAGTCTGCGGAGATCCCGGCATCCGGTCGCCTTGTCCACGGCACCCGCCGCCATGAACAGGCCGGCCTTGTAACAAGCGTGCCCGATCATTACCAGCACCGCCACCTTGAGTGCCTCGGGGGAGCCGAGGCCCATCAGCAATGCCAGCATGCCGAGAATGCTCAGTGTGGTGTAGGCGAGGATTTTTTTCAGATCCGTTTGCACCCAGCCGAGCACCAGTCCGGTGGCGGAAGTCAGCCCGCCCAGGATGACCAGGGTGATCATGATACCGCGCGAAGTTTCAAAGAGCGGATGCAAGGCGCCGATCAGGAAGATACCCGCCTTCACCATGGTCGCGGAGTGCAGGTAGCTGCTAACCGGAGTGGGCGCGCTCATGGCATTGGGCAACCAGAAGAAAAACGGGAACAGGGCGGACTTGGTGATCGCCCCCAGGAGTATCAGGATCAGTGCCGCGAGTGGGGGCGTCATGCCGCCGAGAGCCATGCCACGCCAGGCGTCGAACGAATACGAACCCCAGCTATGGCCGAGGATCAGGAACCCCGCCAGCATGCAGACGCCGCCAATGCCGGTGACAAGCAGCGCCTGGAGAGCGTTCCAGCGTGCTTCCTTTTCCTTGTGATTGTAGGCAATGAGGAAGAACGAGCTGACGCTGGTGAGCTCCCAGAAGAGGAACAGCAGCACGGCATGGTCTGCGAGCACCACGCCTAACATAGCCGCCTCAAACACCAGCAGCGATGCGTAAAAGCGATGGCCTTTTTCAGAACTCCCGAAGTAGCCGAGCGCATAGAGGAACACCAGCAGCCCGATGGCCGTGATCATGATGGTGAAGAGCAGGTTCCAGGGACCCGCCATGAAACTCCACTGGATGAGGTCCGTGGGAAAGAGATGGTCCGCACCGCCCCTCGGCGCCGGGCCTCCGGCAGAGGCTGCAACCAGCAATTTCACGAAGTGCGCCGCCATACCGAGCTGGAGAAGCGCACCGGCAAGCATGAAGCTGCCGCGGTGGCGCGCGACCCACCATGGCGAGAGCGCCGCCAGCAGGAGCGTCAGGAAAATGGGGAGATACAACGTCATCGTGACATGCGGGACTATTGACCCATGCCCAGCACACTCTCAAGGAAGCTGCGGCCGGTCCCCTTGGCCTTGACGGCGAGCACCGGGACCGGGGAGTGGTTCATGATCTGCTCGATATCGCTTCCTAACAATATTGCCGAGAGTGCGTCCTTGCCGCGGCAGCCGGCGACGATGCAGTCGATGCCGTTCTGTTTCACATAATCGAGAATGCCGAAGGCTACAAACTCGTGGTGATGCACTGCGGTGGTATAGGAATCCTTCGGGAAGTCCAGGCTCGCGCTGAATTCGTCCATCTGCTCCGCCGCGTAGGATTCATTGGTGGCGATGAATTCCGCACGCGAGATGGCACCCCAGTTGTAGCCCCGGTGAATCTTGCTGAGGTGAACCAAAACCGGCGGCTCTCCATGCGAGGCCTGCGCCAGGGCGATGCCGATCTCGCAGGCGTAGCGCGAGTATTCCGAGAAATCCACGGCGACCATCGGCTTGCGCACCTCGGTGGGCGCTCCCGCCGGAACCACACAGACGGAACACGGGGCCTTGCGGGCGAGCCGGACCCCGATCTCCGGCGTGTCGGCCCCCGTGACCACGAGGTCACAGTCCATTTCGAGCACCAGCGAGAGGGTGCGGAGCACCGCGTTGGCTTCCTCGACATGATAGCGGACTGCCGTGCCTTCCGGCAGCTCGCTGTGTTCCTTGACCAAGGCCTGCATTCGATCCCGGGCCACCTCGTCGATCGGCTCGAGCAGCCATGGATGGCTTTTCTGCAGGGCGGCGGGGATTTCCACCTTGGGATTGAAGTGGCAGAAAATGATCTCGTCAGGCTGGGACCACTTGGCAAGGTGGTCGGTCATGGCGAGCACCGAGGCATCGGCATCGGAAAATGATAGTGGCACAAGGATTCTGCGGAAGCGTTTCATGACTCTGGTGGAGGGGGTGGGAAAGTGGCTCTTGACCCGGATTTGAATTACCGCGCCAATCTCGCATACTCGCGAATTCTGTCAATCAATTCAGGAATTGAATATCACACTCATTCGCCAGTCCATGGAAAAGCGGGCTAACACCACGGCCGCGTGCCCGTGGCAGCTGCTGGAGTCGCACGTGAGCACCGGGAACACCCTCCGCGCCTTCACCCGCGCCTGCAGCCGGGTGCGAGCTATCTCGGGCTCTTCTCCAACTGGCTTCTCACTGCGCGCAAATCGGCATCGATGCGCTCTAGCAACGTCCGGACTTCAGGATCGGTGTGATCGACTTCGGGCGTGAGCGCGAGCTCCTGCATGGTCGAGACAATGATGCCGATGAATAGGTTCAGAATCGTGAAGGTGGCGACGATGATGAAGGGCACAAAGAAAGCCCAGGCCCATGGATACACCTCCATCACCGGGCGCACGATACCCATGGACCAGCTCTCCAGCGTCATGATCTGAAACAGGGAGAATAGACTGCGGCCGAGCGTGCCGAACCACTCATCGAACGCGGAGCCGAAGAGACGGGTGGCCAGAACGCCGGCAGTGTAGAAAAAAATCGACATCACCGCCATCACGCCGGACAGGCCGGGGATCGCGTGAATGAATGCGGCCACCACTTTCCGCAAGGACGGCACCACGGTGAGCAGGCGCAGGACCCGCAGGACGCGGAGCGAGCGCAGCACGGCCCACACCCCGGCACCCGGGGTCAGGGCGATCGCGACGACGATGAAATCAAAGACATTCCAGCCCGAGCGCCAGAAGTGCAGGCGGTAGCAGTAGAGCTTGATGGATAATTCCGCGACGAAGACCAAAAGGCACAACTTGTCCAGAATGACCAGCGGCGTCCCCCACCGGGCCATCATTTCCGCGCTGGTTTCCAAGCCCAGAATCACGGAATTTACCAGGATGACGGCGATGACGAAGTGCTGGATGGCGCGGGACTCGACCCAGTGCGCAAGGCGCAGTCGGGCGGAGGACACACCGGTCTGGCTAAGAAGGTTCTTAAGGTCGTTATCGCCCATGGCGGGTAGGGTTGGAAATTTGCTGTTGGGGGTGGGCCGCTGCTGGGGGGCGGAATAGGTGGACTCTGCTAAGTGAGCAGTGATCTGGCGAGGGGAAAAGTGCAAAATAAGCAAAATCGCCGGCAGTTTTCCGGGTCGCTTTGGCCAAGCCTGGTCGGCGCTTGATCCTATGGCCGCGGCCATCCTCGGCAGTGGACAGGAGTGTTCTCCCGCGCTATCGCCCGCCCCCTTCGCGCACGGCAGGCCGCGGCCCTAGGGCTCTCACCACGGCTCCGCATCAAATGGCGAAAGTTGCGCGGATTCGCTCAGCCTCTTGCGCAACCGTCACGGCGGGTTATTTTGACGTTCAAATCACTTAAAAGGGAGAAAATTATGGTTGAAATGAATCGCCGCCGTTTCATCGGCACTACCGCGGCCACTGCGGCCGCAATTTCCTGGGACAACCCGCTCTTTGCGGCAGCCGGAGCCGATGGCGACGGCCCGTGGGATCTGGTGGCCGTTCGCAACGGCGAATCCGTCGCGATGTATGAAGCGGGAATCGCCGCCCTCGGTGGCATCGGCGCCTTTGTCAAAAAGGGCCAGAACGTGGTTATCAAACCCAACATCGCCTGGGACCAGCCGCCTGAAATCCCGGCAAACACCAATCCGGACCTTATCGGAGCGATCGTCCGGGATTGCTTGCAGGCCGGAGCCAGCAAGGTCACGGCGTTCGACCACACCTGCCACAAATGGCAACGGGCCTACAAGACCAGCGGCATCGCCAAAGCGGTCACCGATGCGGGCGGAGTCATGGCGCCCGCCAATCTGGAACAACAGTACCGCGCGGTGGAATTGCCCAAGGCCAAGACCCTGAAAAAGGCACTGATTCACAAGGAGATGCTCGGCGCCGATGTCTTTATCAACGTGCCCGTGCTCAAGCACCATGGCGGCGCCAAGCTGTCGCTCACGATGAAGAATCTCATGGGCGTGGTTTGGGACCGCCGGTTCTTTCACAAAAACGGGCTCGACCAATGTATCGCGGACATGTGTTTCGCGCCGCGTCAACCGGACCTCAACATCATCGACGCCTATCGAATTCTCCGCAAAAACGGCCCCCAGGGGCGTGCCGAGGAAGATGGCGAGATCACCAAGTACCAAATGCTCGGCACTGACATGGTTGCGCTCGACGCCGCCGCCGCCAAACTCTTCGGCATGAAGCCGGAGGAACTCGGTTACGTCAAAATCGCCGCACAAATGGGAGCCGGCAAGGCCGACCTCTCGAAGCTCAACATCAAGCGCATCACGCTCAAGGCATGAGCACACGGAGCTACCGGAGGCTCCGGATCGCCCTCGGCGGTCTGGTCCTCGGGTTTTGCCTCCTGGCATTCGCCAACGTCGGCGACTGGGTTCCCGCCATCGCCGCACGGGCCGGACTGTGGCTCCAGCTCACCCCGTCCCTGATAGCAATCACCCAGGGGATCGGATGGATTTCCGCTGGCTGCATCGCCGTGCTGCTGCTCACGCTGGTCGGCGGTCGCATCTACTGCGCGATGCTCTGCCCGCTCGGCATCCTCATGGATCTGTCCGCCTGGATCGCCCGCCGCACCGGAAGGAAACGCAAGCTGCCCTATCATCCCGGCCAGCCGTGGATCCGGACACTGGCCGTGGTCGTTTGTGCGCTCGGGCTCATACTCGGATCCGCCGTCCCGCTCGGCCTGCTAGACCCATACAGCATCTTCGGGAAAATCATTTCCGCCACCCTGCGTCCCGCGCTCGGCTGGCTCAACCAAACCATCTCGCTCACCGGAGTCATCCAGCCAGTGGACGTTTCGCCGGTCGCTTGGACCAGCATCGGCATGGCCCTGGGCCTGCTGGCCGTCGTCGTGATTGCCGCCGTGTTGCGCGGTCGCCTCTGGTGCAACACCCTTTGCCCGGTGGGTGCGGTGCTGGGTTTCTTCTCACGCTTCTCGATTTTCCGTCTGCAGATTTCCGCCGATGCCTGTGTCGCCTGCTCCCTGTGCGAACAGTCATGCCCGGCCCAGTGCATCGATTTTAAAAACTACCGGATCGACCACGCACGCTGCATCATGTGCCTCGACTGCGTCACCTCCTGCAGACGCAACGGAATCCACCTGACCAGCAGCCGCAGTCCCGTCGGGAAAATACATCCCGCCAGCCCTCCGGCCGTGGTGGCGGCCGCCATGGAAAGCGTTCCGACCCGGCCCGCGCCGCTGCTGCCGACCAACCGCCGCCTGTTTCTGGCCTCGGCCCTGAGCCTGCCCACCCTGGCCATGGCAAAGAGCAAGCACGATGACGCCGATGAAAATGGCCGATGCCACGGGCCCAACCGTCTCACCCAGCACAACAAAAAAGCGGTGCTGCCACCCGGTGCTCGCTCGCTCGCCCACTTCCAGGGCCACTGCACCGCATGCCAGTTGTGCGTCACCCATTGTCCGGACCAGGTCCTCCGGCCAGCGATCACGCAGCACGGCCTCTCCGGCTTCCTCCAGCCCTATCAGGACTTCACAACCTCGTTCTGTTCCTACAACTGCTCGAACTGCTCGGAAATCTGCCCGACCGGTGCCATCCAGACGATCACCGTCGAGGAGCGGCGCCTGATCCGCACCGGAACCGCCGAGTTATTCCTCGATCGTTGTGTGGTCAAAACCGAGGGCACCTCCTGCGGCGCGTGTTCGGAGCATTGCCCGACCCAAGCCGTGCACATGGTGCCATGGAAGGGTGGCCTCACCCTCCCGGAAATGGATCCCGACCTGTGTATCGGCTGCGGCGGCTGTGAATTCATCTGTCCGGTCCGGCCCGACAAAGCCATCATCGTCAGCGGCCTCGCCGTTCATGAGCGCGCCACGGCCATCGAACGCGGCGAAGAAAACACCATCCGGAAAATGGAGGAGGAATTTCCCTTTTGAACACCGGATCCCGTCGCCTACAGCCGAATCATTACCTAGTTCATCAAAAACACCATGGATATCACCACCACCCAAGAACGCCGGTCCCTCACGGAGGATATCCTACGTGCCTGTGGTAGTGTGCTCGTCGCGTGCTCGGGTGGCGTCGACAGCGTTCTGCTTGCCGCCGTCGCGGCACGGACACTGGGGGACAAGGCCGTCGCGGCCACCGCCGTGTCACCCAGCCTCGCCAGCGGCGAACTCGACGACGCCCGCGCCGCCGCCATGGCCGTCGGCATCCGCCACATCGAGGTCACCACCACCGAAATCGACAACCCCGCCTACGCCGAAAACTCACCCAACCGCTGTTTCCATTGCAAGGACACCGCCTACGCCGCCTTTCAGGCCCTCGCGTCCCGCGAGAATATGGCCGTGGTCATTGACGGCACCAATGCGGATGATTCCGCAGACTTCCGCCCCGGGCGGAAAGCCGCTCAGGCCCACGGCGTGCGCAGCCCTCTGGCGGAAGCCGGCATGACCAAGCAGGACATCCGCGCGTGGGCCAAGGAACTTGGCCTCGACGTCTGGGACAAGCCGGCCGCCGCCTGCCTCTCGTCGCGGGTCCCCTACGGGTCGCCGGTCACTGCGGCCAAACTCAAACGCATCGACCAGGCCGAAGCGGTGCTCAAAAAACTCGGCTTCCGCCGGTGCCGGGTCCGCGACCACGACGCCGTCGCCCGCATTGAGATTCCACCCGCCGAGTTTCCGAGGATCCTCGAGTATCGGGAACTCATTCTCACTGCCTGTCGCAAGGCAGGCTTTAACTACATTTCACTGGACCTCGAAGGCTTCCGCTCCGGCAGCATGAACGAAGTCATTAACAAACCATGAGCCGCCAGCACCACAGCACCCTCGATCACGATCGCCTGCAGCGTCAGGGATTCCCCGAAGTGGTTTACTGCAAAAGCAAAACCCCCGGACAAATCGCCGAGAACCTCCAGGCTCTGGCGGATTCCAACGGACGTGCACTCGGCACCCGCGTGCCGACCGACCACATCGACGAGATCCTCAGCCTCCTCCCCGCCGCCAACTACGACACACTGAGCAATACCATCATCCTCGGAGAAAAGCCCGATCCCGCCCCCGACCAAGCGCGCGTGGCCGTGATCTCCGCAGGCACCTCGGACCTGCCGATCTCGATGGAGGCCGCCGTCACCCTGGAATTTCTGGGACACCCGGTGACTCGTTTCAATGACATCGGTGTCGCCGGCATTCACCGCCTGCATGACCGCATCGACGAAATCCGGGAAGCGGCCGCGGTCATCGTGGTTGCCGGCATGGAAGGTGCCCTGCCCAGCGTGGTCGGCGGACTGGTCGCCGCCCCGGTGATCGCCGTGCCGACCAGCATCGGCTACGGCGCCGCCTTCGAAGGCCTCGCCGCCTTGTTAGGAATGCTCAACTCCTGTGCCGCGGGGCTGGTCGTGGTCAACATCGACAACGGCTTTGGCGCCGCCATGGCCGCCCACCGCATGCTTTCCCACACTCACCAACAACTACCATGAAAACTGCCTATTTCGACTGCATTGCCGGAGCCTCCGGCGACATGCTGCTCGGCGCCCTGATCGACGCCGGACTGCCGGCCGCCACCCTCGAAGCCGAGCTCAACAAACTCCACATTGACGACTTCCACCTGCACGTCGGCAAGGTGATGAAAAACTGCTTCGCAGCAACCAAAGTGGATGTGCACGTGCACGACCACACGCCGGAGCGCCACTTGAAGGACATCCGTGCAGTGGTCGAACAATCCGACGTCTCGGATCGTGTCAAGGAGCGGGCGATTCGCGTGTTCACCCGGATTTGCGAGGAGGAAGCCGCGATCCACAACATGTCGGTGGACTCCGTGCACCTCCACGAAGTCGGCGGGGTCGATGCCATCGTCGATGTCGTCGGAGTGCTCGCGGGAATGGAACTGATAGGTGTTGAAAAGGTCGTTGTCTCCCCGCTTCCCGTCGGCCGCGGTTTCATCACAGGAGCGCACGGCCAGATCCCGCTCCCCGCCCCCGCCACCCTGGGTCTGCTCAAAGGCGTGCCGATCGTCGGCTCCCCCATCGATGTGGAATTTGTCACCCCCACCGGCGCCGCCCTGCTCACCGAGCTCGCAGACAGCTGGGGCCCGGTTCCCGGCATGACCCTGCACCAGGTCGGCTATGGCGCCGGCACCCGCGATCTGGAGATCCCCAACGTCCTGCGGATTTTGTTAGGTGACAGCTCAGCAACCGGTCCGTGGAACACGGAGACCATCACCGTGCTCGAAACCCATCTCGACAACGACCGCGGCGAGACCATCGGCCACGCCTTCCGGAAACTCATGGCCGAGGGTGCGCTCGACGTCGTATCCATCCCGGCACAAATGAAAAAAGACCGCCCCGCCCAGGTCGTCAAAGTCCTCGCCAAACCCGAGGACGCCGACCGCCTGGAAACCATCCTGTTCGAAGAAACCTCCACGCTCGGCATCCGCCGCAGCGAAACCCGCCGCGACTCCCTCGAGCGCAGCTTCGACACCGTGGACACGCAATATGGCCCGATCCCGGTGAAACTCGCCAAACTCCCCAACGGCCAACTCCGCGCCACCCCCGAATACGAAGACTGCCGCAAGGCCGCCGAGGCCCACAACGTCTCGCTGCACACCGTCACCCACACCGCCGAGCACGCCGCCGCCCACAAGTTCCATATCCCGCATTGAGACAATGGCCAGCCCGGCCATTCCTCCGAAATACCCCGCAAATGGGATTTGCCAGCGGAGCGGTCATGGCTGAAGCTGACACGGCATGGGTCGACATCACCTCAGTTCCCCGAATCGGCTACTCGACTGGTATCGGTCGGGGAGAATCACGCGCACACAGTGGTTGGAGGGGATGAGGCGGCAGTTTTTGCTCGCCCTGACTGAGATCGAACAGGATCGCTCCGACCCCCACCGGGCAAGACTGGAGACATGGCGTTGTAAGAATGCGGCGCGTCGACTCAAGCGCGACCATACCGAGGCTGAGTTGCGTGAGGTTTTCATGTCTCTGAGTGAGATCGATGATTTCCCACCCGCAACCTACCTCTGGAATGCCGACCAGCTTGATATTCCGCTGTATTGTTTTCTGCGGGAAAGGCGTTCGCCGGTGCTTCGTTTTCCAAGCTTAACGATCCGGCGCCTGAGCGCGGACCTCACCATCGAATACGGCGGGGTCAAAAGCAAAGACCGCGTCCGCGAAACCATGCGGCTCCGCCGTGACTGGCGCGGCGTCATGATAGTGGAGTCACGTGAGTCCTGAGCCCCTGAGCCCTGAGCCCGGGGCGCGGCGGCACGATCAGGGACACGCACTCCGATCAGGGACACGCACTCATTACCGTGACAGCAAATTAGCGGCTCCTTGGCTATGCATATTCAAGTGAGGCACAGCCTCATTCTATTTACCCCGTGTGCTTTGCGCACAAAGATCAAACAACGCCCCGCGCTGTCACCCTGAGGCCACCGCGGGGGTAGTTGGTTGAGCAGACTATGGGGTCCAGAGTTTTTCACCGTACTGCCATGCTTCGGGTGTTGGCTCCTTGATGAGCGCGTTCAGCTCGGGCTGGCCCTTGACCAGCATCTTCTCGGAGTCCCACTCGATGGTCTTGCCGGTGCGCTGTGCCAGTGCGCCGAGAAGAACCATTTCAGTCAGTGGTGCCGCGTAGTCAAACTGTGAGCCAGGGGCAGGACCTTCGCCCTTGATTGCGCGCACCCACTCCTCGATCGGACCTCCTTTCACCGATGGCAAACGATCCATCTTGGACAGCTTGGGTTTCAGTTCATTGAATGTTGCATTGGGAGTGAGCCGGGGGCTCCTGGGACGCATCCCCGGATGATAGAGCGTGTTTTCCGTCCCCTCCATGTACATGCCGCCCTCTTCATCGAGTTTCTTCCCTTCGTCCCAGCGTTTGGGCAGAGGGACATCATAGCCTTTTTCATACCATGTGAGCTTCACCGGTGGCTTTTTACCCCGGGCTGGGAAATGGTAGGTAATCACCGAGCCCATCGGGATGAAACCCGGGTCAAGCGGCTCCTTGCGCTCGACCTCCACCTTGGTCGGCGAGCCGAGACCAAGAACCCAGAACGGCGCGTCAAAGGTGTGGCAACCGATGTCACCCAGAGCACCACAACCGTAGTCCCACCAGCCGCGCCAACGGGTCGGCACATAGTCGACGCTGAAATCGCGGTGCTTGGTCGGCCCCTGCCAGAGCTCCCAGTCGAGCGTGCCGGGCACGGGTTCGGTCTTGGGAGGAAACGATGACGGGGGAACAAACCACGGAGCATTGGGTCGGTTGGTCCAGGTGATCACCTCCTTGACGTCGCCGACGATACCGGCGTCAACCCACTCCTTGATGCGGCGCATGCCGTCGAAGGTGTGGCCCTGGTTACCCATCTGGGTAACGACCTTGTAGTGGGCAGCCGCCTTGCGCAGGGTGCGGCACTGCCAGATGTTGTGCGCGAGCGGCTTCTGCACAAAGACATGCTTGCCGCGCTCCATGGCGGCCATGGCGGCGGCAAAGTGGGTGTGGTCGGGGGTCGAGATGGCAACGGCGTCGATGTCATCACCCATCTTGTCGAGCATCACTCGAAAGTCTTTGAAGCGCCGGGTGTCCGGATATTTCTGGTAGATCTTGGCGGCCCGGTCGTCATCGACGTCACAGAGCGCCACCTGGTTTTCATTGGCCGCGGCCCCTGTGGCGTATCCGCCCATGCCGGCGACTCCGACCACGGCGATGTTGAGTTTGCTGTTGGCTGATGCGCCCGGCTTGCCAATCGCAAAACGTGGAAGCGTGGCGGCAGCGGCGGTTAAACCTGTGGTTTTAAGAAACTTACGACGGGTATGTTCGCTCATGATGGATGGTGTTGTTGGCTGTTAGTTGTTAGTTTGGATTCGTCCTGCTTCGGGCCGATTACGTTGCGCTTGAGATATACGGGGGGAAATTTACGAGTGTTTCAGCAAAATTGCACTGGAATTCACTGGAGCTGCACTTGTCCGCCCGCGCTTTCCTTCTCAGACATCGCCCCAAACCACGGTGACGAATCATGGGGAATAAGCGGGGGATAAGAAAAATCAGGCAGAGCTATATTGCTGTTTTCATACAATCGAAGATCGCAGTGCCGATCAAACCTAAAGTTCATAAAATCCCCCCCTCGTAACCCTCGGGGAGGGCAGCTGACCGCATTTCTTTGCCCGGCTGAGGGAAGGGACTCATGCGCCCCCTCACCGATCTCTCAATGCACAGTCCACCGACTGACCACTCATCGGCCCAGGGGAGATCGCCCCGGCGACCCACCGTGGGTGCTTCGTGCTTTTGAGCCACCCGATTTCTGGTGTCGGCCTGATCAAAGGTTGATCAGGCCGACGATGAGGGAATTGAGAACTAATGCGCTGAACTAATGCGCCCTGCCTATTTTTCTCTTCCCTGCGAATTTCTCGACGGCGTTGATAAGTTTCTGCCCTTGCGGGGTGATCTTGCCTTTGTCATGGAACAAGACGTCCTGCATCGACGCGCCATAGTAGGTCATGTTCTGTTGCTTCGCCCCGATCACGCCACCGACCTTGACCATGGCGCCAGCGAAGGCACCCGCAGAGTCAGAGTAGACGAGAACGTGAGACTTAAGGCTTTCGGTGTCGAATTTCTCACCGACATCGACCGGGCCAACAGCAGCGTCAAACTTGACACCAACGGCGGCGGATCCAAGCGGTTTGAAAAAGTCGAGGCTCTTCTCGCTCATCAGCAGGATGATCAGATCGGATTTTTGAGCCCCGATCTGAAGTCCCCAGCTGCCTTCAGCGGCACCGACAAATACAGGAGGTCTCCAAGTATCAGTGCCCTTCTCTTTGACCATCGCGACGCCGCCGCCTGCCTCGGCGCCAAAACCGAGGCCCACCTTGAGGTTGCGCATGATGACGATGCCGCGTGCGTTGGCCAGGACGGGTGCAGGGATATGCCTCTTCGGCTTAGCCTGATACTTCTCCAGTCGTGTCTGGGCATTGGCGATCTTCTGATCGAGCTGCTCAGGAGATTTCGTCAATGGTCCTGCTCCGACCAGAGGGCTGGTCATTCCGAGAGCCAGGAGAACAGCTGCCGAAGATAGCGTGGTGTAGTTTTTTAGGGTTTTCATCTTTCTTTGGGGGTTCATGGGTTCTGGTGTCGCTTGGCCAAGGATTGGCCAGGTCGACGATGGGGCAAACTACAACCAAGCGCCGCAGCCACTCCTCATGAATTGTGGAATTTGCAGCGTCATTTGACCGCGTTTTTTGTTCAAACCGGGTTTCAGAACCCCGGCTTGAATGCGGGCATGACAACAAGCGCGCCCGTTTCGAACATGCCATATCGGACGTGCCTGGTATTTGGATTTGCCTTACATCCGATGGCCGCAATGCGGCCATTTCTGCGCCTGGATCGCATATCTTCTTCATTTTTTCTTGTTTCGGACGGCTTTCGGACTGTATGGGGACTGCGCAGCTGCGGATATCGCCGCTGCAGCGGTCAGGACACCCCTGACACAAGAACCCACCCAAGACGACCCATGGCCTTCACACCAAGCAAAGACCAGAAACGCCGCGAGCGAGAGCAGAAGAAGCTGGATAAGCGGATGGCCCGCGAGGATGCGCGGGCTGAGAAGCTCGCGGCTCAGCAGGCTGCCGAGGCAGCTGCCGCCGAGGAAGTGCTCAAAACGCGCGAAGCCGAAGCCCAAGCGAAGCTGGAGGCTGATTTTGAGGCCGAACTGGCTGCCGAAGCTGCCGAGGCCGCAGCCACGGACCGCTAGGCATGTGCGGTTACGGCGCATGGACCCCTTTCCATGCCTGACGCCGGTGTCTCACGGCCGTCGCCCCACTTTTGCCGGATATTTTGCCGGATAGGTAGGTGATAGCCGCAGCGCACCCCTTGGGGGTTTCTTTCAGCTCGTCATTGTCCGCGGTCGTATTGAACCCGCCTTTCTCGATAATGAGGACGTCGAAACCCTCCATGGCCTTGTTGTCGCGCGCTTTGGCGCAGACAGATGATTCCCCTCAGGCGTGAGTCGTGCCGCCACTGCCATGGCGACGGCCAAGCCGCTGGTCTTGCCGTTGTCACGGAATCCACCATCCACAGTCCGCCTCCTGTCCATGCTTTTACCACCCGTGCCGCCTCCCCAATTCCGCTTGCTTCTCCGAGTCCGTCGCTCATGCTCGGAGCATGACAACCGGAGAGTCTCCTGAACCCCACAAGCGCCGGGTGCGCTACAAGGGCAAGAACCCGCGACGCTTTGAGGACAAATACAAAGAGCTCAATCCTGAGCGCTACGCAGACACCGTGGCCCATGTGCTGGCGGGTGGCAAAACTCCCGCCGGGCAGCATGTGCCGATCATGGTGGGCGAGATCATGCAGGCCCTCTCCATCCAACCGGGGGAGCGGGTGGTCGACTGCACGCTCGGTTATGGAGGTCACGCTGCAGAACTGTTAAAAGCCGTGCAGCCCGGCGGCTGCTTGCTCGGAGTGGATCAAGATCCCATCGAGCTGCCGAAAACGGAGACGCGCCTGCTCTCGGCTGGCTTTCCGGCAGAATCCCTGCGATGCGAACGCACCAACTTTGTCGCCCTGCGCGCCGTGCTGGATAAGATAGGCTGGCACGACGGCACCGATGCCATTCTCGCCGACCTTGGCGTCTCTTCGATGCAGATCGACAATCCGGCACGCGGGTTCAGCTTCAAACACCAAGGGCCGCTCGATATGCGAATGAACCCGAACAAGGGGGTGTCGGCCAGCGCCTTGATCAAAAAATTGGACGCACCGGAACTCGCCAATCTGTTGCGCGAAAATGCGGATGTGCCGAATGCCGCACACCTGGCCAGCGTCTTGGCCAGTCAGGAATTTAAGACGACGGGAGAACTCGCGCGCGCCATTGCCCAGGCCCTGCCCAAACACTATGACGAGGACCGGATCAAACTGAGTCAGCGTCTTGTTTTTCAGGCGCTCCGTATTGCGGTCAACGATGAATTCCAAGTCCTCGACGGCTGGCTGCGCCAGCTGCCCGACTGCCTGAGGCCGGGCGGACGCGTCGCTGTCCTGACCTTTCACAGTGGAGAGGATCGCCGCGTGAAAAAAGCCTTCCGATGGGGGCTGGCAGACGGGCTTTACAGTGCGATCAGCGAGAACGTCATCCGCGCCTCCTCCAGCGAGAAATACGACAACCCTCGGGCAAGCTCTGCCAAGCTGCGCTGGGCGGTGAGGACGCCGTCTCGTCAGACGATCAAGCTGTTGTAAAAAGGGGGCAGAACGGCAGTGGAGCTAGAACGGAATGGCAGTGGCGCTCTTTCCCGGTGGTAAGACAAGCCCGCGGTTCACCCGCGTCCACACGGCCAGCGGGCACCCTGGCGCCTCAGTAGCCGCAGGTGCTGAACGGCGAGGCGGGCAAGCCGTTTCGGTTGTATAAATTGCAGCCGACCGGAAACTGGGTGTAGGCGTAGCGCACCGCGAGCGTCCAGCCCCAGACGGGGACGGGCATGTTCTGCTGGAAGACCGCATGGTCGCCAAAGGGAAGCCCGAGCCGGGGTGCCCATTCGAGCGGCGGCGGTTCTTTCGGAAACGCCGTGGACAACTCCGCAGCGCGTAGCGAGCCGGTGGCACAGAGGCACAGGGTGACAAAAAACAACATGGCGTTGCGAGCGGTGCGGGTGGGCGATTCCATGGGGATTGGATGGAATGGGAGTCAGGCAAACCGGACCCCGGCTAACCCGGGATCATGATGGCCCCCCTCATTGAGGGTCTGACTTATTTCTCCATTTCCACCAGCGCCTCAGCAAAGGCCTGGCCGGTCTGGGCGAAGAACTTGGCGGAGCCGTAGTAGTGGAATCCAGCGTTGGACCTGCCGTTTTTTAACAACCACTTATCCTCCTCACTCAAGGCCTTGTCCATAGCGGCCGCCATCTCAGCCCTCAGCTGGTCTTGTGCCTGCTTGCGCTCATCACCTTCCATTTTTTTGACCTGCTGGCCTCGCTTGTGGAAGACCTTCTTGACCGCAGTGACCTTGGCCTCCACGGAATCGAGCTCAGTGGGCCAATATTTCCCGGTGAAGACGTTGGCGACGCTGCCTTTGAACTCATCGGTCTCCGCCGGGGCGGCCATGGCCTTACGGAAGGCGGCGGTATTGCCAACATTCTGCGCTTCGCCTCCCACACCCATTACGCCGATCACGAAGGGCAGCTTGGGAGCGTTGAGGT
Source organism: Oceaniferula sp. (assembly GCA_041548785.1). Lineage (GTDB taxonomy): Bacteria > Verrucomicrobiota > Verrucomicrobiia > Verrucomicrobiales > Akkermansiaceae > Oceaniferula. The sequence continues at coordinate 52,445 of JBFERY010000004.1, forward strand.
CCTTGCGCACATCGCGCATGAAACAGGCGAGCAGACGACTGTATTCGGAATAGTCTTTGACGCTCTTCTTGCCTTTGCCCGGATCCACCCTGGGATAGCTTCCCACGAAGTCGTTGAATCCCTGAAACCACACAAAGCCAGCCAGTTCAAGACCCTCTTTGGCATTGTAATCGGGGTAGACGGCCTTGGGGTCCGCGAGCACTTCCCTCACATGCTCGATCAACAACTTGTAATAAACCCCGGCCTTCTCCTTTTGCTTCTCATCCTCGGGCTCACCCGCGCTGGGCGGACGAAAGTCAACCATCAGGCTCTTGCCGCCCCAAGCATCCTTGATGAGCAAAATGGGCTCGCCTTGCAGCTCGCGCATCGTAATGCCAAAGGTGAATTCAGGGCCTATTTTACCAGTGCCGATGTGATGCTGACTGCCGAAGCCCGCCGTCAGTTTGCCTGATCTCTTCCCAACCGGATCCCCCGAAAAGTTGCCGTAGGAGTAGGCAATCCAAACGTCATCCAAGGTCACCGCTTTGCCATCAGCCCCAACCATTTTATCGTATAAACCTTTCGTCTTGGGATCCTTCGCAACGGCAGGGAAGGTGCTGGTCTGGGCGTGACCTTCCATGTTCGACTGGCCGCAGAGGATATAGACCTTGAGAGGTTTGGCATGGATCTGAGTCGCGAGGGCGGCAACGGCCAAAAGGCCGAGAAAACGGGCGGAAAAACGGGCGGAATGAGCAAGCATGGATTTCATAGATGGCGTTCGTTAACACATACTACGTCGCTTGCCCACAGCCTCTTCCATCATCTTTGGCTCTTTTGTCCTGCCCACATGCTTCGCCGCGTTCCCCAGCGGGGAAAATCATACAAGCCCGGGGAAAAGAAAGTGCCTGCATCCCTAGGTCCGCTGTGTGGCAGCCATCGTGCTTATTTGCCTTGTTCGTGCGGGTTCTGATCGCGTCCAATCTGCCGCTTATTAAGACTTGCTGCTGGCTGAGTGGCATTGCTATGCTACCAGTAATTCCTATAGAAAGGGAGCGGCTAAGGTGGCAACTGATGAAGATAGTAACCCACAGAGCGCAAAGGCTAACCGTTGGTCGCAGCATGTGACCGAAACAAGTGATGCGCTGGATTTGGAGGCCGGTGTGTTTTCACTCACCGATCCCAAAGAGATTGCCCTGTCGCTTAAAAAGTCTGCTGACCATGGCACCAGGCGCAAGTCGGAGCCCTTTCGCTCCGCCATGTCCATGCTCTCGTTTTATATCAACAGGGCAGGCCGAAATCTTCCGGCTGAACAGCGCAAGAATTTGGAGGCGGCAAAGGATGAACTCAGGGCTTTGTATGGCAAACCAAGACAACACACTTCCTTGTCCGGAGAAAAGCAGTAAACCAGACGTTCGCTGTCCGGACAAATCGGGATTATACTAGAGCGGCGGAATTGTAGCAATAGTCTGTATGCTGCCCGATGCCTAAATCGAAGCATTCGATGTATGCCACTGTGATTATTGCGAGGGGCCTATGGTCACCTCAATAGTCTGTAGTTTATCGAGATTGATTAATGACTGGATCGAATCCATGAAACATCAGACGACAAAGTCAGGCGCACATACAAGTCTTTGCGGCTTGAGTCGGGAGGAGCTGTTTCGGGCTTTGGAGACTTCAGCTGATGGTCTTTCCTCTACAGAGGCCAGGGTGCGCATGCAACACTTTGGCAGGAATCAAATCGAGTTTCATCGTGCCCGTTCACCCTGGTTAATGCTTCTTGAAGAGTTCACGGCACTCTTCCCGCTGTTGTTAATGGCTGCTGCATTTCTCGCATTCTTTGCCTATTATCTGAGTCCACATGATGGCTATGAACTTATCGGTGCGGCGTTGCTGGTAGTTGTGGTACTTAACGCTGTTGTATCATTCACACAAAACTACAAAGTTGAGCAGTTAATGCTTTCCTTTCTCGATTATATCCCCAGGGAAGTAGCATTGCGGCGTGATGGGCAGAAGCAACTGCTCAATGCCAAGGAGTTAGTACCGGGGGATATTCTCTACATCCAGGAAGGCGACAAGATCCCTGCGGATGGGGTGATTATCGAAGCCGCCCAGTTACTACTCGACGAGTCGATATTAACCGGGGAATCGGAACCGGTGAGCAGGGCGGAACCGGGCGATACCGTTGAAAAAAACAATTTGGCCCGATCTGGTGCCACTGTGTTAAAAGGCAATGCGTGTGTGCTGGTGACTCAGACCGGCAGGTCCACCAGCCTGGGCTCCATTTCCGCATTGTCGCAAGCGGTTGAACGCGACCTCACACCCATGCAGCTGGAGTTGCAGAATTTTGTTCGCAAGATCACCTGTCTTGCATTGGGAATAGGGCTGCTTTTTTTTCTGGTTGGCATTGCTATCGGCAACACCTTCTGGACTAACCTGATTTTCGCCATTGGCATTATTGTCGCTAACGTACCCGAAGGCCTGTTACCCACAGTCACTCTTGCACTAACCCAGGCATCCGTTCGCATGGGTAAAAAGAATGCAGTCATCAAAAATATTCTCTCGGTCGAAACCCTGGGCAGCACAACGGTAATCTGCACGGACAAGACCGGAACCCTGACACTTAATAGTCTGCATGTGGAAAAACTTTTTCTCGATATGCAGGAAATTGATGCCGAGCATCTTGGTGATATTGAGCGCAACGCGGCAGCGCGACCAGCAATGGAAATCATGACGCTGTGCAATGATGTGATTCCGACAAACCATGATGCGGTTAACAATCACTTTCACGGAGACCCAACCGAGACTGCCATGGCGCAGTTCAGTGATCGCTATGTCGGCTTTGATGAAACGCGGTCTCGTTTTGAACTACTGCACAGCAGACCCTTTGACGCAGAATCGCGTTATATGAGCATGACATACCGTACCCGGGGTGAAACCTGTTATTTAACGGCTAAGGGTGCATCGGATGTAATCATTGATCGCTGCACTCATATTCACCACGAAGGCACGGCAAATCCGATGCGTGAGGAAGACCGGAAGCTCCTCGATGAGCGGGCGCATTACTATGCGGCCCAGGGTTTACGTGTGCTGGCGCTGGCCTACAGGGTGACTGAGCAGCCGGATGCAGAAGTTGAGGACCTGGTGTTTGTCGGTCTTGTTGCCATGGTCGATCCACCTCGGCCCGAAGTGCCCACCGCGGTCGCCGCCTGCAAAAGTGCTGGTATTCGCATCATCGTTATGAGTGGTGATAAAGGTGAAACCGTCAGCTACATCGCTCGCAAGCTCGGCATTGTTACGGCGCCGAAGATAATCGAGGGTGCACAACTAGAGGCGATGGACCGCGAAGAGCTGGCCGATGCGTTGCGCGGAGGCGAAGTTGTTTTTGCACGCATAGCGCCCGAACAAAAACTGGCGGTCGTGGATGCACTGAAGGAAATAGGTGAAGTTGTTGCAGTAACCGGAGACGGGGTAAACGATGCGCCTGCGTTGAAACGTGCGGACATTGGTATTGCCATGGGGCTACGCGGGACAGATGTCGCCAAGGAAGCTTCGGACATAATTCTGCTCGACGATAATTTTGCAACCATTATCAAGGCCATCGAAGAGGGTCGCACGGTCTACGATAATATTAAAAAATTCATTACCTATATCCTCACCAGCAATATCCCGGAGATACTGCCATTCATTGCTTATGTACTGTTGCCGATTCCACTGCCTATCACCGTGGTACAAATTCTTGCCATCGACCTCATTACCGATATTCTGCCGGCGATAGGACTGGGCAATGAACCCCCGGAAGCGGACATCATGGGCAGACCACCTCGTCGCCGGGATGAACGACTGGTAAGTTTCCGAACCTTTGTGCGCAGCTACGGCATTATCGGCCCGGTTGAAGCCGCCTTATCGTTTCTTTCCTTTTTTACCGTGCTTTACGCTGGCGGCTGGCAATGGGGACAAAGCCTGGCAACATCGCTTCCTCTGTACAATCAGGCCACGGCCTCTTTTCTGGCAACGATCGTTTTCTCGCAAATAGGTAACGTGATGGCCTGCCGCACTAACCGCATGAGTGCATGGACATATCTAACACGCCTTAATTACTGGATTATGATTGGAGTCGTCGTAGAGCTGATATTTATTATCACCGTTATCTATACGCCGGCATTGCAGCGCGTATTTTCAACTTCAGCACTGGAGCCATCTACCTGGCTGCTGTTCATCATTGCTCCGTTTATTCTCTTTACTATCGAAGAATTAAGAAAATGGCTGGTTCGAAAAGGGCTAGCCTGGCTGGCAGTGTAGCTACACACTTTCACACGAATTTGCTTGGATCCTTATTTCTAATACCATTTGAACAGTCAGATTGCCGTAATGACGTCGTCCAGCTGATTTCCAGAATCCATTGTGGCGGAGCTGCACGAGGCGAAAGGTGAACGCAAGGGATGTGCAGAGGGAGGTCAAACCGCCCATAGGCGGCATCAACCACCGAAAAAAAAATCAACCGGCTTGATGGACTATGCGTTTGCTTTTTGCCCCCATCCGTAGAATACCCGTCGAGACCACCGAAATCCCTGACCTGGGGCGACACGCCCCCCGGACCGATCCAAAATCACCCCAAAGACGTTGTGAACCTCTTCACTGAAATCGCCATTTCCCTACCCGCATGATGAGCCTCAAGTTACATTTTCACCGATCATCGAAGGCATTGTTAGTAATCGCCTGTGCATCGCAATGCCTCAGCCAACTGTCGGCAGCAGACAGGCCTTGGGAAGACCCTTCTGTCTTCGAAGTGAACACCTTGCCGCCGAGCAGCCCGATCGCCAGCCCCATTGTGATGAAAGATGGTAAGCTTGTGGCCAATCCCACCTCCACCCATCGCGTGCAGATTTTGAATGGCGGTTGGAAATTCCATCTTGCTCCCCGCCCTGCGGCTGCACCGGAGAACTTCGAATTGCCCGAATATGACGATGGCGCGTGGCCCACGATCCGGGTGCCGTCGTCATGGCAGACCCAGGGGTTTGGTCTGCCCATCTACACCAATCATGGCAAACCCTGGTCGAAGAAACCATCACCACCAACCGTCCTGAATGAGGCAAGCGCCTATGGAAACCCGACTGGTTGTTACCGCACGAGCTTTCAATTGTCAGACGACTGGTTGGGACGCCGGATCATCCTTCACTTTGCGGGCGCGAATTCCGCCATCTATGTGTGGCTCAATGGCCAGTTTCTGGGCTACAGCGAGGACGGCTTCCTTCCCGCGGAATTCGATATCACAGAGCATGCCAAAAAGGGCTCGAACCAACTCTCGGTCAAAGTCCTGCGCTGGTGCGATGGTTCGTATCTTGAGACTTGGGACACCTGGCGTCTGAGCGGAATATTCCGGGATGTTTACCTGTACGAAACCCCCAAGACCCACATACGGGACTACGAAATCCGCGCCGATCTGAGTGAAACCCTGAAGGTCGGATCGCTCGGCATCAACGCATGGGTTCAGAACACGACGCAGCACGCTGAGCGGGAGTGCCTCCTTCGCTACCAATTGCTCGATGGCCCAGCCGTGATTGCCGAAGGGGTCAGGGAACTCGGATTGATTCCAGCGGGTGAAGAGAAGCAAGTTGCATTCAGTCAACGGGTGAATGCCCCGAAATTGTGGTCGGCGGAGAACCCGGCGCTCTACACGGTGCGCCTCGAGCTGCTGCACAAAAATGAGGTCATCGAAAGTCTGGAACGCAAGACCGGGTTCCGACGGGTTGAACGATCCGGCAATCAAATGCTGGTCAACGGCCAGCCGATCACCATCAAGGGCGTGAACCGAGTGGAGTTCGATCCTGATTACGGCCGCCATGTCCCCTACGAGGTCCTGGTGCAAGACCTGCACCTGATGAAGCAGCACAACGTGAACACCATCCGTCTCGCGATCGCGCCACACCACCCTGCACTCTTCGAGCTTTGCGACACCCTCGGACTTTACCTCATCAACGAGGTGAACAATGAGACCAACAGCAAAAAGATCTCCGACGGACCTGATTGGACCGCCATGTTCCTCGACCGCACCAGGCGCCTGGTGGAACGGGACAAAAACCACCCCAGCATCATCATCTGGTCATTGGGGAATGAGTCCGCGATGGGGCGCAACATGCGCGCGCAAGCCGACTGGATTCGCGAGCGAGACCCAAGCGGGCGCCTTATCCAATACACACGCAACGGTCACCAGTATCCATTTCTGGATACCTACTCGCAGACCTATCCCAGCCTGCGTCCCAACACCGGCCGCCGCTACACCCTGAGGGAGATGCACAATGATCAGCAACCGGTGATCCTCAATGAATACGCCCACTCAATGGGCAACGCCACTGGCAACATGAAGGAATACATGGCGCTCTTTGAGAATGAGTCGCTGCCGGGCATCCAGGGTGGCTGCATCTGGGATTTCATCGATCAGGGTCTTCGCGTCAATCTGCCTGACGGATCAAGCTACTTCGATTACGGGGCGACCTTCGGCAAAACCTACGACGCCAACTTCTGCATCAACGGGATCGTGTTTCCCGACCGCAGCCCGCAACCGGCTCTCCAGGAGGTGAAGTCGGCCTACCAACCGCTGCGCGTCCGCATGGCTGATGTGTCAAAACCTCAGATTTCGCTGATGAACCGCCATTTTTTCGAGCCCATTGAGTCGATCACCTACGCGCTCAACTGGAGCGTCACGCACGACGGGCATGAAGTCGAATCCGGTCGCCTGGATTCGTTTTCCATCCCGCCCCGACAGGAAGCGTCATTTGAACTCCCGGCTACCATCCCGGGCGACAACCAACTCGGCGAATGGGCGCTCAACACAAGATTGGTTCTGCAGCAACCAACTCCTTGGGCCGAGGCAGGGCATGTGGTCTCACACAGCCAGACGGTGATCAAGTCGGACCGCAGCTGCCCTTTGCGAGTCCGTCGGGATGAGGGAACGGTGGCTTACAAGGAGGTCGAGGGCAATCTCTGGATCGAATCCCCGAAAAGTTCGTGGGTGTTCGATAAGTCTTCAGGCCGTTTGACTTCTTGGAAATTGAATGATGGCAAGTGCGAGCTGCTCGCCGACCAGGAGGGCCCCCGCTTTACGGCATGGCGCGCACCGATCGACAACGACACGGGCTGGAGCAACAAAAAGCGCTACGAAGAGGCATGGTTCAAGCAATGCGCTCTCGGGCGTCTCAGCCACCGGTCAGAAGGGCTGAAGATCGAGCACATCGCTCCCGGCCACCTCCGCCTGTCGGTCGCCGCGCAGTATCATGACAGCATCAATCAAAAACCCATTTTCAAGGTGCATTATCACTATAATTTCATGGCTGATGGCAGCCTGTTGCTGGGTCAGAATGTCGGGGTGTTGTATGATTTCAAGGGGCTGGATTTGCCTCGCATTGGTGTCACCATGACCCTGCCGGATGAATTCAGCACGGCGAGCTGGTACGGCCGTGGGCCGCACGAAAATTACACGGACCGTCACTTGAGCGCCCCACTTGGCCGCTACACCAAGGAGGTGGACGCAATGTATGTCCCTTATGTGAAGCCTCAGGCCAATGGCAACCGCTTCGATGTGCGCGAGCTTTCCATCCGGAATCAAGATGGCCTCGGCCTGCTCGTCCGCTGCGCGATGCCATCAGAGAAAGACCTGAAACGCTTTGTGTTCCCCGAAAATGCTGAGCTTGCCAACCCGACTGGCGGCCGCTTCGAATTCACCGCCCTTCCCTATTCCGAAGGCCAGCTTGAGAGCGCAAGCGTGACCCATGAGTTGCGACCCACCGGACGCACTTTCCTGACCCTCGACATCGCCCATGCCGGCGTTGGCAATCTGCCCAATCAACGCCTGGATGAGTACAAAGTCCACCCCAAGGATGTGACTTACGCTCTGGTGCTCGAACCATTGAACCCTGACCGCTAGCCGGTCTCCGGGGGGACGCTGAGAGACCAGACCACCAGCGCAGCCGCTCCCAATCCGGGGAATGGCGCCACCCCACTGCCCGGCGCCATGGGTGCCGGGCCTTTTTTCATGCCTCCGGTTTGAAGAACAGGATGACACCGCTGACGGTCAGAAACAGCACGCCGATCCCCAGCAGGATGCCGATGTAGGGCGCAATGCACTCCCAGGTGTGGAGACCGACGAAAAATTCCTTCACCTCATTGCTGTAGAGTCCGGAATTGCGGAAGAAGAGCACGAAGCCCGACAGCGTGAGCAACAGCAGGAAGGGAGACAGGATGATGGCGACGATGCGGTGGAGCTTTCTCAGGTTCATCGGCGCCATGATGTGGCACCCGCAGGCAACCGCAAGAATGGAATGCATGCATATTTTGCCATATGCCGATCCGGCCGGCAAGGACGCGGACATGAGCAAGCCGGTGAAGGACTTATACCACTCCGCAAAACAGACGAGACGATTGCCGAGATGAATGGCTTCTTTGGCAAGGCGCGGCGAAGGAATGGTGCGGGCACCATGACTAAGGAGAAACGCAGCCAAAGGAATCATTCATCCGGAACTCTCATTGATCACGAAGTGCTTTTCCAAATACCTCAACAATAATCAATCGTCCCGTCTGTTTCACTACTTGGTATTACTGCTAGAAATTTACTTTTTGGGTGAGGTGTTCGGGGGGGGATTGCGCAAAGGGGAGATGGGGCGCCGATCGCCTCCTTGCAAAATCAAGGGCGCTACCGGCGCGTTGTCATCTGGCTTGAGGACAAACAGAAGGCAATGGTTCTGAGATTTACCGCCAGCGGTGGCGGACCGAGCTGTTTTTCAAAGCGATTAAACAGAACCCGAGCGGGACACCAGTGTCCCGAATTTCCCTCTCCGTTCCATAGCTGACTCTTCTTTCCAGGGCATGATTGCCCATTCGAGTGTGACCCATGTCCTCGGTCAATGTTGTGACCCATGTCCTCGGATCCTCCCCCTTTTCCAGAACAAGCCCCCCGCTGCTGCGAGCAACGGGGGCTTCGCTAATTATTTGAGCAATGCGGGGTCTGTTCCGATGGTTCCAACCAGAGACTGCCGATAGGCGTCGGTCTGATAAAGCTCAGAAGTTTCCTTCAGCACAGCAAGTTTGTCGGCTATTTTGAGGCGGGAGCGTTCGCCTTTGTGGCTGACGCGTTTGGCGAACTCCTCAAGCGCGGCGATTTTTTTGGCGGCGAGCTTTTGCTCGACCTGGACCTTGGCGTCGAGACGGGCCTGATACCAATCGGAGTTTAGCAGATTGTCTCGATCGAAGAGTGCGCGGATAGCGGGATCGGAGATGGTTTTCCCTTCGTAGGTGCCATCGACCATGATGTTGAGCAGCGCTTTCAATGGCGGGCAGGCTAACTCGACGGAGCCGTCCTTGAAGTAGTTACTCGCGATCTTCCTCTGGGTCTCGACGATGTTGTCCATGCCGTCGATGAAGTCTTCCTCGGATTGCTCCTCAGGGCGGAGCATTTCGCTGGTGAATACGGTATCGGGCGCCGAGAACATCCGGCCGAAATAGGTCGATATGAAGTTTTCGTTGATACGGTATCCGAGACGACTGGCGTGGATGGTGCGGCCATCTTTTTCAAAATCGTCCACCTTCTCAAGGAAGCCGTTCTCAATGAGGAATTGGGGATCGCGCTCACGAATGAACATGCGGGACCAGATTTCCGGAATGAGTAATGAGATGTCGTGCTCAAAGCGGTATTTCCGGCCGATGTGTCCAGCGGCGGTGGAATAGCCGGGGTCTCCGGTGAGGATGTTGCTGACCAGGGCGGCGTTGAGATCGTGGACCGGGAGCAACGCGTTGAATGGGCCTTTGGTAAGTGCGCCTTCACTACCCGCTCCGGTGGTTGACGGGCTCTTGCCAGTCAGGGAGGCAATGAAATCCATGAACAGCTCGGGCAGCTCTTGGTAATGAAGTGGATTGAAGACCGCGAGGGAACGGATGCCTGGCTCGGCCGGGTTGTTGCGTCGGCCGAGCAGAATCGAATTCACCGGCATCGGCACGGGGGCATCGATGGCAAGGCGACGATAGAAGCGAGAGCCGAGCTCGGCAATGTAGACGCTGCGTGGATCCTCAAGATCAGGTCGATTCTGCAGGTAACGTGGGTTCTTGGTCGGCTTGCCATCAACGATGCGAGGGAGATGGGAGGAGATGACAAAGTCAGGGGTGTCTTCGCTGAGGTAGCCATTGAACATTTCCTGCATCGGCTGGGTGAACTGCTCAAAGCGGATCGCGTCTTCCTTCATCTTCTCGGCATCGGCCCGTGGGATCGGCTCGTAGTTCGAGAAGAAGGTTCCTCTGCGGCTGAAGTCGATTTCGGCCTGTTTGTCGTAGCCACGGATGATGGCATCGTCGGGACGCTGGAAGAGTCGGTATTCGCAGTTTTTAGCAAACTTGATCGACGGCTGGGTCAGGTCGGGGTGCAGACCTTCGATTTGATCGGTCGGAACCACCGAAGTCGCTGTGATGTCGTCTTCGGTTTGGATTTTCTTAGCGGGTGAGAAATCCTTGCGCAGTCCGAAGGTCCGCCAGGTGCCGTCTTCCTCGAAACCGACGCGAAGATACTGGGTGACCAGTTTCTGGCGGCGGTAGATCAGCTCGTTTCCGGGACGACCGTTAATGAGGTCAACGCTGAAACGTTTGATCCAGTCCTCTTTCCAGTTTGATTTGTAAAGGCGCTTGATCACAAAGACGAGGTCGCGGACCGAACGGGGAATGGTATCGAGCCATGCGTTGTAGGCCTCGGTATAGGCTTTATTGTGGGTGAATAGACGGACGACCGATCCCAGAGAACGTTTGGTGTCGAGCAGTGGACGGCTGACTTTCCCGGGCTCGTTGGGGTTTTCGTAACGGTTACCGTAGTCGTGGTGGACTAACTCGACCGCAGCTTTGAAGTCTTTTTTAAAGTCTCTTACGATGACCGGGCCGGTGATCATGGCATCGGCGAGCGACTTGGAGATCTCGGATTTCCCACCCCCGGAAACCGTGCAGGGTTTGTGACAGAAGGTGCCCTCCGCATTGGTGCCAATCAGGCGCCAGCGCTGGCCTTGGCTGGGTTTGACCATTTCGATTTTGTAACCGGAGGGGAGGATGTAGGTAATGTCAGGTTGCAACGAAATCTGCTGATCTCCCCATGTGATGGTTTGGTCATCGAGCTCGATACGCACGTTGGCGGGAATGTAATAGATGTCGGGGTAACGTTTATCGATGCCGTAACCTTCCGGTTGGATATCCATGAGCTCGCCGTAGCGCTTAACCACGTTTTTAAACTGGTGATGCACGTTGCGTTTGAACTCGCTCAGGGAAAAGGCCTCTCCGAGGTCGGCACTGGGATAGGCAATGGCACCGCCGGCATGCTCCTCTTCCGCGTTGCCCAGAAGGTTGGTCGCGTAGCTGATCTGGGTTTTGACCTCCTTCTTGCAGTAGCCGTAGTAGTTGTCGGCAATGAGAGTGACAATCACGCCATTAGCATCCCGACTGGTGACCTTGAACGCGGAACCATCATTGTAAAGTTCGTCCTCGGATTCCCAACACATGCCGTCCTGCTTCTGCCGGTCGGTGGCATCGGAGACGTGGGGAAGACCCAGATCTTTCTTTTTGAGTTGGGTCAGCTGGGGCGCGAGAATGACACATCCGGTATGGCCGGACCAATGTTCGGTATCGAGGCGGGAGTCGTTTTCAGGAAGATACGGGTCACCGCCGTTGCCAAAGATACTTTCGACGAAGTCGAGGTTGGAAACGAGGTTTCCAGGGGCGAAGAACCGAACCTCCATCCGGCGCTCTTTCGACACTCCGGGGATTTCCGGGCAGACAACGGGCCTGAGGAGGAGGGAGACAAAGAGTTTGGACGGATGCTCGCTGGTTCCGGTGAAGGGGAGGACCATGATATCCTCGGGCGGGTTGAGGGCGGCTTTGAGCAGACCCGCGAAGGTTTTGAGTGGGACGGATTTTTTGTCCGCAGGCACCGGAAATCCGCCTTCGGCAACGTGGAAAACGCCCTTGGTGGTACGTCGATCGGCGGCGGGATTGTGGCAGACCCCCTGATGCACGCGGTAGGAACTGAGGATCGAGGATTTGAATTCGTCCTGGTCGGGAGGAAGCGAAAGCATGCGGCCGATGCCGTGACGCTCGAGAACAAGAGCTCCCGCTGGCACGAGTGCGGGTGTTGTGGTGTCGCCTAGTGTCTTGGCGAGATAATCGTGGATCGCCTGATCGACAGGGCAGAGGTAGTCAGAGAGCAGACGGGTCTTTTCCTGGAATGAAGCAATGAGGGAGCGTCCGAGATCAAGGAAGGGGTAATCTCCCTCATCCCCGACAATTTCCTGTCCACGGGCTGCCAGCTTAAGGTTTACAAATTCCCGGAGTCGTTTTTCTTCCTCGGGAGAAGCAATGGCGGGACCGTTCTCGGTGAATCCAATGGTGTCTTTGAGCTGGTGCATACGTATCTGTCGCTAAGTGTGAAAATCAGGGGGCGTCTCAGCCTCGTAAACTAATTGCCTGATAAAAGAAAGAGTTTCCAATCAAATTCAATCAGCGAGGCAGCGATTTGCCGCATTGGGTCATTTCTTCACATGTCCAATGGTAAGAACCGAAGTTCTGAGGCGAAAAGTCTGAATTAAAAAAAAACCGCTGCGCTGAGCAACGAGGGCTCGAAAAGTAGATGGAGGCTGATTGAGGCGCTATGCACCGAGCACATGGGTTCATACCCCCTATCGCTTCGGTGCCGGCTGCAACTCCATCACAATAGCCTCGAACGGCTGGAGGGACAGGCGGATCGTTTGCCCGACGTCTGAAACCACGGCCGGGAGCCTCCGCCCCCGTGGATAGACCGCCTTGAGTGTCATGGGTCCTGCAACCCCCTCGGGCAATTCGAGGGCCGCTTGTGGGGTGATGCCGAAGTCCTGCGGATTTTCGGATGGATTGCGGAGGACCAGGATGCCCTTGCCCGGTTGCCACGAAGCCCATCCATACACCTCCGCCGTCGCGGGGCTGCCGCCGATCCAATGGGTATCGGCCAGAACATTTCTGTTAGCTCGCGACCACTTGGCGGCTGCCGCCAGTTCGTCCCACATCCTGCCGGTCAGCAAACGCGGGTTGACATAGAGTTCCTGCAGGCAGGTCCCGGATCCGAAGAAGGTCCAGATTTCGTCGGCAACGGACTTCTCGTTGCGAACAATGCGCGCCGGGCTTCTACGTTCGCCGACAAGGATGCCGTGCAGCATCAGCGAGTTGAGCGGATAGAGCGGGCCGAGTTGGACGATTCTCTCATGGCAGAACTTGTCCCGGTAGGTGATCCACTGCTGGCGGGTGTCGCCCTTGCCGAAAAAGCCGTTGTCGCCGCCCTGCCGCCAGATCGAGTCCGCATACCATGTCCAGAACGGGCTGGCCCATGTGCCAACGGTGGCGCTGATGAACACCTCGGGGTTTTCCCGGCGCAGCGCGAGGGTCAGGTCAAGAACCGCGTCGATGTCATCGGCGGCTTCGGCCGTGGCACCGGTCACTTCATTGCCGCCGCCCATGCCGTCGAACTTGAAGAAGTTCACGCCCTGCTCGCGCATCATGTGCAGGCAGGCCTCGCGAAAAGCCTTGCCGTAATTTTCGCCAGCCATCGAGAAGCCACCGGCGTTGGTTTCGTAGCCTCGGGATTTGCCGAAGGCGATGCGTTGATCCTTTGCTCCGGCATAGCCGCCCCACGGCGACATCCACACCCCCTGCGCGGCACCGTATTTGCCGGCGGCGGCTTTGAGCCTCCTGAAACCGTTAGGGAAGCCCTTGTGAAATCCCCACAGCGAGTCGAAATCGTCCCAGCCGTCGTCCCAGACAAACGCGTCCATTTTGACTTTGCGTTGATCGACGAGTTCGCGGCCGTAGAGTTCGATGGTTTCGAGGCATTCCGCTTCGGTCGCACGTTCAACGGGACGGGCCAAAATGACGTCATACCAGTTGTTGTAATGCAGGAACTGACGGTATGGACGAGCCCGGTGGCGCTCGAGGTAGTAGAGGAATCCACGGCGCAACTGGCCCGGCGGAACGACGCCGGTCGCACAGGTCTGCGTCCACGATTGACCGGCTTTCAGCGTGTTTCCCCGCGGCAGGGCGCAGCGGATCCGCGAACGATCTCCCACAGTGTTGTTCGCCAGCGGATGCTCGACGGCCATGAACATGTCGCCGAAAACGACGACCGACCCGGCGACCTGTCCCACCTGCCGCGCTCCTTCCACGGGCGCGTCGATGAACACAAGCCCGGCGATTTCAATATCCTTCGATGCCGTCAGCCGCAGGTTCTGGATGATGGCGTTGTCGTCGTCATCCAGCGCCGCCGACCAGCGCAGCGCCAGACCTGAATCCTCGTCCTTGAAGGCAGTGACGATGGAGTGCCCGTCCAGATGTAGGGGTTCCGAGGGGCGGAGTGATGCAAGGTCAATCATGCGACCACCGCCCAAGATCACTTGCGGCAGGTAGCCGGACTTGAGCTTCAAGGTCTGGCCAGTTCGCTTGTGATCGAGCGTGAGGGAAGTGATCCGTCCCGTTTCGAGCGTCCACTCGCCGCGAATCGCCGCGTTCGCCAGAATGGCGCGGTCGGCTGCGACGGAACGGTTCGTCTTTCCGGGTGCGGTTGCGGGATAATCGATCGCCCGGAGTACGCCCGGGCAAACGGCTAACAGGAGAATTGGCAGGATGTGTTTCATATGTCGGACCAATACGCGCCAAATGGCGCGAGGTTATCTTCATTCAGGAAATCCGGGGCTTCATCCGTGGCATCTCCGAGCGCGGCCTTGGCCTTCCTCCAAAGTTCGGATCTCACGTAGCGCTGGTGTTCGCGCGGCCAGGGAGTCGTCGAGAGGAGGCGAATGGTTTCGTCAGGGTGGCCGGTGGCCAGCGCCAGATTCGCTAGGCGCTCGGTAATCAGCCGGTGTTCCGGCGGGTTTTCCAGCAGCGAAACGCGTTTTCCGGTATCTCCGAGCAACTCGTAAAGTTCATCGAGTTTGGCGACGGCAACCGGATCCTGCAGCGGTCCGGCCTCCAAGTGCTGGACGGCCGACCCGGGGTCTCCCAAGCCATGCCAGCAGACGAGACCGGCGATCCAGCGCGCACTCGGGCGGGGGCTTCGCTCCACAAGTGGCAGCGCCTCCTCCGGGCGGCCATGGAACGCCAGCCACAAGGCCAGCGGCTCCGAGGCGTCGGTGTTGCCAAGTTCCACTTCCCGCCGCAAGGCCGCCTCGACATCGATCCCGGTTGGAACGGTCGACTCGGGCAGCGGCCCGTCGCCAGCGGCGAAACACTCCCATTCGGTCTGCCAGGCGGAGTGCCGCCATCCCAGCCAGGGCTCCGGCCACGAGGGCAGGTCGAGATCCGGCGTCACGACATGTTCGCAGTCATCGCGGGAATGCACCGGAACCCAGAACTCCTCATAACGCCGCTCGGTCCCTGCGGGAAATCGGGGCTTTTCCGCCTGATCCAGCAAGGGCCCGCTTTCGATCTCGGCATAAGCCAGGTTTCCCTCGGTCGTGGCCTGGCTCCACGCACGGTGTTTGCCACTGCCGTAAGTCCAGACTTTCTTCCCAGGCAGTTGTGTGGGGTCCGCCACATGCATCAGCCCAAGCCCGAGCTCGTGGTGAAAAGCGCCGAATTGCGGCGCGCTGCCCGGCTCCCAGAAAAGCGCCGTCATCTGGTTGAAATTACGATTCCAGTTCAGGCCTTCGCCGGGCCACGGCAGCTTGTCGATCCGATCATTATGAACCAACACCCGGTGTTCCGGATGTACGAACTCAGTGCTCTCGGTTGAAGGGACCGCGCAGATCGTCCACGACATCCACGGGTGATCGGTGGCCGTCGTGTTTCGGAATGCCGAGCGCTGCACAAGCACCGGGCTATCTTCCATCAGGCCGAGCTCCACCACCCATTCCATGCCGGTTCGCGCCTCACGTTCCCCCACACGGATGAATCCGTAGCCATCGGTCCGACCGGTGGCACAGCCGACCTCGGCGATGGACGTCGGCGAGTGCGCGATGGGGAAGTTGAATTCCATGCCGCCGGAAATGAAGCCCCAGATCGGCAGGATCCGGACCGGCTTCACGACCGGATTGCTGAACAGGATTTCCTTTCCAATCCGCTTGTCCACCAAGCTGTAGACGCGCCCTCCGAGCTCCGGTGCCACCTCGATGCGCAGGGCCTCGTTTTCCAGAACCACCATCCGGAACTCCCGCAGAACCGGCGTGGCCGCGGTGTCTCCATAACTGGTGTAGGGAAACAGATGCTCACGTTGATAGATCAGCGGCAAATCCGTCAACGGAAGAGGCTGGAAAAACGGGAGCGTGCGGGTGGTTTCGTGGATTCGAATCATGGTGAGTGGGGGGCGTCCGCCTGACTGAACTGCTAGGAATTTGCTTTTTGAGTGAGGTGACCGGAGGTGCTTTCGTAGGGTGATAAGGGGCTTATCTGCGGGTGCCCGACCGGGCAGCCGGCCCAATCATTCAGGTCGTCGATACCCATCAGGATGAGATTCTGCGCCGGTGCCGCACTGATGAACGACTCAACGAAGAGGAGTGCGGACAGCAGTGTGAATTTCGGCATAATGTCATTTAGCGGTTGTGATTGAATCAGTTCAAATACTCTGCCGGCAGGGGGATCGCATTGGGTGGGACCCATCCTTCCTTGTCGCGCTGGTGTTTGATTTGCCACGCTTCCTTATGGGCTTGGTTTTGTTTTTCGGTGCGTTTTTTCAGTGGCCAGTCCGGGTGAGGTGTGTGGGCCTCGTCAAAGATAGCCTTGGCGCGTTTCACCAGATCGGGGCGCGCTTCTGCCAGGTTGTTGCTTTCGCTCTCGTCCTTTGAAAGGTCATAGATTTCGATGGCTGCATCCGGTTTCGGAACAACCGCTTTCCAGTTATCCCAGCGAGCGGCACGACAGCCGCCGTACGAATCCAGTAACTCCCAGTAGAAATACTCCCGCTCCGGTGCTTTGCCGCCTTTCAGGAATTCGACCAGGGAAAGACCGTCTGTCTTGTAGCCCTCGGGTGGTTCTACGCCGGTCAATTGAACAAATGTCGGCATTAGGTCCCAGTAGGCCCAGGGTTCGTCAGTCACGCGGCCGGCGGGAACCGTGCCGGGCCACCAGGCGAAAGATGCCTGGCGCAGGGCGCCCTCATACATGCCCCGCTTGTAGCCGCGCAGTTTGCCGTCCATGGTCTGGTTGAAGCGTTTGCCGATTTCACTGTTCGGATCGAAGGACGAGCCATTGTCTCCACCGAAGACAATCAGGGTGTTCTTATCGACGCCCAGTTCTTTGAGGGTTTCAATCAGCTCGGCAATATCGGAGTCGATGCGGGTGACTTGTGCGGCGTACGCCTTCTGTTCATCCGTCCATGGCTTATCGGCGTAGATGCCGAAGTCGTCGATCTCATGGCGGCCGTGGGGCAGGGTGAGCGCATAGAACATGAAAAAGGGTTTGTTGCCGTTTTCTTTCAGCCATTTGATCATGTCGCGCTGGATGACTTCCTGGGCGTAGGTTTCACCCACATCGCGCCCATTGTTACCGGGAAGGATGACCGCTTGGGTGTCATCGTACAGGTAGGTTGGGAAGTATGAGTGGGCATGGCGCTGGCAGTTGTAGCCGAAGAAATGATCCATGCCTTGCTTTTGAGGTGCGCCCTCGGTGTCGAAGAAGCCCATGCCCCATTTGCCGAAGGTGGCCGTCTTGTAGCCCGCTGCCTGGGCGATTTCGCCGACGGTAACAATCTCGGCTGGAATCGGGTACTGCCCCTCTGGCACGTGGGCATAGTTGCCTCGAACCGGTGAGTTGCCGGAATGCAGGCCGGTATAAAAACTCGTGCGGCAGGGGGCGCAGACGGTGGTGCCGGTGTATGCCTGATTAAAAAGCGTTCCCTCGTTTGCCAAGCGGTCGAGGGTTGGCGTCTGAATCAATTCCTGTCCGTAGACGCCGATATCGCCCTGGGCGATATCGTCGGAGAGAATGAAGATGAAGTTGGGCTTGTCGGCGGCCTGGCAGTAGCTGGCCAACAAGCAGAGGGTGACGGTGAAGATTCGGGTCATGATTCTAAGTGCTTTTTAGTTCGTTTAGTTTGCAAAAACTCCGTGCGGACGAAGGCCCTCAACAATGGGGGCGTTCAATTCTTCCATCCTACGGACTGCTAGGAATTTGCTTTTTGAGTGAGGTGTTCGGAGGTGCTTTCATGGGGTGATAAAGGGCTTGCATAGGTCTGAGGGGTTACGACCCCCTTCGTCAAGACCAAGATAAAGAGCTCGCCGCGCATGTCGAGTTAAAGTCATGTCTTGAACCCAGATGTTGCCCGCACTGCTTTTGCTCCCGCATTCGCAGCAAGGGCCGCTATTTGCGCAAGGCACGCCACCTCGAGTCCTTCAGACGACCGAGTGTTCTGCACATCCACACCCGACGTTTCCAGTGCACCCGCTGCCTGCGCGTCTGCCCCTTAATTAGGAGGATGGAAGCCCCTTGGACCAATAGACCCGACTTCAAGGCATGGCGAGCATGACTTGGTTGATGACAAGTTCATCCTGGGTGACTGTCAGTCTCAGAGAATAGAATCCGTCACCATTCCCTTGTTCTCGGAACGAAACATTGACGTTCTCACCAAATTTGCTGAATGACGTCGGGTTATTCCAGTCGACCCCCTTGAGCCGGCCCCCGTTCCTCCCCTCGGCCACGGTGTATTTTCCAGTTTGCAGCCGTTTGAGGATGGATTCGCACTGTTCGACGGTTAGTCCATGGGGTTTTCCGACCCGGTATTCCTTGCCCCCGACCATCAGGATGGTGGCTTTTCGGATCGCGGCTTTTCCCGCCCAGAACTCACCGATCTGAAGCTCGTCTTTCCTGGGCTCTCTGCTCCGGTGCGTCCACCCCTTGCGCTTCACAGTCAGGATGGGATGGATTACCTCGCGTCCCTCGACCTCCTCGACTCCGTACACCGAGATAGCGCGGTCGGATGAGGGGCGTAGATAGTAGGTCTTAATCTTGGCAACCTTCTTGATGCCGCGTTGATTGGCCAGCTCGATAACGGCTTTCTCCTGCTCCTTGGTCAGGGTCGCGCCTTCCACGTATTCCCGGAGGATGCCGTCCGTTTTCCCCAACGAGTAGGCCGCCTGCTCGGCGAAGGTGATGTCGACAAATGTGTCCGGACGGAGCCGGTAGCGTTTTTCATGGGCGGGTTTCAGCACGGCGAGTCCCAGTTGGTTTTCCTCGGCATTGTAGCGGGCAACCTTCGGCCGCCAAACCACCGGAACGAGTTCACCCAGCTTTACGCCCTTGAGGGCGCGGGTCACTTTCAGGTCGGCATGGCACCAGTCGTCCTTGAGTGGCTTCCGGTTGACGAGTTCGCCGACGAATACCTTGTCGGCTTCGTGCAGGCGGGTTGTCAGCGGCTTCTCGGGGGCCCGGACCGAGGAGAGGACGGGTATGGCATCGGCCGCGAAGCTGGGTAGCAGCATGGCGGCTGTGAATACGATCAGCGCCGCGGAATTTGTTCGTTTT
The DNA here is from genome assembly GCA_041548785.1 of Oceaniferula sp. GTDB lineage: Bacteria > Verrucomicrobiota > Verrucomicrobiia > Verrucomicrobiales > Akkermansiaceae > Oceaniferula. The sequence continues at coordinate 71,915 of JBFERY010000004.1, forward strand.
GTGATCATGATGACGGGGGGGGTGGGCGGATAAAATATCCGCGGGTAGGCTAGCATTCCCCTTATGAACCGCCAACATTCCTTTTCTTAGAAAAACCTCCGAACACAATAGGTTTGTCCCTTAATTAATCAGCGGACGCTGATCTTATTTACAGCAGGCGGACGACAAACGTATCGGGCCAGGATGATTGTTCTGCGCAGCATTCTTCGCCGCGCCGGGGAATTCTGCGTGTGGGTTCTGCTTACCGTGTTTTTCACCCATGGGGATAATCTCACCATCGACGATGCGTGGCGGATCGCGGCGATCCGGCGTCGGGTTTTCCGGCATCGTGTCGCCGGTCTGCTCGGTCCAGTCGGCCAACAAGCTGCGGGCTTGCTTCAAGGCCTTCGCATAGGCGGGTTGCTCGACGACGTTCCAGAGCTGATGCGGGTCGCGGCTCACATGGAAGAGCTGCTCGGCCGGGCTCGGCACCGCAAAGACCTGCTGCTGATGCCACTGCGTCTCACCAGCCGCATGCGCCTTCCATAGTTCTTTACCCGAGACATAGACCATGTCCGACTCATGGCCTAGATTCGGCATGTCGGGATGGTTGTTCTTAATGTAGAGGTAGTCACCAAAGCGAACCATACGCTCATGGCTTTGGTAAACATGCCAGTTGTGTTCAGCGAAGACGACTTCGCGAACATCAGCGTCTGGGTCTTTAAGAATCGGAACGAAGCTTTGGCCTTGAATCGCATCCGGGGCTTCAACCCCGGCCAACTCCAGGCATGTCGCACTCAGATCGATCACGCTGACGAAGCTATCCGTCGCGGCAGGAGCTTGCACCATCTTCGGATAGTGCACCACCCAAGGGGTCTTGATCCCACTATCGTAGAGATAAACTTTGTCGCGGGGGAAAGGACGGCCATTATCGGAGGCGACCACAATCAGCGTGTTCTCCAATACGCCCTGTCGCTCCAGTTCTTCGGCAACCAGTCCAATGTAGTAGTCAAAACGACTGACCTCGTGATAATAGTTCGCGAGGTCCTGTCGGACGGCTGGCGTGTCCACCAAATATGGCGGCACGATCACTGTATCTGGATCATAGATCGGCGCTTCATCGTTGATGTCCCAGGCGCGGTGCCCGTCGTAGGAAGCCAACCAGAAGAAGAAGGGTTTATCCTTTGGACGCTCCTTCAGGAAATCAACCCAGTCCTCCGAACCGCTCGGCCCCTTACCGCGGGCCATCTTATCGAAGGCGCGATCCTCATAACTGAACATGTGGTTCTTACCCGAGAGCACCGTGTAGTATCCGGCCTCCTTCAGAAGCTCGGGGAAACGAATCTGACCGTCCGGCAACTTCGAATGCAGCTCCGGGGCTCCCGTATTATGCGGATACCGCCCCGTAATGATACTGCACCGCGTCGGACTGCAGCTACTCGTCGTCAGGTAGGCATTATCGAAACGCATCCCGCCAGCCGCCAGTTGATCGATGCTAGGCGTTTGCACGACGGGGTTCCCGTAACAGCCGAAATCATTCACCGACATGTCATCCGCAATGATGAAGACCATATTCGGCCTCTGGTCCGCAGCATCGGCAGCGAAACTCACATGAAAAACAAGGGCGGCTAGCGCCCCGAAACTGCTAGAAATTTGCTTTTTGAGTGAGGTGTTCTGAGGTGATTTCATGGGGTAATAAGGGGGGGGTGTTTAGCTAACAGCATTATGATTAACACCCTAAAAGTTACGAACTGGGACGATCCGGGTGCACGTCATCATGGATAGATAGCCCCCCAGCCGCCGGGCCGTCAAGGTTGTTCGGCTTTTGAGAATCAAGTTAGGTTTGGATATAAAACCCGCGCATTTCGCGCAATCCGCGCAGGTTTTGCGCGAACTAGAAAGCGCCCTATCCCGCACTGATATCGGTGCTCATACCCGATGATTCGCTTTCACCGTATGGGTATCCCAGTGTACAAATAGCGAACCCCGACCTCACTCATCCTCCCCCGCAGGCACCACCTCGATCTCGAACACACTCCTTGTCGCGCGACGGCTACTTGGATCTTTAAAAGTCGCGTTGATTACCTCTTCTCCGGAAAATACGTTCAGGTAGCAGGCCTGAGTTTTTCCAACTTTCAGACCGGTAATATAGGTTTTCAATCCTGAATTAAGCGACACCCTCTCAACCTTCACCACCTCGGGGTCTTCAACAAACAGTGTATCCAGGTAACCACCGGCCATCCATGAAATCGTCCGGTGTTTGACCGCCAAGGTTTCTTCACCGACTACCAACTGAACAGGATCCAACGGCGGATTAATCAGATCTTTGTCGCTGTGAAAACACCGTTCAAGACCGGCACAGGACACAAAGAGCAGAGAGACTAGTAGAATGGGTAGGGTTCGCAGCATGGCCATCATTCGGGCACACTAGCTTGCCGACCATCCCCGGCAAGTAAATTGAGACTCTCATGGGGTGATCAGGGGCTTGCGGGGGAAAAGAGGGGTATTTGGAATATGCCAGGCATTTGTATTTTTTGTACGTGGAGGGATCACTTTGGATCACTTTGGGTCTGTCCCTTTGTCACTTTATCATGCCCTTCGGTTTTGCTGGTGTGAGTATGGGGCCCGCGTCTAGCGGACGATTTCGAGGAGCTCGATATCGAAAACGAGCAAGCCGCCTGGGCGACCGCTGCCAGGCACGGCTGGGCCGTAGGCAAGATCGGCTGGGATCCAGAAACGACGTTTCTCACCGGCGACCATCAGTTGCACCCCTTCGGTCCAACCTTTGATCACGCCGTTAAGCGGGAACTGAGTGGGTTCGCCGCGAGTCACTGAGCTATCAAACATTTCTCCATCCGTCGTCCATCCAGAGTAGTGAACTTTCACGGTGTCGGTTGCCTTGGGCTTCTCTTCGCCTTTTCCTTCGCTGAGCACTTTAAAGGCAAGTCCGCTGTCGGTCTTCTGGGCATCGGCAGGAACCTCAGCCACATCTTCAGGAACCTCTGGCGCTGCAGGTGCTTGTTTGAAGGAAACGAGTTCAAGGTCCGCGACGACGAATCCACCGGGAGCCTGGGGCTCGGGCAACCATGCCTGGCGCTGCTCTGCAGTATTCATCTCCACAAGAATCTCGGCAAGAACCGGCGGCAATTTATCGAGCGGCATGCTTGGAGGAGATGGGTCTTTGCGAGTATCCTGCAGGGTTTCTCCTTCCATCGTCTTGGCGGTGAAATGGAAGGTGACTACATGATCTGCTCCCGGCTTCTCGCCGGAACCTCCTTTGATAATTTTGTAAGCAACGCCCCCAGCGGTTTTGTCGGCATCCGCAGGTGGCTTGGCCGCTTCTTTGATAGCGAGAAGCTCCACATCAAAGCAAAGCATACCACCAGGGCGACCGCTATCAGGAACGACTGGACCATAGGCAAGATCTTCCGGAATCCAGAAGCGACGTTTCTCGCCGACCACCATCAACTGCAGACCTTCGGTCCAACCGGCGATCACCTGACCGAGCGGGAAGCTGGTTGGCTCACCGCGGCTCACCGAGCTATCGAACATTTCTCCGTCCGTGGTCCAGCCGGAGTAGTGCACGGTCACCGCGTCAGCGGCGGTTGGTTTTTCATCGCCGGTTCCGGCTTGGAGGACTTTCCATGCTAGACCGCTCTCGGTCTTCGTGGAATCAGCGGGGGCGGCGGCTACATCAGCAGGTGTTTCTGGCATATTATTTTCAGGTTGGGCAGCTTCCGTTATGGAGGCGGCGGGAGTGGTGGTGTCCGAAGCATTCTCGGCATACGCAATGACGGGCATCACTGAATCACTGAATCGCATCAGCGGTCATCAATGGTCTTGATCAGCTCGGGACTTTGATTGTGGACCGAGCATCCATACCACAAACCATCTGTCAACCACCCGTAGGATTTAATGCCACGAGATGACTTCAATCAAGTGAAACAGACGGGACGACTGCCGCGATGAATGGCTTCTTTGGCAAGGCGCGACGAAGGAATGGTGCGGGCACCATGACTAAGGAGAAACGCAGCCAAAGGAGTCATTCATCCGGAACTCTCATTGATCACGAAGTGCTTTTCCAAATACCTCAACAATAATCAA